>CAYOHF010000085.1:0-10100 GCA_964403695.1 uncultured Woeseiaceae bacterium | reverse complement strand
GATGAATACTGGGACCTGGTAGTGATCGAATCTTTCACGATTTCACTACTTGCAGCACTGCTATTACAGGTCTTATTGCAGATCACACTTAGGATAGAGCACCGCATCGCGGCTTACTTTAAATCGAAGCCCGGCACATCTGCGAAAGTGATGAGAGTGCTGTCCGCCTGGGCTGTATTGTTCGGTTCCAAGTTCGTAATACTTGAGGCGATCAATATTGCCTTCGGTGATCAGGTCTTATTTAAGGGCCCGTATCACGGCATAGTTGCATTCATCGCAGTGATCATAGTCATGCTCATGGCCGAATTAGCGATAGTTCGAATAAACAAAAGACTCGGCTGATTTCGTGCGGTACTACGCAATCACAGGCGACGCGGTATAATGGTCTCAGGTTCGATGCGGCTGGTGTTTCTGTAATTTTACCACTCACATAATTGTCGCTACAAATGGCTTCGGGTATGTCCCCAGTGGCCAGGGAAGAGTCGAAAGCGTCTTTTTCATTCGCCCCTAAAAATAAAAAAAAATAAACCGTGTTTAACATAAAACTGAAACTTTGCGAATTCGTCCTGCTGCCTTGCGTTTTGCTGGCGCCGGCCGCGTTCGCCGACGTCTTGCGCGATCACGATAACGGACCACTTACTGGCATATTCGGCGTGCCCGACAGCACCGAGGGTGCTCGACTGCTTCGTGCCGGGGAGCTCGCCTGGGACCTTTCGGTAACACATGCAAGTCACTCTATGGATGACCCTCAATCAGCAGAGACTCTGTACCTGGACGGAGAAACCTCCCGAGTGGAACTACGGTTTCGCGTTGGGATTGGAACCAGGATGGACGTTGGGGTCGAACTACCTTACATACGGCACCAGGCGGGCCGCCTGGATTCTGTTATAGATTCCTGGCACAACCTGTTTGGGCTGCCCGCGGGACACCGGCCTGGACGAGAACAAGATGTACTCGACTTTCGCTATGCGGACGCAACGGGTCTGGCGGTAAACGTCAATAGCAGCTCAAAGGGATTTGGCGATGTACGGTTGTTCGGTGGCTTGCGTCTTTTCTCGACGGAACGCCACCAATTGGCGTTGCGCTTCGGCGCGAAACTACCGACTGGCGACAGCAGCAAGTTGCATGGCAGTGGCGGTACTGACCTGAGCCTGGGCCTGGCCGGTGACGTGATCAACCTTTTCGGTATTTCGAATTTGACCGGCTTCTACAGGATACATGCCATCCATATCGGCGAACCCGATTTGCTCGCCGATCGCTACGAAGAATGGGCCAGTTTTATTTCTACAGGCGTCGGGTTGCAGGTAAGTGAGCGTATCGAACTACGGCTGCAAGGGGCATCGCGGTCGGCTATGTATCGATCTGAAATCCACAGTCTTGGCGGTAGCGCCACAACGGTAACTTTTGGTGGAAATATTCGCATTTCCAACAATTACGAGTTGAGCCTGGGAATTAGCGAGGATGCAGACGCTGAGACCGCGCCTGATGTCGCGTTCCAGATTGAGCTACGCTATCGCGAATGAAGGGGACAGAATGAAGGGGACAGTGACCATAACTATTTCAACTTAGTTATGGTCACTGTCCCCTTCATTCAACTTAGTTATGGTCACTGTCCCCTTCATTACTGTCCCCTTCATTAGAGTTGAAATAGTTATGGTCACTGTCCCCCTATTTCACTGTCCCCCTGTTTGTCCCCCTGTTTCGACGACCGTTACCTGCGTCGATTTTTCTCCTGCATAGCTTCAACACATTCCGGGAGATCATTAAACATTCTCGGTCGTATCGATCCGGAACCCGTACGTCCACCATCGCCATAATCCGCATTAAAGCGCTCGCACCAGGCCGGATCGTTTTTCTTATCTTGCTTGCACTTAGCAATCTCGGCTTCCCTTAATGGCGCGATCATTGTTTCCCTTGCTCCCTCGCAGCGACGATCCAGGTCAGCAAGGCTCATACTCGTGATGTCACTTCTCTCGAACAATGGTGGTGTCTCGGCCGCCGGCTTCTTCGACTGACTACTGCTACTCGTCCGCGGAACTGTAGCTGGCTTGGGCGCCGGCTGAGCAGGAGCCGCAACAGGCGCAGACTTCGGAATAATAATTGTCTCTGTGTCGGTCGGGTCACCTTCGGCGGGCGGCGCGTCACTGAAATGAACAACGCCGTCTTCGTCCACCCACTTATAAACGGTCTCCTCGGCACAGGTGCCTGTGCAGGCAATTGTGAGCATTAGAGCCATAGCAATCATTTGGCCAAATGTTTTTGTTGTCATCGTTGCGCCTCTGCCTTCTTCTTCACTTACGACTCAAGAGAGGTCGCGGCTTGCTTAACGTTCCTGCCGATGAACACCAGTGCCCAGCCGCTGAATATCATCTTGATACCAAACAGGACCCCGATTGCCCATGCCCCCGACAACGGAAATTGCCGCCAGAGCATCATTCCGAGCAACAATGTGACAATGCCGTTAAACAACATCAAACTCCAACCTTCGGCTGGTCGGAGCTGCAGCGCCATGAACAAGTCACCCAATCCCGCCGCAACCAGGTAGGCCACCAGCAGCAACGTAATTGATGCGAGCCCAGCGACCGGCTGAGTCATCATGAACACGCCGGCCACGACCATTAATGCACCTACCACGAAAGTCAGCAAGCCTCTGCCCAATGCCCCGGCCTTCAGTGCCAGGAAACACTGACCGACTCCACCAATTAGCAATGACACACCGACCATGATGGTGATGGATAATCCGACGACCAGCGGTGACAATACTGCGAAAGTGCCGGCGAGAATAAGAACTACACCACTAATGACCGCGAGCTTCGCGTTTTCCCTTATTCCCTCGATGAGTCCCGATGGCGGGGCACCCGAATGCTCTTTCATGACATTCCTCTTATTCTTTTTTTTGTGATAATCAGAAGTAAATACTGCGCTTGTCGTCGCTACATTACTAGTCGATTGCTGGTCTGCCATATAGATTTCGCTCTACTGTTGTCCCACTTACTCCATAAATGGAGCCAAGCTCGAAAATTGCGGCAAGATACCGATTCTCCAATTCGTAACGTAGGAGCGGCATCTTGCCGCGATTGACAATGCTCGGCCACGGTGAAAAACATCATCGCCGACCGTTGCGAATTTCAGGTCCCGACAAGCGAAGGCGACCTGGACGTCAGTCCATGCATTGGTCTTACGGTCCTGCAACCAGAGCAAGTGGGACAGCAGTGATTTCAATCTATTTGCCTGGCAGAACGTAATGGCAAGTCAGCACGTTTATACTGTCGCTCACGACGTAGATCACCCGGCAGCGCTGCATTGAAAATTCACAAATACATGGCCATAGCCCTGGTCTTGATAGCGATTGCGGCGCTAAGCATCTATTTGTACAGGGACTCTATTGCACGCAATGTCGCCAACTCTGTACTGAAAGATTCTGATCTTGTCGTCACCGGGCTGTCGATCAACTCCATTAGCGCCGACAACGTCAGTTTTGATGAACTGGTGCTGGAGTGGAGCAGCGGCGCACATATTCGCGTTACTGGCATCGTGCTGCCGACCAAGGTCCGCAAAGCTCAGTCGAGCTTGCTCAAGATCGACGAACTTGAACTCATTCCCGCTGGCAATAGTGATCAACCGGTGCCCATCGCCGCAATTCTCGCGTCCATTCTCGAACTGCCGCAAAACCTACCCTATTCGACGGTGCAAATCAGCCGTGTTACCACCGATGGCCTGCCGCCATTAACAGCCGTTTCCTGGGAATCCACCGACGCCGGGCAGTTGATGCGCCTTAACATTGGCTCTTTTGCAGTTGCGGCCGGCATCGAGCCCGTTGAAATCAACGAACATCGTGTGTCGATTACCGCGACCACGTCCGATGACGTAGTTGCCGTGGCGTTGGCGCTGGCGGTTGAGCGAGAGGGCTCTCGATTTATCGTCAGCGGTCAGTCGACTACACGCGTGGCACCCCTGCTGCCGGTATTACATGCCGTGGGTATGGTGCCGGCAAAAATATCGTCCCTGGATACGCTCCTGTGGGGTGCGGTGAGCACGTCAATCACGGACCAACCGCAAGACCCGATCCAGGTTGAGGCGACACTGCAGTCCGATGGCGAGCTCTCACTCGACTACCAGGTTGACGATCAGTCACTAATGCATATTCAGGTTCTTTCCCACGCGCCAACGGTCACCATGGTCGAGTATCCGTCACTGGATTGGCACGCGCAGATTGAAAGTGGCGAGATGCGAATCTCTATGGCTGCCATTCAGGACTTCCCACTCAGCGTGACAGCGCTTTCTTGCCAGGCAGGAATCACCTGTACTTTGCAGGCGAAAATCGATGCCAGCGATATATCGCTGGGAGGGATGGCGATAGCTTCCGCCAATATCAGTGCACCGATGACAGTATCGGTCAATGAGCAAACGCAGGTGGAGTTTGCTGCAAGCTCGACGGCGACGTTTCACGGTGTCAGTAACCAGGCAATGACCGTTGAATCGATCGACCTGACCCGGTTTTCGGGCGCGACGATTCATGTCGAAGACAGCGGCTGGCGCGGACAGTCCGACGAGGCGCATTTTCAGATCGATGGTATTGCAGCACCACCAGGCCTTGACGGTTCATTAGCGACAACACTATCAAACCTGGCCATTAGCGAAAGCGGCGACATCATCACAAGTGCATATCACATCGGTGCCGAGGCGGCGCAGCTCGCTTTGGGCGAACTGATGTGGTCGGTTCCGGACATTTCGGGTACGTGGGGAATTACCAGCGATAAGCTATCGGCCACCGGCGCTGTGTCATCGCCAGATAATGCTATCCAGGCGAAGCTTGAGTTAGTTCATGATCTGAATGCGAGCCACGGCGAGATGCAACTGCATGATGCATCAATAGATTTCGCCGCTCGGAACTTGTCAAAATTTGTGTCGCCAGCGACAAAAAACTGGGACGTGAGCGCCGGACGTCTGTCCATGGAATCCGATCTGAACTGGAGTGCGGCTGACGATAACAACGTAACGGGAACCTTGCGGATTGGAGTAGACGGTGTCGCCGCATTTCGAAATAACATCGCGTTAAGCGGTTTGTCCACAGCGTTGAGTGCAAGCATTAACACACAGGCCGGCCACGAATTTGAGCCAGCCACGGTCAGTCTCGACATTCTCGACGTCGGCCTGCCCATTAGCCAGATAATGGCAAATTTTCAGATTGGTGCAGACCTTTTATCCGTTCATGTCGACGCGCTTTCTATGGGCGTCCTGGGTGGAACTATGCGCACCGAACCGTTCAATTACTCACTGGAAGCTGAAACCACCGCCATAATGCTTAAGATTGACTCTGTTCAGTTGTCGTTAATGAAGGCACTGGCAGAATTCGACAGTATTGACATAGAGGGCAGCGTTTCCGGCATATTGCCGGTCGCCATAACTGGCAATCAGATCACGATTGCTCAGGGTCGGCTGGAAAGTGACGAGCCTGGCGGCTCCATCCGCTACCGGGCAGGCGATGCCAGCACGGATGAGTCACAGCTTGGCCTGGCGACACGTGCGTTGAGTGACTTCGAATTTGAATCACTGACCTCACAAGTCACGTATACAGAAGACGGAGATTTATTATTGGCTATGCGGTTGGAAGGCGTAAATCCGAAAATGGACCCAAGCCAGCCGGTGGTACTAAACCTCAATCTGGAGAACAACGTTCCGCAAATGCTACGGAGTTTGCAGGCGACACGCAGTATTCAGGAAATTTTTGAAAGGCGGTTGAACGAAGAATGAACAGACTATCATCAACATCCGGGTCAACATCCGGGTCAACATCCGGATCAACATTCGGATCAACATCGGGACTGCTGACCTTTATCCGGCGCAAGCGATCGGGTACGCTGCCAGCAGACATATTCAAAGGTGCTATATCGTCATGATCAGGCTACTGACAATTCCATTTCTTTTGGTTTTCCTCGTGGGTTGTAATCCCACCGTCAAGTTAGAGGCGCCAAAAGAACCTATCGAAATAAATCTGAACATAAAGATAGAACACAATATTCGTGTGCAGGTCGACGAGGAACTGGAAGATCTGTTCGACGAAGAAAGTGACATATTTTGAGGGCGGCCATTATGAAAACTATTCTTGCAACGATATTTATATTTTTTGCTGTGCAAAATGCATGGGCAATTGATCTTCACGACGCGAAAGACCAGGGTTTGGTTGGAGAATCGCAGTCCGGGTACCTTGCGGCTGTAAAATCGCCGGCCAGTGCCGAAGTGAATTCGCTTATTGCCGATGTGAACAACAAACGTAAGGTCCAGTTTGAAAAGACAGCGCAGAATACCAGCACGACTGTAGCGCAAGTGGCGAACCGGTTTTACGAGCTGGCAATACAGAAAACCGAGGCGGGACACTATTACCAGGACGCCGGTAGGAAGTGGGTGAAGAAGTAAGGAATTACTTTCCCAGCCACCAGCGGGCAGAAGACTGTCTTTTTCGTTTATTGAAAAAAATATCGACCTGCAACATGGCTTTGCGTAACGACGTCCCGGCAAGTCTTCGCCACAGGCGGTTGTACCATTTGCTGAAGTCCCGATTGTACGGGCAGACCCGGATGCAAATAGAGCAGTCCGAATTCTGACCGGCCCAAAATCGAAAACACTTCTCCGCGAATGTCGTCCACTTCATAACGCCCTTGAGATTAGAGACGCTGTGCGCCTCGCGTGATGGAGCGCCAGTCGGGATAGCCTTTGGCGGGCAAGCGCTGCTGCAACGCTGGCACACGTTGCAAAACTCTTTGACGCCAAAACGTTTGGGTTGGTCAATGACCAACGGCATGTCAGTGAAAATCTTGCCAAGGCGCAAGCGTGGTCCATACTCCTCGGTAATCAGGAGACTATGCCGCCCGACTTCACCGAGACCTGCCTGAACTGCAAGAGGAATAGGTAGAGCCGAGTCATTCATGGACGCAACTGCACGATAGCCGAGGTTGCGGATATATTGAGTAAGAGTGAGAAGGACAACAGTGTCATGTGTATAACCCATGCCTGTTGCAGAACCGGACAACGCCGAGGGAACCGTTGCGGTGAGTTCCAGATCCATTGGCTCGCCGATTACAATGACGAACGGTAAATCTTGGGGAATATCCACCGGCTTGCTTTTTTGCGTCTGTTCGCTGTATCTGGCGCTGTAAACCCATCGCTCGTCGTACTCACAAACACCGAGCAGTCCGGCACCCATCGAGTGTGCCGCCCTTTTGAGAGTCGCTTTGGCCTCTTTCGGCGACGAAAACTCGTAAGGTTCGGGCCAGCCCTCGTCCTGCGCAGTAAACGTGTCAAAAAAACCTTCTTTTCGATCGTCATTTTTCCTGCGTAAATCACGTAGCACGTTGGTCACGTGCCAGGTCGCGTTTCTTAGTGCGTAGTCTTTCTGCCCAAAGCCATCTGCTTTGCGTGCTCGGGCGTGTGGCATGTAGTGACCACTGAAGAAAGCCGTAGCGTTCTTGCTCTTTATTTCTTCGTCCCATTCCGAGCGGCAATAGATTTCATTGCGCTGATCAAAGCGCGCAAAATCTTCGGATATGTCAAATCCGGTTTTTTCGTCGATCGGCTTTTTGCAATTCATGACATCGACTTTTATACGCTAACGCCGGGCAGAATGCTGCGAATTTGTATCTCCCGCAGATGCTTTAGCTTTCAGCGCATTCTGGCGTAATACGGTGAATGAACGACTAAAAGTTGTTTTCGTTGTCCATGACACATCGATATGGCACGGTGAATGCTTCGTGACGCGAGCTCCAAAGGGGAGAGATCATGTCGCAGGGTAATAAAAGAGCATTGGGTTTCTGGCGGTGCTGGGCGCTGGTGGTCGGTGGGGCTATCGGCTCCGCCATATTCATGATGCCAGCGGTGCTGGTTACTTACGGCGGCCTCGGTTTGTTGAGCTGGGCGACAGCAGCAGTTGGCGCGCTTTTTGTTGCGATGACACTGGGCAATCTTTCGCGACGGGTAACAACTGCCGGCGGACCTTATGCGTACGCGCATGCAGGATTTGGTGATTTCGGCGGGTTCCTGATCGCCTGGAGTTACTGGATCGCCTTATGGACTGCCAGTGCCGGTATAACAATTGCATTTACTGGTTATGTTGGTGTGTTAATTCCCGTAATCGGTGCAAGCCCGCTACTGATGATCGGTTCAGGGTTAGTCCTGATATGGTCACTGGTCTGGGTGAATATTACAGGCGTTAAAGAGTCCGGCATCTTTAGTTTGGCGACAACGATTCTAAAGCTGATCCCGCTCATCATTATCGGCAGCGTCGGTTTGTTTTTCGTCGACACAGAGACTTTACCGCCGATGAATCCTGGCACAGAAAATTCGGCCTATTTGTTTGCATCTGCCTTCGCCCTTACATTCTGGACGTTTGTCGGCATTGAATCGGCTACTGTGCCGGCGGAAGATGTCATTGATCCGGAAAAAACAATTCCGCGAGCACTGATAGTCGGGACACTGACGATTGCCGCAGTTTACCTGCTGGTCGCGTTTGCAGTGATGGGCATGATTCCAGCGGCAGTTTTGGCAGAGTCCGGTTCGCCGCTTGCCGATGCCGGCGTTCACATGGCTGGCAGTTGGGGTGGTATCGCAATATCTATTGGCGCGCTCGTCTCGATGGTGGGTGCATTTAATGTGACGCTTCTGGCCGCCGGTCAAACGGCGATGGCGGCCGCACGTGATCGCGTATTTCCCCAGGTCTTTAAACGGATGACGAAACACAATACGCCTGGCGCATCCTTCGTCATCGCGGGCCTGTTAGCGAGTGCTATGCTGATTATGAGCCAGACAAAGGGCCTCGTCGGTGCCTATACATTCGTCATTCTGATCGCCACACTGACGACCGTCGTTCCCTACGCATTCTCTGCAATGGCTGGCCTGCTACTGGGCCTACATGATGAGAAGACCAGCCCGGCACGCAGAAGTCGTGAAGCGGTCATCTCTATCGTCGCGTTTCTGATCTGTATATGGGTGATCGCAAGCTCCGGGGAAGATGCCGCCTACTGGACGTTGCTGTTATTGATGGCCGGAGTGCCGGTATACGTAGGCGTAACACGGAAAAAGAAGATTGAGGCGGGCGCGATACTTGCGGATAGCAATAATTCGGAACAGGGTTGACGGGTGAGATAGTTTTCAGGCCCGGAAATTCCTTACTTCGGTCCGTTTATTGGATCAATTTTGTGCCAGTTTTTACGCTCTCGCCAGATCGGGGAATTCGCGGCTGAAGCCGCTCCCACATTGCTAATGGCAGGCATGTGGGACCGATTGTCTAAACTAGTGTTCTTGGTTGCAGCGTACAGAGGAGCATGGAAGCGAAGAGGCCGCGAATGTGAACTTCGCCATACAATTTTTGCAACATTTTGACATTGATCGTGAGTTGATGGGACAAAAGTCGTTCTACCAAACTACTTCGGCGCAGTACTATCAAAACAGGCCTGCAGTAATTTCTGCAGCTTATTTTCTCCAAGCGCATTCATGAGTTCTGTATTGCGCAGCGGAATTTTATCGACGTCCGGATACGCGGCGATCGCTCGTTCGAGACTCTCCTCCCGAATTAAATGCAACAGGGGATAGGGAGATCGGTTCGTATAGTTCTCTGCGTCAGTCGGTTCGGTGCCGGCAAACTGGTAGTCCGGATGGAAGCTTGCGATCTGATAGACACCTTCCAGCTTCATCTCTACCAATAATCCTTCGGCGTAACTCAGAAACTGATTGTAGTCGTAGAAGTCGTGCAACACATTGGGATGAATCAACAAGGTAGTTTCAATGGATGTCTCGCTGCTCAGCAATTCCAACTCGGTTTGCAGTGCTGTCAGCAGCTGTTCTTCAGTTGTTGCCTGCGTCACGGCAAAACATACCCGATTCTTCACCAGCTCACGTTTGGCAAACGGACAGAGATTTAAATCCACTACGACCGTTTCAACCCATCGCCGAACCGGTCCCGCTATTTTGTTGTCTTCCAAGAACTCACCCGTACCTGGTTGATTGCAATACCCGCAATCGCCCGTGCCGATAGACAGATCGTGGTGACTTTTAATCGATCTTAACTATCGTACGGCGGGCTCCTACATTACTAATTAGCATTGTAG
>CAYOHF010000084.1:314-14710 GCA_964403695.1 uncultured Woeseiaceae bacterium | reverse complement strand
CGGAAGATGGTGCAGATATTTGCGCGTTGCCGATTGGGCCGCATGAAGGCGCGTTGGAAGCATTGCCCGGGTGTTGACCTAAATGGTGGGAGCGGCATCCTGCCGCGAATTTCAATAATCGCGGCGGGACGCCGCTCCCACAGCCTTGGCTGGTGGGCTTAGTGTTCTATTGTCCGGCTGGGGCAGGCCAGGTGATGCTAAACGCACCACGAATATCGTCGAGCTGATAACCACGTGCACGGTCATGCGGATAGTGTTCATCCAGCGCCGCACGCACGTCCGGTGACAATTCCGAGCCGTGGCAAACCAGGCAAACCGGGCCAGTTGGAATGGCTTTCATATATTGCGCAGAAGAATCGGCTGCCACTTCGAAATGTTCCAGCGACGCAGTTGACTCTGCGCTCTTCGATCGCGCCTCAAACTCTTCCAGTATTGCAGCCTGCCAGGGTTCCGGCGCGTTGCGTGGATTGCGAAAACGCAGGCTGGTGCGGCTCACTTTAGCGCCACTCAGGCGTGACAATTCTGCGGCGATTTGTGGCGCAGCGTCTTTGCAAACATCGATTGCCACGACCGGGCCACCCGTGGAAATTGCCGCTTTCAGATCAGCTTGCAAACGGGAGCCAAAAAACTTCGAGAGCGAGCGGCTTTCCAATAGGCGTTCGTCATCGGCGGCCGATACCGTACCGGTAAGGACAAGCATGGCGGCGATGCCTGCCAGTTGGGCGATGCGTTTGGGTGACATTTGCTGTTGCCTCTTCGCAGTCATTTTGCGTGATCGGGTGCCCGACCCTACTGGCAATATTCAGGTGTGTATATAAGTGAACACCGGTACTAATTCTGCTGCTGGAATTATCGGATGTGTTGGGGACTTTCGCGGCTAAAGCCGCTCCCACAGTTAATTGTGGGGCTATAGATTTCCGTGGACTGGCAAACTGCGTGGGAGCGGCTTCAGCCGCGAATATAGGTGACTTACGCGAAGACCTGTCGAAATCGCGGCAGGATGCCGCTCCTACGACTTTAGGCGCTCGATGGTGGCTAGCAGACCGCGGGAGGAATCGTTGCTGCCCTCGTAGTCGCTGTTACCCGCAACGACTTCACTGACATCACTGGCGAGACGTTTGCCCAGTTCTACGCCGTACTGATCGAACGAGTTAATGCCCCAGATTACGCCTTCGACAAAAACCTTGTGTTCATAAAGTGAGATCAGCTGACCGAGGCTGCTTGGGGTCAGGCGTTCCAGCAGGATAGTGTTGCTGGGTCGATTGCCCGGGTGCTTTTTGTGCGGGGACAGGTTTTTTGCATCCTGCGGCGCTGCACCGGCGTTGATGAGATCAGCAATCGCCTGTTCTTCAGAATAGCCATCCATCAGCGCTTCGCTTTGTGCGATGCAGTTGGCGATCGCCAGGTCCTGTTGCTCCTGGGTCGCGTTGGATGTTTTTGCGGGCAGAATAAAATCTACCGGGATGAAACGTTTTCCCTGGTGCAGCAACTGGTAAAAAGAATGTTGCGCATTCGAGCCGGACTCGCCCCAGATTACCGAACCGCTACCGACTTTGACCGGTTTGCCGTCTTTGCGCACGCCTTTGCCGCTGCTTTCCATTTGCATCTGCTGCAAAAACGCCGGGAAACGATCGAGGCGATTGTCATAAGGAAGGATCGCCTGGCTTTCGGCACCGAAAAAATTGTTGTACCAGACTGAAATCATGCCAAGCATCACCGGCATATTTTCTTCCAGCGGCGCATTGCGCAAGTGCTGGTCCATGCGTCGTGCACCGGCCAACAGCGCCCAGAAACGGTCCATGCCAATGACCAGTGCCAGTGACAACCCGACCGCCGACCATAAGGAGTAACGACCGCCAACCCAGTCCCAGAATCCGAAGCGGTAATTCGGGTTGATGCCGAAAACATCCATCGCCTCGTGATTCGTTGACGCTGCCGCAAAATGATCGCCAATGGCTTCAGCACCCAGCGTGTCCGTGATCCAGCGCGCGGCCGCATTCGCGTTGGTCATGGTTTCCTGGGTCGTAAATGTTTTGGAGCAGATCACGAACAGCGTTTCATCCGGGTCCAGTTTCTCGGTCAGGTCGACCAGCTGGGTGCCATCAACGTTAGAGACGCTGTGAAAAGTCATGCCGGGTTGCCAGTAGTGTCGCAATGCACGTGAAGCCATGACTGCGCCGAGATCAGAACCACCGATACCGATATTGACGATCTCGGTCAGACGGCGGCCGTTGCGGCCGCGAATCTCGCCCTTTTGCACGGCGGATACGAACTGCGTCATCTGCTCGAGGGTTTGCCAGATGTCGGCAACGCCGGGCACTTCGAGGGCAACCTGGTCGGAAAGCTTGGAGCGCAACGCGACATGCAGGACCGCGCGGTTCTCGGTGCTGTTGATCGCCTCACCGGCGAACATCGCCTCCACGGCATCCCGTACGCCGGTTTCCTCGGCGAGCTTAACCAACAGTTTCCGCGTCTTGTCGTTGAGAAAGTTTTTCGAGTAGTCGAGTATGAGTTCTCCCGCTTCTATGGAGTACCCGGTGAATCGCTGCCGGTCACGCTTGAAAAGATCAGCCAGCGATTTCGACTTCATGTCATCGCGATAGTGCGCCCGCAAGGCTTTCCACGCTGGCAGGTCTGTCGGGTAACCGGCTGACAGTTTTTTCCCGGACACGTTAGTTCAGATCGACGTTGTAATACTCGACGTACCAGTCGACAAAATTCTTTATGCCAACTTCAACGGTCGTGTTGGGCTGGTAATCGACATCTTTGACCAGCGCTTCGGTGTCGGCATAGGTGTCCGGCACATCGCCAGGCTGCAGCGGCAACATGTTTTTCTCTGCTTTCCTGCCGAGGCAGTTCTCCAGCACTTCGATGTAGTGCATCAGTTCAACGGGTTGCTGGTTGCCAATGTTGTAGATGCGATAAGGCGCGCTGCTGGTGCCCGGGTCCGGCTTTGCAGCGTCCCAGTCGGCATTTGGCTCCGCGGTATGATCCATGGTGCGGATTACGCCTTCAACGATATCTTCAACATAAGTAAAGTCGCGTCGGTGTTTGCCATAGTTAAAGACGTCGATCGGTTCGCCCGCGATGATGTTGCGCGTAAACATGAACAGCGCCATATCGGGGCGACCGAATGGTCCATAGACCGTGAAGAAGCGCAAGCCTGTTGTCGGCAACTCGTACAGGTTCGAATAGGTGTGCGCCATCAACTCGTTGGCTTTCTTGGTGGCGCCATACAAAGCCAGCGGGTGATCAACATTCTGGTGAATGGAAAACGGCATGGTCGTGTTGGCGCCATAGACCGAACTCGATGAGGCATAGACGAGGTGCGCTACCTTGTTGTGCCGACAGCCCTCGAGGATGTGCAGTGTGCCAACGATGTTGCTCTCGATATACGAGTGCGGATTTTCTATGGAGTAGCGAACGCCGGCCTGTGCTGCAAGATGCACGACTTTCTCAAAGTTCTCTGCCGCGAACAGTTTCTCGACGGCATCGCGGTCCTGCAGGTTGATGCGCACCATCTTGAAATTGTCATAGTCGGCGAGAAGCGACGCGCGAGCCTCTTTGAGGCTGACATCATAGTAATCGTTGAAATTGTCGAGGCCGACGACGGTGTCGCCGCGGTCGAGTAACTGCTTCGATACGTAATAGCCGATGAATCCTGCCGCACCAGTAACGAGAATTTTCAATTCATTGTCTCAAAAAGCATAGCCAGGCATTGTGCCCGACACCCAGCGACAGGATAGCAAAATATCAGGAATTTTCCTGCCGGCTGCGTCTACATTCCGACCGGCACTATTGCCGGTCGGAACGAGAGTGAATTAGCCATGCAGCGGATTGGCATAGAACTCGAAGAACGTCCAGAAGATTATCGATGATGTGATCAGCGTGATAATCATGACCGGCGTGCCCTTGCGGAACCAGAGTCCCGGCGTAATCGCGTGACTGCGGTCACCCGTTTCGCGGGCCATGCGCTCGGAGATCGTGACGATGAATACGTTCGCCGTCGATCCAAGATGCGTGCCGTTACCGCCCATGCCGACACCGATAGCCAGCGCCCACCACAGCGGCGTGACATTGATGCCCTGCGTTTCCATGCCGAGGATGATGGGTATCATCGCGGCGGTGAACGGAATGTTGTCGATGGCTGCCGAGAAAACCGCTGAACCCCACATCAATATGATGCATGCCGTCATAAGGTCTTCCTGGACATACGGCAAAATGAACTGGCCTACATACTCGAGGAAGTGACTGTTCTCCACGCCACCCACCAGGATGAACAGCGAGATGAAGAACATCAGCAAGCTCAGCTCAACCTTCGAGAAGGACTCATCAAGCTCGATATGGTGGGCGATGAAAACCAGCGAAGTCAGGCCGATAGCCGCCACAAACCAGGGCTCCCAGTGAAATGCACCGTGGAAAATAAACAGAACGACCATGACACCGAGCACAGCAAGTGATGCATACCAGGTCTGCGGGTCGACAATCTTCTCCTGCTCCTGAAAATCACGTTCGGCAGGCGTCACGGACAACTCTTTCTTGAACAAAATCTTCAGGAAGAAAAGGATGACGATCCAGGCAACAAAAACGATACCGCCCATGTGGAAAATGAATTGATTAAAGCTGATATTTGCAGCCGAGCCGATCATCAGGTTGGGTGGGTCACCAACCAGTGTCGCGACACCGCCGGTATCGGACAACAACGCCGCTGCCAGCAAGTAGGGAATCGCGTTGACCTTCAGCGACACGCAAATGAGGATAATCAGGGGACCGAAAATGACGACCGTGGTGACGTTATCCAGCAATAATGACAATACGGTGACCAGGGTGCCCATCAATGCCATCAACAAGAACAGGCGGCCATGGGCGTAGTCCGCAATTTTGTAGGCGAGGAACTGAAAACCCCCAGTCGGAATCATGATTGCGACAATGGTCATCATGGCCGCCAGCAGGAAGACCACATTCCAGTCAATGGCCTCAATGGCAAGCTCGGTATTGTAAAAGCCGTAATACTGGCCGACCAGGATCATCAGGCCGGCGCCACCCATCGCAAACTTGGTGCGATGAAAGCCGTGCACGGCTTCGGTGAAAATACCAACAAAGGTTATCGCCAGGATGATACCGGAAAGCGCCATTCCGATATTCCAGGTATGTTCCACAACTAGTTCTTCCATAGTTTTGTCTCTTTTTCTTATAGTTGTATTGGTTTACTGTCGCAAACCACAAAATATGGGCAAAAATTTAGGGCGGCAAACCGCCCTCTGTCACCCTTCCCCTCAAACTCGTTTTGCAGTATATCATCGCCCCGAGCCCATGCCATATGCGACCTCGCCCCTGCTTATTCTTTGTTTCGCCAGACGCAGGCGCCGTTCTTCTCCATTTTGTCCAGCAGGGCCTCGTGCGCTGTCGTTTCTTCTTCACTGGACCTCACTACGACCAGGTTGAGATCGTCGTCGCGGGTCTGGTTGGCGGATTCCTCGAAAACCCGTGCCATGTCAGCGCCATCAGCATCCAGTGACATGGCCGTCTGTCCGCCGGTCATTGCCAGGTAAACGTTCGCCAGCAATTCGGAATCGATTAATGCGCCATGCACGTCGCGCTTGGTGGCATCCACAGCATAGCGTTTACACAGTGCGTCGAGGCTGTTGCGCTGGCCGGGGTGCAACTTGCGCGCCAGTGCCAGCGTGTCGAGCACCATGGCATGATCCCTGATGGATGGTTTCGCGTGCTTCATCAACTGGAGTTCGTATTCGATAAAGCCAACATCGAACTCGGCGTTATGAATAACCAGCTCGCTGTCACGCAGAAACTCAAGAAATTCTTCAGCAACGTCGGCAAACAAGGGCTGGCCTTCGAGGTCTGCACGGCTGATGCCATGGACACGTTCCGCGCCCTCGTCGATGTCGCGTTGCGGATTCAGGAAGCGATGATATTCACGGCCGGTGAGGCGGCGGTTTACCAGTTCAAGGCAGCCGATCTCGATGATGCGGTGACCTTGCGCCGTGGAAAGGCCGGTGGTTTCTGTGTCTAGTACGATTTGTCGCATAATTGCCTGCGTTAATTATGTTGTCGGCATTTACTTGTAGGAGCCCGCCCAGCGGGCGAATGAAACTATTCGCCCGCTGGGCGGGCTCCTACAATATCGTTCGATCTTGCCGTCATTTCAAGATCACCCAAGCTCATCAATGCCCCGATTTGCCAGCGCATCCGCTTCCTCATTTCCGTCTACACCCGTATGCCCGCGCACCCAGTTCCATTTTATCTGGTGCCGGGACACTGCTGCGTCGAGCAACACCCACAGGTCCTGGTTCTTCACCGGCTTTTTGTTGGCCGTTTTCCAGCCGCGTTTTTTCCACGCTGGCATCCATTTGACAATGCCGTCCATGACGTATTTCGAATCAGTGTGCAAAATCACTTCGCGAGCACCTTTGAGCGCATTCAGCGCCTCGATGGCGGCGGTCAGCTCCATACGATTATTGGTCGTCTCGGGCTCGCCACCGTGCATGGTTTTGCGATGATCGCCGTACAACAGCAGCGCGCCCCAGCCACCAGGACCAGGGTTACCCCTGCAGGCCCCATCGGTATATATCTCAATCGTTGCGGTCAAAGCGGATGCGCGAAACTCGGGTTGTGGGCTCTGCTATGCCGCCGACCACTTTGGGTCGCAAACGCCATGGCTTTTTCATCGGTGTTAACGTGAACACGCGTTTCTGGGCGACGAGCATATAGCAAGCTGCAAGTTCCGGCCAGAAGCGCCGGCCGCGATTTTCCCAGGTCTGCAGGCTTGGGCTCTTGTTGCCGGGTACCGGCCAGCGGAAGAAATATCGGCTTAAGCCCAGCACGCGCATGTCGAGCAACTGCACCCAGTCAGACATCTGTCTGTCGGAAATCAGGTGATCGGTGCCCGGTGGCAGTCCAGCACCCGGAATCAGGCGTCTCAGGCCCCACAGGCCGCCCGGCTTGAAGCCCAACACGACCATATGCCCGTGTGGCCGCAAAATGCGGTCTGCCTCGCGCAGGACCGCGTGGGAGCGATCACCGCTGTAATCGAGGGTATGCGGCAGCAGCACGACATCCACTGAGTCACTGGCGATCGGCAGGCGATGCAGGTGCCCAACTGCGGCGGGTTCGTTCGCTGCATCGATGTTTGGCCGGTCGGCAATGCACATCGAGCGCTGCGTTCGTGCAAACCGCAAGAAGGTATTCGCCTCGCCCCATAAACCGAGCTGGACGCACTGCTCACCGAATATGCCATCGAACGCCTCTTCGACAATGCGGGCTTCCTGCAGCAGCAACGCCTCGCCAAATGGCGACTCCAGCCAGTTTCTGACTGCGGTGAATGCGTTGCCGGGTTGCGGGCTGATCTCGGTCACGGTTGCACCTGCGGTGTTTGCGATTACCTAAGTTATTACATAAGCAATGTGAAGCTGACCCTTGCATGGAGCTTCTTGGTACGTAGGATAGCCCGATGATCACCATAAATCCGAGAATTTGGTCGAAATTTCGACTGCAGACCGCCACCGCTGTTACCTTTTCCTGCCTGTCGCTGGCTGCTGCCAGCGCCAGCGCCGCACCCGGCTTTGTCGAACCGAGCTTTATAGATTCCGCTGATTTCAGCAGTGAAGCCGCTTTCGCTGATCGCGGCAATCATGCCTGGCGCGAGCTGGACGGTTACCCAGGTGACACATCTGTTCCCTACAGACCATCCAATGATCTTTTGGCCCATTTGCGCGCCGGATTTTCACTTGATCCCCTGATGAACAAGCGCATCCAGGCGCAACTCGACTGGTTCGTCAGGAACCCCGCCTATTTGGAACGTGTCTTCACGCGAGCACAGCGTTACCTGCCATTTATCACCGCGGAACTGGAAGCACGCGATTTGCCCCTGGAATTAGCACTCTTGCCGATTGTAGAGAGCGCTTATGACCCGTTCGCTTATTCGCACGGCCGTGCAGCAGGTCTCTGGCAGATTATTCCGGGCACCGGGCGGCGCTTTGGGATCCGCCAGAACTGGTGGTACGACGGGCGTCGTGACGTCATCGACTCCACCTACGGCGCACTGGATTACCTGAGCTACCTGTATAAATTCAATAACGGCGACTGGGAACGTGCCATTGCCTCCTATAACTCGGGTGAGGGCAATGTCAGAAAGGCCGTGCGGCGCAACAAGGCGCGCTCCAAACCCATCGATTTCTGGAACCTGTCCCTGTCGCGGGAAACCAGCGCCTACGTACCGAAATTACTGGCGCTGGTCGCCATTGTGCGCGACCCCGCGGCTTACGGGCTGACGCTCCCGGAGATCGTCAACGAACCGCAATTTGCGATTGCGGATGTTGGTGGTCAAATGGACCTGGCGCTCGCCTCCGAGCTGGCCGGCCTCGAGCTCGACACACTGTATTCCTATAACGCCGGCTTTAATCGCTGGGCAACGGATCCGGCCGGCCCGCATCGGCTCGTTTTGCCCATTGAAGTCGCCGACGCGTTCACTGCGGCGCTGGCCGAGGTGCCGGAAAATGAACGGGTGCGCTGGCAACGGCACCAGGTAAAGAACGGCGAGGCAATCTCGCAAATTGCGGAGAAATACAATACAACGCTTTCCTCGATACGCGCCGCCAACAATCTCAAGGGCAATACCATTCGTGCCGGATCTCACCTAATGATTCCGGTCGCCACCAAACCCTTGAGTGACTACGGCAAGAGCGCCGATGAACGACGCACGAAAAAACAAAACACGCCGCGCTCTGGTAGCCGCGTGGATCACCTGGTCGCATCGGGCGAAAGTTTCTGGACGATCAGCCGCAAGTACGACGTTGGCGTGCGCGAGCTGGCTGCCTGGAATGGCGTGGCGCCAAGAGACACCTTATCGATCGGGCAAAAGCTCGTCGTCTGGACCAAGCAATCGCAGCCTGGCAATGCCATCAGCAGCACCGGCACGACCCGCAAGCTGCGCTACACCGTGCGCAATGGCGACTCGCTGGCCCTTATTGCAAGCCGCTTTCGCATTTCCGTGTCCGACCTGGTGCGCTGGAACAACATCAACAAAAACAAATATCTGCAGCCGGGCCAGAAGCTGACGATGTATGTGGATGTGACCTCGCAGTCGAGCTAAATCAGACCGGGAACTAAAAAGAACCTGTAGGAGCCCGCCCAGCGGGCGAGTTCGCTATAGCCGAGCTGGTCGCGCGTGACTTCGTTTTAGCGGGTGTGCCGGGTTGATGCTTTGCAAACATTGCAGGGCATGTTTTCAACATGCGCTGCAATGTTTGTCGCCCGCACGGCGGGCTCCTACGATGGGTTTCTGCGGTTGCTCGGGCTTCTGATAGGTTTCATTGGCTACAATTATTGGGTGCGCATATTTGAACAGTGGCTTAGAATTACGAAAAATCGCATTACAACTGTTGGGGAAAATACATGGGATTCATGGCCGGAAAGCGCGCGCTGATTGTCGGGCTCGCCAGTAATCGTTCAATTGCCTGGGGCATTGCACAGGCTTTCGCCCGTGAAGGTGCCGAACTCGCATTCACTTATCAAAATGAGAAGCTGAAGTCGCGCGTTGAAAAGATGGCGACCGAGCTCGGTTCAGACCGCATTTACCCGCTCGACGTCGGCGTCGATGCCGAGATCGATGCTGTGGTTGAATCATTAGGCAAAGAATGGGACGGATTGGATGTGCTGGTTCATTCAGTTGGTTTCGCGCCGCGTGATCAGCTTGCCGGTTCGTACATTGAAAGCGTCACGCGCGAAGGTTTTCAAATTGCGCATGACATTTCCAGCTACAGCCTTGCAGCACTCGCCAAAGCCTTCCTGCCGATGATGCAGGATCGCAACTCGTCAATCCTGACCTTGTCGTATCTCGGCGCTGTGCGCGCTGTGCCGAACTACAACGTTATGGGTCTGGCGAAAGCATCGCTTGAAGCCAACGTTCGTTTCCTGGCTGCTGATCTTGGTCCGCGCGGTATTCGTGTCAACGCAATTTCTGCCGGCGCTATCAAGACCCTGGCCGCCGCGGGTATTTCCGGCTTTCGCAAGATGCTTGCGCATATGGAAAAAGTGTCGCCAATTCGCAGGAATGTTACGCCGGAGGATGTTGGTAATGCGGCTGCATTTTTGTGTTCAGATCTGGCGGCGGGTATCGCTGGCGAGATTCTTTATGTTGATGGTGGGTATAACACCATTGGGATGCACCTGGACGAAGAATAGCCTGGCACGATCACGACAGAACCCGTAGGAGCCCGCCCAGCGGGCGAGTTCGCTATAGCCGAGCTGATCCGCGCATGACTTCGTTTCAGAGGCTGTGCCAGGTTGATGTTTTGCAAACATTGCAGAACATGTTTTCAACATGTCCTGCAATGTTTGTCGCCCGCTGGGCGGGCTCCTACGGGGGGTTGCTACGATTCCTCTACATCGATCTTGGTTTTTTCGCCGTTCATGCGGGCTACGATAACTGCGCAGCAGGAATCACCGAAGACGTTGACGCTGGTACGCATCATATCCAGCACCCGGTCAAACACCAGCAATACGCCGATTGCTTCAACTGGCAAGCCTACAGCGCCCAGGATAATGGCAATTGCTACCAGTGAGGCTGAGGGCACGCCTGCCACACCGACCGATGTCAGCAAGGCGATGAAGACGATTGAGAACTGCGTGCCAAATGTCAGGTCCAGTCCGTAGGCCTGCGCCAGGAACATCGCTGCCGCGCATTCATACAATGCCGTACCGTTCATATTGACGGTTGCACCGAGCGGCAAAACGAAACTGGATATCTTGTTTGATACGCCAATATTTTGTTCGACGCATTCCATCGTGATTGGCAACGTGGCCGATGACGAGGAAGTAGAGAACGCGGTCAGCATGGCTGGCGCCATCGCCGGGAACATTTTATAAGGTTTGACCTTGCCAAAGAATTTCAGGAACAGCGGCAAAATAATCGCCACGTGCACTGCCAGCGCAATGATGACCGTAATAGCAAACACCGCCAGTGGTCTGACTGCACCGAAGCCTGCTTGAGCAACCACCTTGGCAACCAGCCCGTAAACGCCGATCGGCGCGAACTTCATGATCCACTCCGTCATCTTCATCATGACGTGGAACACGCTGTCCCAGAACTTAAAGAGCGGTTCCGCGAGTTCGTGTGCCAGGTGGGTCATGAAATAGCCGAATAGCAAGGCAAAGAAAATGATGCCAAGCATCTGGCCGTTAGCGGCCGCCATGACGATGTTTGGCGGGATCATGTCGTGGAAAACTTTGGCCACATCACCCGGGCCCCTGCCCTCCGCGATCTTGGCGATTTCAGCGCCGGCGCCATCCAGCGCAAGCATGTCGCCGGCAGGCACACCGTTTACATAGCCCGGTCCGATAATGTTGATCAGTATCAGGCCAACCACCGTTGCTGTCAGGGTAGTGGCAACGTAGAACAACATCGTGCGACCGCCAAGCATGCCAAGATTGCCACCGGAACCAATGCCCGCAACGCCGACGATGATCGACGACGTGATCAACGGCACGATGATCATCTTCAGCGCGTTCAGAAACAGCGAGCCGATGTAGTCGAAAAAGGAAACAATGCTGATGCCGAGGATAGACGGGTCTTCGACGCCGGAGGCAATGGACTTGTTGACTAACCATCCTGACAAGCCTGCCAGAAGGATGGCAATCAATATCTGCCAGTGCAGCTCCATTTTCTTCATCTGATATCCCCGACTATTCCGTATTCTTGTTTGCCATGCTCGTCGCTGCCATTTCCTGCACAGCAGCAACAATCATACGTTTGTTAAAACAGTAATTCCTGATCAGCAAACGCCTCTTCATTTCTTTCAATATCGGCGCGGCGTTCGAGTTCGCTAATGAACGCATTCAGATCCGCGGCGCCATTCTGATTCTGCAAATTCTCTTTACGCGCATCGCGCTCAGCCAACGGAATCGCTTCAGGTCTGCCTGGACTAACGGCATTGATCATGAAAACAACGTAGTCGCCGACTGATGTAACAGTACTACCAAGGCGTGCCTTGCCAACGCTCGGTTTTTTCGCGGTGAAAATGGCATTCAAAAGATCGCGATCCATTTCTTCATCAACGCGACCAACGGTGACCGACGGTACGTATGCGGCTTCCAACTGGAACGCCATGTCACTGAACTGCTCGCCCTCTTCCAGCGCCACCTGCAATCTGCGCGAGCGATCCTGAACAATATTGAGAGCCCGTTCTGATTGCAGCGAGAAAACAATTTGCTCGCGTACGACTTCAAATGTCTGGCGCGTTGCTTCGTGGTGCGTAGAAACCTGCAACGCAACGGAGCGGTCTGCATCCACTTCAATAATGTCGCTAATCTGACCGTCTTCCAGGACGCGTGCTTCAAAGACCGCATCGATAATGGCCTGGTTGGCGCCGAATTCCCCGCCACCGGAGCGGGTATAGCCGATCTCAGACTGCACCTCGAGGCCGGTTGATCCCACCAGCGACTGCAGGTCACTGGCATCGAACAATGCGTCTGCCAGCTCTCGTTCCAGTTCGCGGTAGCGGTCATTTGCAGCGCGATCCCGTAATTCCTGTTCAAGCTCAGCGCTTACCTGATCGAAGGGCAACGGTCCGCCGGCAACAATGTCGTTAAGCTGAATGACATGGAAGCCGAAAACGCTTTTTACGGGCCCGAGAATGTCGCCTTTGTCCATCGAGAAAATAGCGTCACCGAGCGCACCCGGCATTTGCGACTGCAACAGGATGCCAAGATCTCCGCCTTGTTCCGCCGTCCCGCCATCTGCGGAATACTGGCGTGCCAGGTCGGCAAACGGTTCACCAGCCTGCGCCCTGGCGGTCAGCGCTTTCGCCTGTTCTTGTGCGGCGGCCTCGCCTTCGTCTTCGCCTTCAGCAAAAGTAATCAGGATATGGCCCGCATTGCGCTGTTCGTCCTGTTGAAAGCGGCTGACTGAATCTTCGTAGTATTGTTGTAACGCTTCAGCAGTAATTTCTGCTTGCTCACCCAGCTGGTCGCGACCTATCTCGAGGTATTCGAAATCGACCGTTTCCGGCAACATGAAATCTGTCGGTCGGGCAGCATAAAATTCGGCTGCATCCTCATCACTCACCACAGTAGTGTCGGCGAGCGCTGCAACGTCGAACGTCGCCATCGACACCTCTCGTTCCTCGGCGAAAAGATTCAGGTAGCGACGGTATTCTGACGGCGTAACGAATGCCGTAGCACCGAGGCCACGCTGTAGCTGACTGATACGAATGCTTTGACGCTGCTGAGCTTCGAACACACTCACGTTCTGCGCAGTCTGGTCCAGCCAGGTGTAATACATCTCCTTTTGGAAAACGCCATCCACCTGAAATTGAGCTGCCGACTGAATCATGTCAGTGACCACGTTATCGCCAATACGAAAACCTTCTGCGGCCACATATTGCTCGATCAGCACATCACGGATCATTCTTTCCAGAACGTTGCGCTTTATGATCTGACGATATTCAGGCGGCAGTTCGCCATAGTCCGGATTTTGCAGCAATTGATTCTGGTAGGCGTTCTCGAGCTGCAGTATGGAAATCTCGGTGTCACCGACTTTGGCAGCGTATCCGGAGCCAAGGAAGTTGTAGTCAGTGATACCAAAAAAGGCGAACGGCACGGCAATGAGAGCCAGCATCGCAATGGCGATGCCGCCAGTAAATCGGTCACGAATAGATTGCAGCATATTAGTTGGTCTGGTTTTGTGGGTAAGCTCCTGACAGTGGTCTGCCAGGGCGGGAATGGTTCGGCTGGGCGAACCCGGCGATTAAGGCGTGGGATGATACTTGAGCGCAGGGGTTAGGCCAAGCCTCAGACCCTTTTGATTGTTACGGGCATTGACCCATTCGCGGCTGAAGCCGCTCCCACGATTCCAAAAAGTAGTGTAAGAGCCCGCCCCAATCCTCCCGCACTAACAAATTTGTGGCCAAAAGGCGGGTGAGGATTGATCTTTAAGTACCGCGCTTAAGAGCAATACGTTTGAACGGGTGTGGTGGGTTGGTGCCTGGCAAACATAGCCCCCCACTACTCTAAAAAGCATCTGTAGGAGCCCGCCCAGCGGGCGATATGCGCTGAATTTTCATTGTTATCTATTGCCGGGCAGGCGTAATTTTTGTGCGGGTGTGGTGGGTTGTTGCTTGGCAAACATTGCCCCAACTGCTCTAAAAAGCACCTGTAGGAGCCCGCCCAGCGGGCGAGTTCGCCTTAGCTGATATTGGCGGGTGACTTCGTTTAAACGGATGTAGTGGGTTGGTGTTTTGCAAACATTGCTTCGCAATGTTTGTCGCCCGCTAGGCGGGCTCCTACGGTAGGTTTCTACGGTTTCTCGGGCTTCTAATAAGTTTTAACGGTAGGTTTCTACGGTTTCTCGGGCTTCTAATAAGTTTTAACGGTAGGTTTCT
>CAYOHF010000084.1:0-214 GCA_964403695.1 uncultured Woeseiaceae bacterium | reverse complement strand
ATGGTTTCTCGGGCTTCTAATAAGTTTTAACGGTGGGTTTCTGCGGTTTCTCGGGCTTCTAATATGTTTCATTGGCTACAGTTATTGGGTGCGCACAACCTGGGCGGGGGGGATTACATACAAAAAAAAACCGGGCCCCAACGGGACCCGGCGTTTTTTGTTGGCGGAGTGGACGGGACTCGAACCCGCGACCCCCGGCGTGACAGGCCGGTAT
>CAYOHF010000083.1:0-14785 GCA_964403695.1 uncultured Woeseiaceae bacterium | reverse complement strand
GTTCGGCAATCTTGTTCTGCGCAATCCAGCTGGCGTAAGTGCGTTCGCGCATGGTCGTGCCGGCATCGACCATCTGGCTGACAGACGCGGCAACTGCGCCCAGTGACAGGGCAACGATTGTCAGGGCAACCATCACCTCAATCAGCGTAAAACCGGCTGAACGTTTAGTAAGCTTGCTGATCATTCGCCTGAATCTCAAATTCACCCAAGAGTGACATCGTCATCGTAATTTCCGCGCGGTCCGGCTGGCGCACGATCCTGAGTTCGAAGGGCGTAATATCGCCACTCGACAGGATTAATACGTGCGGCGTGTAGTCATCGACCAGGTTACGATTCGTTTTGTCCTCATCCTCATCCTCATCGTCTTCGGTCTCCGCCGCCTCTTCTTCCAGTAACACGCGCCGGTCTTCGATGAAAAGCTCGAATTCCATCTGTTCTTCAAGTTGACGCGGTCGCAATGTTTCGTCGCCGATAATCTCGTTCCACTGCTCGAGCAGGGGGTCATGTTCGATGAAGCGATAGCCGGATTGCATGATCTCCAGGCCATAGTCACGGCCCTGCATGGTTGCTTCGTCATTGGCGAGTTCAATGAGTGAGCCAAGACGGCGTGCCTCGCGTTGCAAATTGCGGTCATCACCAATAATTCCAAAGGAGAGTAAAGCAACGGCGCTGATGACGCCGACAATAACGATTACCACCAGTATTTCGATCAGGGTGAATGCGTGTTCGCCCCTGCTGTTGAAGCCGGCGCTGCGGTTAGGGCGAACCAACATTTATTGCGCCTTGCAGACGTATGCCTGCGTATCTGTTACTCAAGTTCCCAATTGCCAATATCGGCATCGGTTCCCTCGCCACCTGGCCGTCCGTCTCTGCCAAACGTATAGATGTCAATCTGACCATTTTGACCCGGGTTGAGATACTGGTATTCATTCCCCCATGGGTCCTTCGGCAGGCGGTCAAGATAGCCACCCGGTTTCCAGTTCTTGATGTTCGGGTCGGCCGGTTTGTTAACCAGCGCATCAATGCCTTGCTCACTGGTCGGGTAGGCAAAGTTATCGAGCCGGTAGAATTTCAGCGCATTCTCAACGCCGCGCAGGTCCTGCTGTACCCTGGTTATCTGCGCATCGTCTATCCTGCCTATAACATTGGGCGCGACAATCGCTGCTAATATGCCCAATATGATGACGACAACCATGATTTCTATAAGCGTGAATCCGCGCTGGTAATGCCTGCTGGTCTTGCCCAATGATCTGCTCCAAATATTAGCCGCGAACGGCATCCTGACGGATGTCGCGTTGACTCCTTAACTGGTTAAACGTCAGTATATCAAACATGGGGTTACACAACGTTAGCAAACCCGGTATGCCGGGTCGCCTGAGAGAGATACTGCGGCGTTCCACGCACTGGCAGGTTCCGGCTGTCATCACGATATTTGCGATCATCGCTGCTGCTTTCGGTACGGCTGGCATAGAGATCCTTAAATATGACCGGCTAGCTATTGCTGATGGCGAATACTGGCGTTTACTAAGCGGCCATTTTTCACACCTCGGTCCTGAGCATCTGTTGCTGAATATTGCGGGCCTGGTCCTGGTTTGGCTGCTTGTCGGTCGACAATACACGACGCCGCAGTGGACGTTTGTGACAGTCTTCTCGCTTGTAATCATTACCCTCGGGTTCTGGTACGTGGATCCCAATCTGATCTGGTATGTCGGCCTTTCCGGGTTGCTGCACGGGCTTTTGGTGGCGGGCGCGATTCACGGCATAAAGTCCCAAACAGTGGAATCCGCAATTGTGCTTGTGGCTGTAGCCAGCAAATTGATCTATGAGCAGTTCGTTGGACCGCTTCCAGGCTCGGAGGCCACGGCGGGCGGCGCGGTCATTACTAATGCGCACCTGTATGGCGCGATTGGTGGTGCCATGGCAGCGGCAATTTTGTGGCGTAGAGTCGAACCCGCTACCTCTATATAATGCCCGGCGAAATAGTGGGTGGAGAGAAATTTTGACATTGGCAATGGTATTCCCCGGACAGGGTTCGCAGGCCGTCGGTATGCAGGCCGAACTGGCCGTAGAGTTTGGCGAAATAATGGCAACTTACGCTGAAGCAAGCGAGCAGCTCGGCTATGACCTGTGGGACCTGGTACAGACAGGAACAACAGACCAATTGGCTGAAACCGTTGTGACGCAACCGGCGATGTTAACGGCCGGCGTTGCGGCCTGGCGGGTATGGCAAACAGCGGGTGGGCCGGAGCCACAGCAACTGGCCGGCCACAGTCTTGGTGAGTACACGGCACTGGTGTGCGCGGAGTCGCTGGCGTTTGCAGATGCTGTTAGCCTGGTTAAACGGCGAGCCGAGCTAATGCAAGCTGCTGTGCCTGCGGGAAAAGGAGCAATGGCCGCCATTCTTGGTATGGATGACGACGCCGTGATCGACGTTTGCAACAACGCCGCGGCAGGGCAGGTGGTTAGCGCAGTCAATTTCAATTCTCCCGGCCAGGTAGTGATTGCGGGTGACCGGGATGCCGTAGAGCGTGCGACGGTGCTGGCAAAAGAGAGCGGCGCGAAACGTGCAATAATTTTGAATGTCAGCGTGCCATCGCATTGCGCCCTGATGACCGACGCAGCCGATGAACTTGCTGAGGCACTGGCCGGAACAGAATTCGCGGACACGCATCTGCCGGTTATCAACAATGTGGATGTAATGCCTTATGAAAATCCCGAGCAGATCAGAGACGGACTCAAACGACAGCTCTTCAGTCCTGTGCGTTGGGTCGGAACCGTCCACTACCTGATTGCAAACGGCACAGATCAGGTCATTGAATGCGGCCCGGGCAAGGTGCTTGCCGGTTTAGCCAAAAGAATCGATCGATCACTTGCGGCAAGTTGTATTGATACACCTGTTTCACTGCAAAAATTATTGCAGCCTGACGACTAGTCGTTAAATTTCTATCTCAAAAGGACCCTCAGCGATGAGTGACTTATTCAACAACAACATTTTGCAGGGGCAGGTTGCGCTGGTAACGGGCGCATCTCGCGGTATCGGCGCCGCCATTGCCGCGGCACTCGGCGGCGCAGGTGCCACTGTGATCGGTACAGCGACGAGTGAAGCTGGCGCCACCGCAATTGGTGATGCGCTCGGTGATCAGGGCCGGGGTATGGTTCTTGATATTGCCAGCAATGAATCTGTGCAGGCCGTGATCAAGGACATTCAGGCCGCGGAAGGTGCGGTGACCGTCCTGGTTAACAATGCGGGCATTACTCGCGACAATCTTCTGCTGCGAATGAAAGCAGAGGAGTGGGACGACGTTTTGAGCACCAACTTGTCCGGCGTTTATCGAGTCAGCAAAGCCTGCCTGCGCGGCATGATGAAAGCGAAGCGCGGGCGAATGATCAATATTGCGTCTGTAATTGGCATCATGGGTAACCCGGGACAAGCCAATTACGCGGCAGCAAAAGCCGGGATAATTGGTTTTTCGAAGTCCCTGGCACGGGAGGTTGGCTCGCGGAATATCACCATTAACGTCGTCGCACCGGGCTTTATCGACACCGATATGACGCGCGTACTTGCCGAAGAACAACGCCAGTCGATGCTCTCCCAGGTGCCGCTGGGCAGGCTCGGTGAGGCGCAGGATATCGCAAATTCGGTGGTATTTCTGGCCTCAGACGCCGCCGCTTACATCACTGGCGAAACCCTGCACGTCAATGGCGGCATGCTGATGGATTAGGCGGGCGCATTCGCGAATAGTTCGGGCTAGATTGCCCATTGGGATTCACATACAATACCGGGCCTCGGCATGGCCGGGCTCGAAATATAAAGAAATAATGGCTTTGTAGCAGGTTTGGAGCGATTCTTAGGGGCGCTGTTACAGAGCAACATGGTGACGAGAGTCACGCAAATCACCGGTTAAAAATTGACCTGGATAAATTTAAAGTTTCTTCTTAGGAGAAGGGATCACTATGAGCAGTATTGAACAACAAGTTAAGGGTATCGTTGCAGAGCAACTGGGTGTTAAAGAAGACGAAGTTACCAACGATGCATCATTCGTCGACGACCTGGGAGCCGATTCGCTGGACACCGTCGAACTGGTAATGGCACTCGAAGAGGAATTCGAAACTGAAATCCCTGACGAAGACGCCGAAAAGATTACGACGGTTCAGCAGGCGATCGACTTCGTTACGGCTCGTCAAAGCGCATCTTAATTCTGGCCAGCGCGGCGGCTTGCTGCCGCGCTGACTTTTAAGATCGTTCAACAATGCTGGCAGTTCTGCCACACACACGGATAAATCCATGAACATGCGGCGTGTCGTAGTAACTGGCATGGGCATTGTGTCGCCTGTGGGCAGCAAAGTTGAAACTGCCTGGCAAAATGTCTGCGAAGGTAAATCCGGAATTCGTCAGATTGACGATTTCGATGCCAGTACTTTTGCGACCCGCATTGCCGGTACGATTGTCGATTTCGATGTTGCGGATTACATCTCACCGAAAGATGCCAGGCGCATGGATGTCTTCATGCACTACGGCATTGGCGCGTGTGTCGATGCTCTGCGTGACTCCGGTTTGGAAATTACCGCGGAAAATGGTCATCGCGTAGGTGTTGCCATGGGTGCAGGTATTGGCGGTCTTGCTACGATTGAAGACAACCATAACAAGTTCCTGGCAGGTGGTTCGCGTAAAGTATCGCCGTTTTTTATTCCTGGCAGCATCATCAACATGGTGTCCGGTAATGTCAGTATCATGGAGGGAATAACAGGGCCGAATCTCTCCATCGTTACGGCATGTGCGACTTCGACGCATTGTATCGGTATCGCTGCACGCTCTGTCATGCACGGTGATGCAGAGGTTATGCTCGCTGGCGGTTCGGAATATGCGACTACGCCACTTGCTGTAGGTGGCTTTTGTTCAGCACGTGCGATGTCGACCAACAATGACAACCCACAAGAGGCCAGCCGGCCATTCGACATCGATCGCGATGGTTTCGTCCTGAGCAACGGGGCAGGCTGTCTGGTTCTCGAAGAGTTGGAACACGCGAAATCGCGTGGCGCGAATATTTACGCGGAAGTGATTGGTTTTGGTATGAGTGGCGATGCCCACCACATTACCTCACCGCCCGCAGACGGTGAAGGCGCACGCAAGTGTATGGTCGCTGCGTTAAATGATGCCGGTCTGAATCCGTCCGACATCGATTATCTGAACGCACATGGCACCTCAACACCGGTCGGCGATAAAGGTGAGACTTCGGCGATCAAGCGTGCCTTTGGCGATGCAGCAAGTTCCCTTGCAGTTAGTTCAACAAAGTCCTGTACCGGGCATTTGCTGGGCGCAGCTGGCGTCGCTGAAGCAATATTTTCCATTCTCGCTATTCGTGATCAGGTCGTACCGCCGACGATCAATCTCGATACGCCTGATCCGGACTGCGATCTTGATTACGTCCCGCACACCGCCAGGGAAATGACAGTTAAGACGGCTATTTCCAATTCATTCGGTTTCGGTGGCACCAACGGCAGCCTGATTTTTCGGGCGTTCGACTGATTTCCAGCAACTGCATATACTGGTTCAGCCCGAATCCCGGGCGATGAGGTATAGCGGAGACTGGTGTCTGTGAAACGCGCTGTTTGGATTCTGATTGGTCTGGCTGCTGTCGCAGCGCTGGCGGTCGCAGCCGTTGGTCTGCAGGCAAATAACTTCCTGAATTCGCCGGTCACCGTTGCCGCAGATGGCACGTCTTTCGAAATCAAGCCTGGCAGCGCGTTCGCGCAGGTCAGCAATGATCTGGCTGACCGCGGCATCATCGAGCACCCGGATTTCTTTCGCTGGTACGCACGTGTCACAGGCATGGCCGAAGCGGTGCATGCTGGCGAATATGAAATAGCGGCCGGAATCACGCCCAAACAACTCCTGGTGAAATTCGTCAGCGGTGAAGTGCAGCTGTATTCAATGACCATCGTCGAGGGCTGGACTTTCAGGGAGCTGATGGCGGCGCTCCAGGCCAGCGCTTTGCTCGAACACAGTATTGTCTATGAAGACTGGCCAGCCGTACTTGAATCTTTTAGCGCGGAGGCTACGCATCCCGAGGGCTTGTTCCTGCCGGAGACCTATAGCTTCCCCAGGGGCACGACGGATATTGACCTGTTGAGACAGGCATTCGACCTGATGCAAAGCACCCTGCAAGCTGAATGGGAGGGCAGGAGCGACGGATTGCTTATCGCAAACCCTTATGAGGCGCTAATACTGGCCTCGATCGTTGAAAAGGAGACAGCGCTGGCATCAGAGCGGCCGCGTATCGCCGGCGTCTTTTCCAGGCGACTGGAAAAGAGAATGCGGCTGCAAACTGATCCCACGGTTATTTATGGTATTGGTGTCGACTTCAACGGCAACCTGACGCGCCGTGACCTGCGCACCGACACGCCGTATAACACCTACACGCGGCACGGACTGCCGCCGACACCCATTGCGCTACCAGGCAAAGCTGCCATACATGCTGTGTTACATCCCGCGGCCGGCAATGAATTCTACTTCGTCGCTACCGGGCTCGGCGACGGCAGCCACAAGTTTTCCGAAACCAAGGCGCAGCATGACGCAGCCGTGCAGGAATACCTTGTCCGGCTACGCTCAGCAAGAAACAAACGACAAGGACAGTAATGGCACGCGGTAATTTCATAACGGTGGAAGGTGTTGAGGGAGTTGGCAAGTCTACTAACGTCGAATTTTTGGCCTCTGCAATCAAAGCGCAGGGCATTGACGTCATATGTACCCGGGAGCCAGGCGGTACGCCAATGGCCGAACGTATCCGCGAGATGCTGCTGGAGCACGGTGCAGAGCCGCTGCCGGATATCGCTGAATTGTTACTGTTTTTTGCGGCAAGATCCCTGCACATCAGCAATACTATCCGCCCGGCGCTGGATGCCGGTAAATGGGTGATTTGTGATCGGTTTACCGACGCAAGCCGTGCTTACCAGGGCTCTGGCCGCGGTCTTGATATGCAGCGAATTAACCTGTTGGCCGACTGGGTTCAGGAAGATCTGCAACCGGACATGACGCTGCTTCTGGACGCGCCTGCCGAGATTGGCATGCAGCGAGCCAAGCAACGCGGTGCAACGGATCGCCTGGAAAGCGAACAAATCTCGTTTTTCAAACGGATTCGCGCCGGTTACCTGGCGCTCGCAGATGCAAACCCGGAGCGCTTCGTCGTGATCGATGCGGCTCGTCCGCTGCAGGACGTACAAGCGTCAATTGCTGCGGCTCTGGATAGAATGTTTAGTGATAAGTTAAATTAGTAAAACTATATAAATTATTGATAAATAATGAACTTACCTTGGCTAAATTCTTTAGAAACAACATGGCTTGCGAGCAAATCGCAAAACCGCCTGCCGCATGCCGTAATGCTCCTGGGCGCATCTGGCAGCGGCAAACGTTGTGCCGCCGCGTGGATGGCGGCAACCTTTCTCGATCTTGATAAAGCCACAACACATGCTCAGTTCCCACTCAGTCGACCGGAGCATGCGGATTTGCGCTGGATATCGCCGCCCGAGGGCAAGCACACCATAGGAATTGATCAGATTCGGGCACTGGTTGCCGATCTCAGTCTCACCAGCTACCAGGGTAACGGCAAGGTCGCGATTATCGACCCCGCCAATGCCATGACGGCGAATGCGGCCAACAGCCTGTTGAAAACCCTTGAGGAGCCATCTGGCAACGCTTTACTCATATTGATCGCGGACCGAACGGGCAAGCTGCCGGCGACCATTTTCAGCCGTTGCCAGAAGTTGACGATCCCGCTGCCAACTGAGAGTGAGGGATTGCAATGGCTGCACCAGCTACAACCAGCCACCAACTGGCCCGACATACTGCGAGGAGCCGGCAACGCGCCGCTTGCCGCCCTGTTTGGCGCAGAGCGCGTGCAGGATACCGAGGTAATGGTGCGGGACTTTGCGGCTCTGTCCGCTCGTCATGCGGCACCTCTGGAAGTCGCCGCGCGATGGTCAAAGTATGAGCCGGAATTTGTGCTGAACTGGCTCGGCCGGCAGGTTCAGCACTGTATATTGAGGTCCTCTGCTGGCTTGTCTGCGCCTTCTTCGGTCGAGGTCAGTGATTCTGTGCTACAGCGCATAGACAGGCGAAATTTGTTCTGCTATCTAGACATAATAAACCGGCTGCGGGGTCAGCCAGCGGGCTCTTACAACGTTTTACTGACCCTGGAGAGCCTGTTGATCGACTGGGCAGAAGGGCTTTTGAACTGCTGCAGATCGGATCGGGCAATAAGCATCGGACCGTAGCCAAATATGAAAACAGAGAATTAAGAATGAGCAAACCAGGACTGTTAACGCTGACCATCAAGGACAAGAGCGCGCTCTATCTGGCGTACATGCCCTATATCATCAATGGCGGTCTGTTCATTCCGACCAACAGTTCCTATCGCCTTGGTGACGAGGTTTTCATGCTGCTGAACCTGATGGGCGAGGACGAGAAGATCCCGGTTGCCGGAACCGTCATCTGGATGACACCGAAAGGCGCCCAGGGCAAACGTACTACAGGCATTGGTGTGCAATTCAGTGACCAGGATCAGGGCAACACGCAAAAGAAGATCGAGAACTACCTGGCCGGCGCGCTGGGCGGCGATAAGCCGACTCACACCATGTAGCAACCAGCCAGCCGGGAACATCCAGGCCTGCTAGTCTTGTTCTGGCAGAAGTTCTCGCTCGACCTGAGCTAACTTCCGAGTCAATTACTCTCCTGATCGGCTTGTATCAGGCCTTGATGGATTCGGAGCTCGCGCCGGCTTACGCCAATATGCTGGATGGTAAGGTGTTTGGATGTCGCAAATTTCATTAATTAGAAAGACCCCGGCGAACGACGAATACATCGCACTTCGTCTCGCGGCCGGGCTCAGTGAAAAAACATCAGGGGCAACCCGGTTAGGGCTTCGCGGCACCCTGTTTGCAGTATGCATGCGGGATTGCGACAAATTAGTGGGGATGGGGCGAGTTATCGGTGACGGTGGGTGTAATTTTGAGATAGTGGACGTAGCAGTCCACCCGGACTATCAGCGCAGTGGACTGGGATATCGAATCATGGACGCACTTATGCACTACCTTAAGGAAAATGCACCAAGGTCAGCCTATGTGAGCCTGATCGCCGATCACGGAGCTCCGGCCTTGTACAAGAAATTTGGCTTCGAATTCACCGCTCCGGAGTCCGTTGGCATGGCAATCCGATTCTAAATACGATGTGAAAATGTGGCTGTTGCTGCGCTGACGCGGAGCTTCCTGGAATCCTTCGGATTTTTCGCATTGCTGCTGGCCGGACTATATTCCGACTAAAGTGCCTGGCCGTCAGGCTGAATTAATTCCACCCTTCAATACATACGCCTGGAAGCCGCGTTCACTCAGGATGTAGGCACCGGCAGAGCTGCGTCGGCCGGTATCGCAACACAGCACGTATTTCTTGCCCTGATCGAGGGTGTTGATTTTCAGGCGCATGAAATACAGCGGGATGTTGACTGCGCCTTCCTTGTGGTGATTCTCAAACTCACTGGGTAGCCGAACATCCAGCCACTGGCCACCATTCTGTACAATTTCTTCCGCTTCACTTAGCGATACCCAATCGAGCATCGGTTCATTGAGCAGGCGTTTGAAGTCTTCCTTGCCGAGGCGCATTACGGAACCGTCCCCGGTCATGGTGACGGTTGCATTGCGTTTTGCATCTGAAATCAGCGCTTCTTCGCCGAAAGTTTCACCGATTGCAAGTTCCGCGAGTTTTATGCCTTCTTTGTTCAAGGGTGTTTCTCGCGTGACGAGGCACTTGCCACGAGTCAGTACATAAAAATAATCGCCTTCAGAACCTTGTTTCAGAATGACATCGCCAGACTTGTAATTGATCTGCTGCATGCGCATGAAGATCGCCTGGATGTTGGCGGGCGGAATTTTGTGGAACGCTTTGGTTTGCAGCAACATGGTCATCCAGTCGTCACCGCCAACGTCTTCTCCTTCGCCTTTTAGTTCAGATACTTCGTAGGAGCCGGTCTGGTCCCAGGTCAGCATCACATCAAGGAGGTCGCTGTCGATGGAAATATATTGCACACGATCACGCGCACGCGCGGCCACACGACGCGGGAATTTTGGTGCTACCGGATTGCGCGCAACCTCCGTGCCGCCTTCGATGATTTCGTCGACCTTGCCGTCATCGAGCAATTCCAGGGAGCCAGAAACGATGTAGACAGTGCGTTTTTCGGTGTCGCCTTCCTTGAACAGCATTTGTTGTGGCGACAGTTCACGGATCTGCACCTTCTTGGCAAGGGCAGCCAGATTGTCGCGCTTCAATCCGTTCAGCGGGGAGAACTTCCTGAGCAGTTCGGTATCTAGCTGCTCACCTGTCATTTGTCATCCTGTCGATACTCATATTGTTGCTTTTCGGCGGGCTTTTTCTGCCCGAAACGGTGCCTAAGCCCTTATTCTACCTTGATTTTGTTGGCCTCGGATACTGCAGGCCCCGTGCAGCGTGAAACGGCGCACAGTTTATCGACACCGCAGTGAGATGTCAGTTCGACTATTTTTGCAGATCCGCCCAGCCTGTATGCGGCTGAAACCGATCTCCGTGCTCGTCAGCCAGGCGCTTAAGCGTCTGCACAACTTCGTCGATGCCGCGATCTTTAGCATATTGCAATGGGCCACCACGAAACGGCGCGAATCCCGTGCCAAATATAACACCGGCATCCAGCAGATCGGCATCGGACACGACCCCCTCGTGCAGACAGGCTACAGCCTCGTTGACCATTGGCAATATCAGGCGATCACCGATATCTGCCGGGACGCTGGCTGCATCCGTCTCAGGTTTGACAGCCTTGCCGTCCTGCCAGGTATAAAAGCCCTGGCCGGATTTTCGACCCAATTGCTTGTTCTCGACCATGTCAGCGAGGCGCGTTGGTATCGGCTTGTTGAAGGCGGCACCAAGCACCCTGGATACGTGCAGCGCAACATCAATGCCGACACTATCGACCAGTTCCACCGGGCCCATCGGCATTCCGAAGTCTTCAGCCGCCTTGTCAATGGCGCCAAATGGCACACCGGATTCAGCCAGATGCATTGCCTCCGCCATGTACGGGGCCAGAACCCTATTCACGACGAAGCCGGGCGAACTGGCGCATTCGAGCGGGAACTTGCCGATGCCTTTCACAAAGGCGAAGCCAAGATCCAGAACGTCCTGCTCGGTATCTTCGCAGCGGATCACTTCGACCAGCGGTAGTTGTGAAACGGGATTGAAAAAATGCAGGCCAATAAATCGCTTGGGGCTATCGAGTACCGTACGCAATTCTTCGAGGCGAATACTCGAGGTATTTGTCGCCAATATTGCACCCGGCTTCATCGACGCCTGCAGATCGCGATAGAGCGCTTGCTTGGCGTCGAGGTCTTCGAATATTGCTTCAATGACCAGGTCGGCATCGGCAACACCCGCGCCTTCTACGTCTGTGCGCAGCCGGTCAGTGGCTGCTGCCCGGTCGTTGGCATCACGTATTTTCTTCGAAAAAAGTTTTGCCGCTCTTTTGATCGCGGGTTCAACGTATTCGAGCGCGCGGTCCTGCAGTGTCACCTGCAAGCCACGCAATGCACACCACGCCGCAATGTCGCCCCCCATAACGCCGGCACCGACTACGTGCACGTGCGATATTCGTTCTGCCGGTTTATTGCCTTGTGATTTAAGGCGGTTTTGCAAAAAGAATACCCGCACAAGGTTTTGTGCGGTTCCACCCAATACCAACTCTGAAAACGATTTTGCCTCGGCTTCATATCCGCTTTTTGCCGATGCTCCATGCTGCGACCAAAGATCAATTATTGCGTATGGAGCAGGGTAGTGTTCCTTACGTGCGCGAGCGGCTACTTGTTTTTGCAACACTCGCACGATGAACGGACGTATGAAAAAGAGGTTCAGTAATTTTTCTGCAAATGGTGCTGAGGCCTTTGGCTTGCGAGCAGCGAGCAGTTCTGTTGCCGCTTGCTTCCAGTTATCGGCAGCTGCAATGCGATCAACGAATCCCTGTCGCAACGCTTTATCGACGGTTATGGGCTTGCCGGTCAACATCAACTGCATCGCAGCGCGCACGCCGGCTATCTGCACGGCTCTTACAGTGCCGCCAAAACCCGGGTGTATCCCCAACTGGACTTCGGGCAGACCGATGATCGGCTTCTTGTTCTGTAACGCGAGCCGGTAGTCGCAAGCCATGGCAAGTTCAAGGCCGCCGCCCAGGGCAAAACCGTTGATTACTGCGGCTGTTGGGCAGCGCAAAGCTTCCAGTCGATCAAATAGTTGCTGGCCGAGTCGCACCAGCTCGTAGGCTTGCTGTGCAGACGTCAGAGTCGTGAATTCGTTGATGTCGGCACCCATCACGAAACCGGATTTCTTGGCGGACCAGATAACCAGCCCGCGCGGCGGATTCTTTTCCAACGGCGTCAGAATATCTGCAAGTTCACGCAGTACTTCGCCTGAGAGCACGTTTGCGCCGGTGTCCGCCTTGTCGATGCATAGCCAGACGATGCCGTCGTTGTCAGTTTCCTGGCGCCAATGATTGAATGAATTTGTTGCTGCGTCGTTCATGGTTTTTGCAGGTCCTCTAGTCAACCTCGAAATCACAAATAAGCGGCAGGTGATCAGAATGTCGCACGCTCGGAATTTCGAAATGATTTACGGTAATACCATCCTGGTAAAGAATGAAATCCAGCTCTTTACGCGGTGAGCGGCTTGGGTAGGAGGGCAGGCTTTTCGTGTTCGCGCTCCTTAAACCGGCGGCACGCATGAACAAATAGATTTCGTCTTCACCCCAAAAAGTGTTGAAGTCACCCGCGACAATGACCGGTTTTTCATTCACGGCGATGAGGTCATACAATTTTCTAAGCTGCAAATGTCGATGTCGGTACTTCAGCGACAGGTGCACGAGGAATACGGAAAATGCCTCCATTTCCAGTTCGATAATCAGACGCTTGATGCCGGTATCGAAATAGTGAAAGGACTCACCATGAACCCGGTGCGCGGCAAGAAACGCATTGCCTTGTTTGCGAATGATTGGCAGCAGCTGGTTAATCGACCTCTCGCCATATTTCGTCTCGTACGACGAATTCATTCCCAGCTCAGTCGCGATGGCCTCGGCCTGGTTAATCTTTCTGCTGCGGATAGATCCGGAATCCACCTCTATCAGCCCGACGATGTCCGGGTCGGCAGACTTGATGAATCGGGTGATATCCGGCAGCACATTCTGGTTGCCCAGGATGTACCCAGCACCCGGCAGCGGCACGTGCATAGATGCGCCAGCGCCGACCGCATAGCGAATGTTGTACAGGAGGAGTCTCATCGTCGGGGGCTACGATACATGGCTTTGCTCACGCATGAAATGGCTTTACAAGCCCGAATAATTCACGTGTGCCGGCTCTCATGATGAAAAATGGTGAATGATTCAAAATGACCAGCATTCATCGGGCTTTATCGAAGCGTTACAGTTAACGCCTGCCGGGCTGTCGCTTCCTGTGCCGAGTACATCGTGCCCGATCCTGCTCCATACGTAGTCCGTGCTGCGTCTTTTTGCACGATCGAACGCGCTGTACTCGGCACAGATATCGACAGTCCCGCCCACTCGTGAAATATTCGGGCTAGTGCTGACTCGTACCGCGCGTACGATGCGCCGATTCGATACACTAGCGCAGTCCTGGACAGTGAATGGAGATAAAGCGTGTCTGAAAGTGATCCAATACGGGTGTTCGTGACCCATACGTTTGAAGAGAACATTGATTATCTGCGCTTGTTCGAATTCCTCGAAAGCATGGACAACTTTTTCTATACCAACTGCAGCAAACCGGAAAATGTGCCGGAAAGCGGCGGACTGGAAGCAATTAAGGACGAACTCATCGTCCAGATCAAAGAATGTGAGGCAGTCGTGGTGTTGGCCTCACTTTACGAAGATCAAACGGACCTGGTGCGTTATCAAATGGATGTCGCTGAAGCTAATGAAAAGCCCATGATCGCCATACGACCTTTTGGCGGCATGCTCGAGACGCCAGCGGACCTCGTTGAGCGTGTCAAAGAACATACCGAGTGGAATGAGCGTGAGATCATTGACGCGCTTAAACGCCAGGCACGTCTGGAAGATACATCGCGTTGGGATGTTATTGATTTTCCGTGATAAAACAAACAGTTAGTTATCATTCTTAATCTTATTTATGACTATAAAATAATCCTGAAACATGACTCATAAAGATGTTTTGATCATCGCTCACCGGGGTGCTTGTGGCTACTTGCCAGAACACACGTTGGAAGCGAAAGCATTCGCTTATGCACTCGGGGCCGACTATATCGAGCAGGATGTGGTTGCTACCCGCGATGATGAACTGGTCGTTTTACATGATATTCACCTCGACCGCGTTACCAATGTCGTCGCACGGTTTCCTGATCGAAATAGAAAAGACGGGCGCTATTACGCCCGTGATTTCGACCTGGCCGAGATCAAATTGCTCAACGTATGGGAGCGTCGCAATGCGGATGGCATAACGCCGGTATTTCCCAGGCGGTTTCCGACCGGGCAGGGCAATTTTCGGGTCCCGACGCTGCAAGAGGAAATTACGCTCGTTCAGGGTCTGAACCATTCGACTGGTCGGAATATCGGCATATACCCGGAAATCAAAAGCCCGGCATGGCACAAGACCGAGAGTGTCGACCTGAGCGCGCTGGTTTTGCAGGTTCTGGATGAGTATGGCTACAAGAACCGCGATGATAACGTGTTTCTGCAGTGTTTTGACGCTACAGAAGTCC
>CAYOHF010000082.1:0-15310 GCA_964403695.1 uncultured Woeseiaceae bacterium | reverse complement strand
TACCGGCAGAAGCGATCATATGGTCGCCACGGGTCGCGAGGATGTACGGTAGCTGGTCGACCTGATCCTTTTCCAGGACCAGACCCTTCGACAGGAACGCAGCGACCTGTTCGTAAGGAATACTCGTAATTGACTCGGTGAGTGGCGTTGCGCGTGCTTGCGGCGAAAGCCGATAGGCTGATGCCCTGACGTTCGTAATTCGCTGTTGACCGTCGATCATTACCAGCGCGAGTACATCACCAGGGTAGATAAGGTGTGGATTCGCAACCTGCGGGTTGACATACCAGACTTCGGGCCAATACCACGGGTCTCTGAGAAAAGTTGCTGAAATATCCCAAAGCGTATCGCCTACCTTGACGATGTACTCGTCAGGGGCGCCTGAGGCCAGCGGTACCGGTTGGCTGATTCGCTGCATAGCCGGACTGCTTTGTCTGGCCTGCGCCGCCGGGGCAGCCGCGTCCATGGAAGATGAGCCACTGGGAACCGTTGAGGTTCTGGCGGCCGGAGGCGGTGCCTCGTTATCATCCTTGCCAAACGGGTTGAGAGAACAACCGGCCATAGAGATGGTCAGTGCAATAACGGCCACATTGAGACCGGTTTTAAGGCATTTTTTGTCTGGAGACATGATCGACGGTTGCTCCATCATAGTAGTCTGTGCCTGCCCGTTGGCAAGCGTTGCTATAATATGTCGTGTCGAGGGCAATCAAGCTGCCAAATACGTCACAATTTCGGCCCAAAACCGGTAGTGACAACCCGGTTATGAGGCGGCATTGTCCGCTATGTTATTCAATAAAGTCAAAAATTTAGGTCTATTTATTAGGAACTCACACGAGTTCTGGCTCGAACAATTATGGCAAAACTGAAAATACTCGAATTTCCCGATCCACGGCTGCGCAAGAAGGCTGTGCCGGTGCCCGCCGTGGACGACGTTTTGCGGCACCTTATCGATGACATGTTTGAAACCATGTATGACGCTCCCGGCATCGGGCTTGCGGCCACCCAGGTCGATGTACACCGGCGCCTGCTGGTCGCGGACGTATCAGCGGAAAAAGATGACCCGTATGTACTCATTAACCCGGAAATAGTCGCAAAGGACGGTGTGGAAGTTTCCGAAGAGGGTTGTTTGTCCGTTCCCGGCTATTACGAGGAAGTGGAGCGCGCCGAGCACATTCGCGTTAAATATCTGGATCGCAATGGCGATGCGATAGAGGCCGACTTCGACGGCCTTCTTGCCGTTTGTGTGCAACACGAAATCGATCATCTTGACGGGCGTCTGTTCGTCGATTATTTGTCCGAGGCGAAGCGCCAGCGTATTCGCAAGCGTCTGGAAAAAGACCGCCGATTGCAGATACAGGATTCGGTTGCGGTGCTTTGATTGCCGGGCAATCAATAGATAACAAACCTGATAACGCCCCATGAACACTGCAAAAATTTTGTTTGCCGGTACACCGGATTTCGCCCTGGCGTCATTGCGTGCGCTGGTCAATGCCGGTTTTGTACCGGCGGCGGTGTTGACGCAGCCCGACCGGCCGGCCGGCCGCGGTAAAAAATTAAGTGCCAGCCCGGTCAAGACGTTTGCGCTGCAGGAAAAAATTCCGTTGTGGCAACCAGAGACGCTCAAAGATCCGGCCCTCGTCAGCAAGATGATCGACATGCAACCCGATGCCATCGTCGTGGCGGCATACGGACTCATTCTGCCGCAAACGGTGCTCGATATTCCCCGTCATGGTTGCGTCAATGTGCATGCTTCGATATTGCCGCGCTGGCGCGGTGCGGCGCCCATTCAGCAGGCGATACTCGAAGGTGACAGCGAAACAGGGTTAAGCCTGATGCAAATGGAAGCCGGTCTTGACTGCGGTCCGGTTTTTGCCACGAGCGTGATGCCAATTGGAGCCGGTGAAACGGCGGGTGAGTTGCACGATCGCCTGGCACTGCTGGGTGGTGAACTACTCGTCGCGAAACTTCCTGAGATCCTCGAGGGAACACTTGAAAGCGTGTCTCAGGATGACAGTCTGGCCACCTACGCTGGCAAGATTAAGACCGCGGATGCGGCCATCACCTGGGTTGACTCTGCGCAGAAAGTATTAAGAAAAATAAGGGCTTACAATCCAATACCGGGCGCATTTTTCGACCTGGATGGTGCCCGTATAAAGTGTTGGAGGGCAGAGTTGCACAAGGGCATTGAAGGATCCGCGGGCACCATTCTTGCGGCTGGAAAAGAAGGTATAGACGTTGCTTGCAGTGACGGTGGCGTGCGCCTGCTGGAGGTACAGCGGCCTGGTGGACGGCGCATAGCCGCCGCAGAACTTGCCGCACAGTCAGAACTGCAGGGCAAACAACTGGGCTATCTATGAATAGGCCAGGAAGCTCGGAGCAGCAACCGATGAGTGAGTTGAAATCGGGTGCGCGGTTGCGCGCCGAAGCGGCAAAAGCAATTGATGCGGTGGTCAGCGAAGGCCGGTCACTGGATGCGGTTCTTGCCGAAATAGATGGGCGCATCAATCCGGTTGATCGCCCCCTGGTCAAAATGCTTTGTTATGGCACTTTACGTTTTCACTGGCGCTTGCGTGCACAGTTACGCCAGCTTGTAGATCGACCGCTGAAGGCCCGCGACAGCGTCATTGAATCATTACTTGCACTGGGCCTGTTTCAGTTAAGTGACACGCGTGTGCCGGATCATGCTGCTGTTTCGACAACGGTAGAGGCGGCCAGACTCTTGCGGCGACCGAAGTACAAGGGACTGATTAATGCGGTGCTGCGCAATTACCTGCGACAAGACATCAAAAACAAAGAGCCGCCAGACGACCAAGCCCGTTTCAATCATCCGGCCTGGTTGATCGGGCGTTTGCAGGCAGACTGGCCGCAGCACTGGCAGCAAATTCTGGAGGCGAACAACGATCGTGCGCCTATGTGGTTGCGGGTTAACAATCGACACGTAACAGCAGCACAGTACATAGAGGAATCTGCGCCAGGCGCCCACGAACTCAAAGGTGTCGATCAGGCCGTTCGACTCGAAAAACCACTGTCAGTTGAGGAGTTGCCGGGATTCAGCGAGGGTCGGGTATCGGTGCAGGACGCTGCGGCACAAATTGCGGCACCCTGGTTGCTGGCCGGCGGTGGCAACAGGATTCTTGATGCCTGTGCGGCTCCTGGTGGAAAAACCGGCCATTTGCTGGAACTAATGGCCCCCGATGCGGTTCTGACAGCTATTGATCAGGATGCGGCAAGACTGACCGGTGTGGTGGAAAATCTGGCGCGACTCAAGCTCGATGCAACGGTCCGTGTCGGCGATGCATCAAATACTAAAGACTGGTGGGACGGACAACATTTTGAGCGGATATTGCTGGACGCGCCTTGCTCGGCGACCGGCGTTATTCGGCGCCACCCCGATATCAAGTTGTTACGCCGTGAGGCAGACATTGCAAGACTTGCAGTACTGCAAAGATCGATGCTGGAGGCGCTCTGGACGGTCCTGAAACCCTCTGGGCGGCTCTTGTACGTCACCTGCTCAGTTCTGGCTGAAGAAAATGATGCGCTCGTTGGTGGCTTTCTGGCTGCACATGATGATGCGCGTGAGGACAAGGCGTTGCACAATAACAACATCCACGATCTAATGTGTGAGAAGACCTGCGGTTTCCAGGTGCTGCCCGGAACAGAGGGTCTGGACGGTTTTTACTTTGCATGCCTTGAGAAAATGTCCTGACAAAATAATGAAGTTCATGCGGACAATTGGATTGACAGTGGCGCTGCTGGCGGTCGCTACGGCGACGCTGGCGCCGGTTGTGACGCTAGCGCAGCAAGAAGAGATGCCACGGCAGGGTTTCTTCGACGTCCGTTCCGCGAACACCAGGCTCAATGCCGGCGTGCATGAGCTCGAGGCCCGGCTGCAGCTTATCCTGAGCCAGGACGCGCTGGATGCACTCAACAGCGGCGTGCCACTGACGATCGAGTTGAACCTTGAGGTTATACGGGTGCGCGGGCTCTGGCTGGACGAGGTTGAAGCCCAGCTCACGATCACTTACGAACTCGAGTACCGACCGTTAAGCCAGCGCTACATCGTCCGCAACCTGAACAGCGGTGATCTGGATTCTTTCGCAACCCTGTATTCAGCACTGAACAACCTCGGACGCGTCCAGGGACTGCCGGTAATTGATGACGCGCTGATTAATCCAGACAGCAAGTATCGACTGCGCCTAAGGGCTGCGTTAAGTACACGCCAGTACCCGGCGGCACTACGAATAATATTTTTCTGGCGTAGCCAGTGGCAACTTGAGAGCAAGTGGTACGAATGGTCGCTCGAACAATAAGAAGAGGCGTAACAGCCGCGCTCGGCGTGATCGGCGTCGGGCTGGCGTTGACTGCACTCTTCTTGCTAAGTCGAACTGCGCAGAACTCTGAAGATTTTGAGTCGCTGCATATCACCATTCTGCTGATCAACATTGCCGGCGTCCTGGCGCTGTTTGCGCTTACCGTTGGCAGCCTCGCACGCCTGTTGCGTGATTATCGTAACCATGTGCCGGGATCGAGATTGAAAGCACGCATGGTCGGGATGTTCGTCGGTCTCGCTGTCTTGCCGCTGCTGGTGGTGTTCTATTTCTCGCAACAATTTATAAACAGCGGTATCGATACCTGGTTTAACGTTGAAGTTGAAGCCGGGCTCGACGACGCTCTGGAATTGAGTCGTGCGGCGCTTGAAATGCAGATGCGTGATCATCTCGCGACGACATTGCAAATTGCCGACAGGCTGGAAAATGTGAATGCACGGCAGCTGATATTTGAGTTGAGTATGCTCAGGCGGGAAAGTGGCGCCAGCGAAATATCGGTTTACGGTGGCAACAGCCGCATACTCGCAACCAGCTCCGATCAGTCGGCGGGGAGTTTGCCCAAGCCACTGGCCGATGAAGTGTTGCTGCAAGTGGGGCAAAACCGACCTTTCGTAAGCCTCGATCCGCTTGAGCGCGGTAGTTATGAAATTCGAACAGCGGTGCGATTCGGCAACCGTAGCCGTCGTGAATTTGGCGGTGTCGTTCAGGCGATCTTTCCGGTGCCGGAACGGATCGGAGCGATGGCGGACAAAGTAGATTCGTCTTACAGCGATTACAAACGCGCTATTTATCTGCGTGAGCCGCTGAAACGAAATATGATGCTGACATTGACTGTGGTTTTGATGGTGTCTTTGCTGGCCTCAATTTATGGCGCCTTCCTGCTGGCAAGACGGCTGGTCAAGCCGATTCAGGACCTGGTCGCCGGTACTCGCGCCGTTGCGCAGGGTGATTTCGATACTCAGTTGCCGGAGCCTTCGCGTGATGAGATCGGCTTCCTGATCAGTTCGTTTAATGACATGACGCAGAGACTGGCGGCCGCACGGCGCGAGGCAAGCCTCAGTGAAGCACTGGTCGAGGCAGAGCGTGCCAACCTCGAAGTCATTCTGGCCAGGTTGTCCACCGGTGTCGTATCCCTGGAGTCAGATCTGACCATTCGCACTGCCAACCAGGCAGCAGGTGCAATTCTTAATGTTGATCTTGAAAATCGTATTGGCGAGCGCCTGGGGGACGTTGCGAAAGGGCATCCGCTGCTACAACAGTTTGTCGACATTGCAGGCGTTCATCACAATGCCAGTCAGACAGACTGGCGCGAGCAAATGGTTCTGAGCGGCGAAGTCGGTCGGCGGGTGCTGACCTGTGCCAGCACAACATTGCCTGGCGATGACGATCATGAGCCCGGTTTCGTGGTGGTCTTCGATGACATAACGGCGACGCTGCAGGCACAACGAGACTCAGCCTGGAGCGAAGTAGCCCGCAGGCTGGCCCACGAGATCAAGAATCCGCTAACGCCGATCCAGCTATCCGCGGAGCGGGTGCGGCGTAAATACCTGCACACCATGTCCGCCGAGGATGCACAGGTACTGGATCGCGCGACGCATACTATCGTGCAACAGGTCGAGGCGATGAAGGAAATGGTGAATGCGTTTAGTGATTATGCGCGCGCGCCTGATATAGACCTGCATAAATTCAGTATCGACAAGCTGGTACACGAAGTAGTGGATTTATATCGGGCACAGGAAAGCGGGCTACAGATTATTCTGAAGACAGACTCCGACTTGCCGAATATTGAGGCTGACGTCGGTCGCATCAGGCAAGTGCTGCACAACCTTGTTCGCAATGCCATTGAGGCGCTCGAAGACTCCCCGGACGGCCGCATTGAAGTCGGCATCAGCGTCGCGGAAGTTCATAATGTTGAGGTCGTCGAAATTGTCGTGGCGGACAATGGCCCCGGCTTTAAGACCGATTCACTCAATGAAGTGTTTGATCCGTACGTAACGAGCAAGCCCAAGGGGACGGGACTCGGTCTTGCTATCGTCAAGAAACTGGTAGAAGAACACCTGGGGACAATTGATGCGCGAAACAATGAAAAAGGTGGTGCTGTGATTCGAATTCAGTTGCCGGTAGATGAAGCGGCACGTGAACAAATGATTGCTAAACGACTGGGTAATCCAGAGCAACGGAGGGAAAGAGCATGAGCACGTCACATGTGCTGGTGGTTGATGACGAAGCTGATATCAGGATACTGATTGACGAAATTCTTTCGGATGAGGGTTACCAGGTCACGGTTGCGGGAAATGCATCCGAGGCTCGTGCCGCTCGTGACGATGATAGTTTCGATCTTGTGTTACTCGACATCTGGATGCCGGATACGGATGGCATCAGTTTGCTCAGGGAGTGGTCAGAGCCGGGTGATCTGGACTGTCCGGTGGTTATGATGTCCGGCCACGGTTCGGTCGATACAGCGGTCGAAGCCACGCGACTTGGCGCTTTTGACTTCGTTGAGAAGCCGTTGTCGCTCGCCAAACTGTTGCGCACGGTCGAGCGGGCCATCGATTCGTCCAAGAAGCAGCCCGGGTCGGCACGCAGTTTGTTGCCATCTTTGCTCACCCCCGTTGGACGTAGCCCGTTGATGCAGAATCTTCGCGACAAAGTCCAGAAATACGCAAACGAGACATCTTCGGTGCTCCTCAGCGGTGAGGCGGGTACGGGTCGAGGTGCTTTTGCCCGCTATATTCACGGTATGAGTTCCCGTGCCGATGGACCATTGGTTAGCTTGCTGGCAGCGTCTCTGACTGAGACAAATGCGGAAACACAATTGTTAGGCAGCGAGTCTGGCGGTGATGTGCACAGTGGTTATTTTGAGCGCGCTGGAAATGGCACGCTGGTTATCGATGAGCTTACCGACCTATGTGATCAGGCACAGAAATTGATTCTTAGCGTGCTCGAACAGGGCGAATTCACCCGCGCAGGCGGTCATGAGACGGTGAAACTGCAAGCGCGGGTCCTTGGCACAGCGCAAGCAGATTATGAGGAAGCTATTGAGCGCGGCCAGTTACGTCGCGAACTGATCGCGAACCTGAATACATTAAGTCTGCGTGTGCCACCTTTGCGCGAATATGCAGAAGATGTGCCGGAACTCCTGACTTACTATGTCGATAAATTGGTCGATGCCGAAGGACTTACGTTTCGGCGTTTCAGTGTTGCTGCACAGAATCGTTTGAGGAATTATCCATGGCCCGACAATGTGCGCGAGCTCAAGAACCTCGTGCGTCGTTTGTTGTTAACAGGCAGTGATGAAGAGATTACGCTTGACGATGTGGAAAGCGAAATCAGCTCGGCGTCTGATGCAGCTCAACCGCTGGTGAAACAGGATCTGCTGGCGCTGCCGTTGCGCGAAGCACGGGAGCAGTTTGAACGTGCCTACCTGCAACAACAACTTGTGCTGTGTAATGGCAAGGTGGGCAAGCTGGCGCAACGCGTCGGTATGGAGCGCACGCATTTGTATCGGAAGCTGCGCTCGCTGGGTGTGGATTTTCGATCAGCGGCTGCAGCCGACGACAGCTAACACGTGGGAGCGGCTGTCTAAACTAGTGGGCTTGGTTGCAGCGTGCAGAGGAACACGAAAGCGAAGAGGCCGCGAATTGAATAAATCGCGGCAGGATGCCGCTCCCACGGTTATTTTTCGCTCGTACCTGACATTGCTTCATCCAGCATCGCAATCAGCGCTTCACGATCATAACTGTACTGTTGACCCTCATTCAGTTGCACCATTTCTTCAATCGCTTTTTTAATGGTGATTTCCGCCTGATTTTCGTTGGGCACAACCATGTAGCGTCGCTTTGGCTCGGGGTCGAACAGCGCATGCAAAAACGCTGCGGATACCTCGTCAGGCTCTTTGTCTTTAGGCCTGTCCGATGCGCGCTCTACAAATCCTTCCAATTCTTCCTGGTACAGGGACCCTTCCGGCGTTTGTCCGCGGCGCTCCATGCGCTTTAACAGCGTATCGAATATCACTGAGTTGTAATTGCCAGGCTCTACCACGCTGACTTGTACACCAAACTTCTCCATTTCGCGTGCCAGGGAGTCTGTGTAGGCCTCGACGGCGTGCTTGCTCATGCTGTAAGGACCAGCAAAGAAGCCGGACAGGATTCCGGAAATTGATCCGGTGGTCGTTATACGCCCCTTGCTTTCGATTATTAGTGGCGCGAACGCTTTGGTTACCCGGTAGGGGCCGAACAAATTGACATCCATTTGAAATTGCATGTCCTCCTCGTCCACCTCAACCAACGGGGCAATAACGGCGACTCCGGCATTGTTGATCAGGCCGTACAAGCCCCTCCCTGCGCTGGATATCGAAGCAACCGCCGCGTCTATCTCTTCCTGAACGGTGACGTCCAGCTTAATTCCCTGGATGTTCTCAATCGCACTCAACGCATCCAGGTCTTTTTGTTTCCGGGCGCCTGCGTAGACGAAATGCCCATCGGCAGCCAGCGTCTCTGCAATATGTCGACCGATTCCCGTGCTTGCGCCGGTAACCAGGATGGCTTTTTGCTCGCCCGTCGTATTTTCCTGTGCAACGAGCGTGCCTGAGAGGCATGCGCTTGCGACGCACAGCATCGCCAGAAACAGTTTGTGTTTCATTTTCGATCCTTTAGTGAAGTTTGTTCTAAAGAAAAAACTAGCGGATTCTCTTTTCCCAGAAATCAGCTTTTTCAATACCCAGCGCTTGCGGATCGAAAGTGTAATTCTTAACCCCGGCCTTTCTTTGCTTTTCGTAATCCTGCAATGCCTTTAACGCTGGTTTGCCCATGAAGAACAAGATGATAATTGCAATGATGTTGAGCCAGGCCATCAGGCCCACGCCAATGTCGCCAAGACCCCAGGCAAGATTTGCTGTTTTCACGGAGCCGTAGAAAACGGAAGCCATCATCGCGATTTTCAGAAACAGCATCTCGCCCGGAAAGCGGAAGAATCTTCGCAGATAGGCAACGTTTGTTTCAGCGATGTAGTAATAAGCAAGCAGCGTCGTAAACGCAAAGAAGAACAAGGCAACGGCAACGAACGGTTTGCCGACTCCCGGCATAACGCTCTCGACCGCGAATTGCGTAAACGCGGGGCTATTGGCCTCCGTCATAGCCGGCAAATTCTGTATCAGGAAACCGGTCTCACCGCCGTGCACGTTATAGGCGCCGGTGATCAGGATGATGAAGGCGGTGGCCGAGCAGACGAACAAGGTATCCACATAAACCGAAAAGGCCTGTACCAGGCCTTGCTGGGCAGGATGCTGAACCTCGGCGGCGGCCGCAGCATGCGGGCCCGTGCCCTGTCCGGCTTCGTTGGAATAGACGCCTCTTTTGACGCCCCAGCCGATCGCCGCACCAACGCCTGCCATAGGCGTGAAAGCGTCATTCATAATCAGGCCAATCACGCGCGGTAACTCACCAATATTCATCGCAATAACCACCAGGGCAGCAAGTATGTAGGCCAGCCCCATAAAGGGAACAACGACCTGCGTAACATGGGCTATTCGCTTGACGCCGCCGAAAATAATGAAGCCGAGTGCGATCACCACACCAATGGCGGTGATGAGTTTGGTCGTGCCAAGCTCACCGAATGGAGTTGATATAATTGTGCCGGCACCCAGAGCAACCTCGGCCGCACTGGTGATACCGTTCGCCTGCACACCCGGTAACAACAAGCCGGTGGCAATGATTGTTACGACGGCAAAAATCCACGCGTACCATCTTTGCCCCATCGCTTTTTCGATATAGAAAGCAGGGCCACCGCGATACTCGCCCTCATCTTCTTCTTTGTAGATTTGTCCAAGCGCTGATTCAACGTAAGCGGTCGAGGCGCCCAGGAAAGCAACGACCCACATCCAGAAGACCGCGCCGGGACCACCGAAGCCGATTGCTGCCGCGACGCCAGCAATATTGCCGATTCCTACACGGCCGGACAGAGAAACGGCCAGGGCCTGAAATGATGAGATGCCTTTATCTGATTCCTTGCCGGAAAACAGGAGGTGAAGCATCTCCCGGAACAGGCGAACCTGCACAAATCGGGTCAACACGGAGAAAAACAGTCCGGCGCCAAGTGCGAGCATGATGAGCCAGTTGCTCCAGATAACGGCGTTCAGAGAATTGACAAAATCCTGCATGAGTAAGCTCTTTTAGTTGTTATTCGGCGTCGCAGACCCGGAATAGTACAGGAATACGTCGGCGATACTGTGCCAGGCCCCTATTTCAGCCATTCCACTACGGCAACACCGACAAAACTACCCACCGCGTAACCAAATGATCCGGCCAGCACTCCCGGTATCAACAGATCGCGCCAGCCTTTGGCCGATGCCAGTGCGGCTGCACTTGACGGGCCGCCGATGCAAACGGCAGAGGCCATCGCCAGTTCAGCGAGGTCGAGTTTCATCACTTTGCCGAGTGCGAACAGGATGACCAGGTGGACGATGATGATGACGGTCGCAAAAATAAAGAACACCGGCGCAATCTCAATCAACTCCCAAACATCTGCGCTGGCACCGACGCTCGCGAGAAAAATAAACATAAGGACGTTGCCAGCTTCTGCGTGTCCCGACAGTTTTCCGACCTGTTTGGGCAAAAGTGTTGCGACCAGCAAAGTAAGTGCAGTAATAGCCAGAATTGAGAATTGTGGTTTCCCCGCAAGATCAGCGAGCACACTGCCGATCGCCGCCAGCAGGAACGCCAGTGCCAGCGAACCCAGTAGCCCCGCTATATCCAGATCGGCAATGTGGTGCGGACGCTGCTCGTCCGTATCAAACTGTATGGCGTTGTCCATGTGGTGCGTTGGGTATTTTCGGGCCATCCATGCGATACCCGGAATGAAAATAATCAGCAAGAAATGCAGGTTGGTTATTACGTTGTCAGCGGCAATAGCAGCCGTTAGCAAGCTGCTATCCTGCATGCCGGTCGCATTGGCGACAGCCGCAAAATTAAGGCTTCCGCCGATATAGGTGCCGGTGAATATTCCGGCAAGCTCGGCCTCATTCGGCCCGAGATCGAACAATGCAACGCCGACAATGGTGCCGGCAACAACAGCCGCACTGCCAATGATGAAGGCGATCAGCGTGGGGCCGGATTCCTGGACGATTCGTTTGATATCCGCCTGCAACAGCAGCAGAGCGATAGCGACAGGAACGAGATAATCCCAGACAACGTCGTAGGCAGGCGCCGAGGTTGGAATGATGCGCAGGTTTGCCAGCACGATCGCCAACGTTATAAGCAGCGTTACACCGGAGTATTTTCTGCCCCAGGCAAAACGTTCGCACCAGAAGCCGAAGCCGGCGAGCGAGATTAACACTGCCCAGATGGCGAAATCCTGATCAGGTCCAATCAGTGGCAGTGAGATCATTGTGCCCTCCGGAGCGATTTGTTATTCAACGGGCGAGCGGCAAGTTACGCGGAGCAGGGACAATACTGCCATCCGCGTTGAACTGAATGCCTGGCGTGCCGAAATCCTTTTTGCTGAGATCATGAATCATGTTCAACGCTCTGTCCCGGTGATCAATTGACGGCCCGGCAGGTCGTAGTTGAATAGTCGAATGAATTTTGCCATCGACGAATTTTCCTTCGCCATCGAGTGACGCGATCAATATCGGTGCCATGCCTTTGTTGCCGGCGACGCTGATACCATAGTAGGTGGCGAAGTTGCCGAGGCTATAGGCGATCAAACGACCTTCATACACTTCCATGGCTCTGACCACATGTGGGCCATGGCCCAGCACAAGGTCAGCACCGGCATCAACCGCCATCCTGGCAAACCTGACGACATCGCCGCGCGGCTCCCCGAGGTACTCCTCTTCTGCAAATGGCAAGTGAGTGACGTCCTGACCTTCCGCGCCGCCGTGAAAAGAAACAATTACGATGTCGTTGCGTGCGGCATGCTCGGCGACTTTCTTCTCCGAGAGTTCGTAGTCAAGCAGCATGTTCGAATTTTTTGTAACTGCAAACGCAAGCACAGCAACTTTGAGATCGTTTACCGTCATTTCCGCAAAGTCACCTTCAAGCCCGGAATGAAAAACACCGGCTGCAGCAAGTGTCTCCATACTGGCGAGACGACCTTCCTCACCGAAGTCGCGGGCGTGATTGTTCGCAAGGCTAAGCACATCAAATCCGGCAGCGACGTAGTGTTCGACGTAACGTGAGGGCGAGCGAAACAGGTAACAGGCGTTTGGGTTGCTGCATTTCTTGGCAGGTTCGCCACCGTCGAGCAGCACACCCTCAAGATTGCCAAATGTTATGTCTGCGGCGGAGAGAGCCGGCGTTACTGCCGTGAGAAAACTAACGCCGTCGTCATCCGGCAAGTGATTTTCAGGGAAGTCGGTACCGAGCATCATGTCGCCGACGGCTGCGATGCTGATGCGTTCGGCCTGCAGGTCTCTGCGTGGCTCGGGTGGCAATTCTTCTGCTACTGGTTCAGGCGGTGGCTCTGTCGGTGCAGGTGGCGCTTCGACGACCGGCTGTGTTGCGCAACCCGCTATATACAAGAAAATAAGGAGACCGACAGATTGTCCGACTCTCCTAGTCACCGACACGAATTCTCAATACTTCTATATTCGCCTGCTTCAGACGGTTGCGCAGCCTGTTGAGTTCGTCAAGGTCATCGGTCGGTCCAATGCGTACGCGATGGTAGGTATTATCATCGATCGTAACCCGCTGTATGCGTGATTCAATACCCTGCAACGCAAGCTCCGCTCGCCGCCTGTCGGCATCGGTGAAATCCCTGAACGAGCCTGCCTGCAGAACGTAAACACCTGGCAGCACGACGGCTTCCCGTTGCGTGTCCGGACTGACATTTTTTTCCTGTTCCGGAATGACGACCTCGAAGTTCGGCAACATCTCGTAAAAATCAAAGCGTTGCTCAGCCGGCTCCTCGGGCGCAGCCGTTTCGGCAACAACACTTGCCGTCTGGCGGGGCTGCTCGAGTGTGTCTGCCATACTCGCAGGTTCCCGGGCCACAGTTTGTAGCGGAATATCGGCGTCACGATCTTTCATGAAAATCGCAAACGCGACGGACAGGCCAATAGCGAGTCCGAACAACATCCACACCCAGCCAGGATAATCCTGCTGCTTTTGTGTGCTGCGCCTGGTTTTGCGTTTGCGAACTGGTTTTCGTTTTTGTTTGGCCACGAGCTACCTACATTTTATCCGGTGCCGAAACACCAAGAATTGCAAGGCCACTGGCAATAACCGTACGAGTTGCGTGAATCAAAGAGAGTCTGGCGTTGCGCAAGCCGGCGTCATCTGCAATGAAAGTGTGCGCGTTGTAATAGGTGTGAAACTCATTGGCAAGATCTCGCAAATAGTGCACCAGGTGCTGCGGCGCGCGATTGGTTGCCGCCAGATCGATAATTTCCCCAAAACGACTGAGTGTGGTCAACAGCGATTTTTCATGGCTCTCGTTCAGGAGGGCGAAGTTATTGGCACCAGCTGCTTCATCGTACTGCAGTGATTTCTCCTCCAGTTGCCGAAACACGCTGGCAACACGCGCATGTGCATACTGAATGTAATAGACAGGGTTGTCGTTGGAGCGCGACTTGGCGAGCTCAAGATCGAAATCCAGGTGCTGGTCATTCGAGCGCATGACGTAGAAAAATCGTGCTGCATCGTTGCCAACCTCACTACGGAGCTGTCGTAATGTTACGAACTCGCCGGAACGCGTCGACATCTGCATTTTTTCGCCGCCACGATATAGCGTTACAAATTGAATGAAATCAACCTCGAGGCTGTCACCGGCATAGCCCATAGCCTCCATGCTGGCCTGCACCCGCGCTTTATAACCGTGATGATCCGAGCCCAGAACGTCTATAAGTAAATCATAACCACGCACGCGTTTGCCGTAGTGGTAGGCAATGTCGGACGCGAAATAAGTTTTCTTGCCGTTCTCACGAACCACGACACGATCTTTCTCGTCACCGAAATCGGTTGCGCGAAACCAGGTAGCGCCGTCTTTTTTATACAGCATGCTTCGTTCCTGCAAAACTGCCAGCGCGTCGTCGATCAGGTGGTCGTCACTCAAGCTCTGTTCCGAAAACCAACGGTCGAAAGTCACGCCGAATCCAGCAAGATCGTCTTCCATTTCGGCGCGAATCGATTCAAGTGATTGCTGGCGGATTTTTGCAAAGCTCGCATCGCTGAGTAGCTGTTCCGCTTTTTCGATGAGTGCACCAATATGGGTTTCTTTGTCACCATCGGGCGCGTCTGCCGGGAGACCGGCGAGGACGTCCGCCGCGCGGACTGCAGGAATTTCATCGCAATCAATTTCACGCGCCAGGTCCCGAATGTAATCGCCTTTATAGCCGGCGTCGGGAAAGGGGATTTCTTCGCCGGCTTCCTCGAGCATTCGCAACCATACGCTGACACCAAGAATATCCATCTGTCGGCCGGCATCATTGACGTAATATTCTCTGTCGACCTCAAAGCCGGCAGCTTCAAGCAGGTTGCCAAGCGTCGCGCCAAAGGATGCGTGACGACCGTGGCCAACATGCAGTGGTCCCGTTGGGTTTGCAGAAACAAATTCCAGCAAAATCTTTGGCGAGGAGCGAACTTCCTGCCTGCCATAGCAACTTCCATTCTGCAGAATGTTGCTGAGTTCATGATGCAGCGCAGCCGCGCTGACATAAAAATTTATAAACCCCGGGCCAGCGATCTCAACTTTGTCGACGAGCCCGCTTTCAGGCAGATTGTCGATGATATCTGCGGCGATATCGCGCGGATTCCTGCCCAGTGATTTTGCCAGGCGCATTGCGATGTTAGTGGCGAACTCGCCATGACGAGCGTCGCGAGTGCGTTCAACGGTCGTGCTGATAGAGGCAATTTCCGGTGCCTCAGCCAGATCCGGCAGGCTGGCAACGGCCTGTGCTACAAGTTGTGCAATGCTGGTTTTCAATGGGATGGGTCCTGAGTATTTAGGGAATCGCGGCGGGACGCCGCTCCCGCACGTGCGTGGTGGGA
>CAYOHF010000081.1:0-15597 GCA_964403695.1 uncultured Woeseiaceae bacterium | reverse complement strand
CGATGGAAGATGGCTTGCGTTTTGCTATTCGTGAGGGTGGCCGCACGGTTGGTGCCGGGGTTGTAGCAAAGATCCTCGAATAACCGAACACGGCACCCAGCAGAAAGAAAGGCACTAGATAGAAAGACAAGGCATCGTAGGAGCGGCTTCAGCCGCGAAAGCTATGCCTGCAATAGAGGCAAGACAAAAGGAAAAACGGAGCGATCTAACGGCTCTCGATTGACACTGTAGGAATTGGCGATCCCAATTCGCGGCTAAAACCGCTCCCACAGGTAAATTTGAGGCTGAAGGTTAGCGCCTGAACAAAGATTAGTGCGATGACGACAATTTTTGTCAATGTAATAAACGATTAAACTAACTTAGGAATAAACGTGGCAGCAAACCAAAACATAAGAATCCGCCTGAAAGCATTCGATCACCGTTTGATCGACAATTCGGCAAGAGAAATCGTGGATACCGCGAAGCGCACTGGCGCTACCGTGAAAGGACCCATTCCATTACCAATGAGAATGGAGCGATTCACGATCCTGATTTCACCGCACGTCAATAAGGACGCTCGCGATCAGTACGAAATCCGTACCCATAAGCGGTTGATGGATATCGTTGATCCGACCGACAAAACAGTTGATGCGCTGATGAAGCTCGAGCTGCCAGCCGGCGTAGACGTCCAGATTAAGCTGAATTAGCAGCTGATTTGATGGTGGCTGTAATGGCCACCGCTGCGCGCAGTCATTAAGCCACCTGGATGGGTGGCAGATCATACCGGGCTGGCTTTGCCGCCCGGTATTTTATTGGCGGGTTGGAGCGCAATCGCGAAAGTTAAACCTACTGATAAGGGAAATAACCCGCAGTAGGAGCCCGCCCGGCGGGCGATTGAGCTTGATACGTACACTCCACCGCCTATCGCCCGCTGGGTGGGTTCCTGTAATGGCTTTGAGAAATCTTTTAATAACAACAAGTTGTGCCTTAAACGCCGCTTGCAGGGCGATATTTCGCTAAGCAAACAAAAAGCCCTGATCCAAGCTAAAAATGGCTTGTATTAGGGCCTTTCAGCAGTATAATGGCGGGCTCGCAGGACTTGGCCGGACCGGGAGTTGGCCAGGTTCCGAAAACGGCGCCACACGGTTTATACCCTGTGACGCTTAAAGTTAGGTCGCCGGGAAACCGAAGGCGACTCGGCAAATCCCGGACAACCGGTTTTACCACCGGATTGGGGTCAGCTTAATAGCATCGGAATACGGATAAGTATTCCAGGCGATGGCTGGCCCTTTCGTGTGTCTGGAGATAAGGGGACAGTGACCTTATCTCTTCGAGCAAGACTTGCAGCATGGTTAGACGCTAGCGAGATAAGGTCACTGTCCCCTTATCTCAAACAACAGCGGCCAATCGAAGTCGTTGTGGTGAAAATTGAAAGACAGGCAAACCGAATTTTTGTGTGCTGGCCAATCGAAGTCAGCGCGAGGTTTTAGAGATGACAATGGGTCTTGTTGGCCGCAAACGCGGCATGACACGTGTCTTTACGGAAGACGGAAATGCTATTCCGGTTACCGTAATTGAGGCACAACCAAACCGGATCACACAGGTTAAGTCCGTGGACAATGACGGCTATCGCGCACTGCAGGTTTCTGCAGGTTTTCGCAAAGCGTCCCGCGTGAGTAAACCTGAAGCCGGCCACTTTGCTATGGCAAAGGTAGAAGCTGGCGACCTGATGACTGAGTTCCGCCTCGGTGCTGATGAGCAGCCCGAAGAGGGGGAATTTGCGCCTGGTCAGGAGATTAAAGTTAATCTCTTCGAGGTAGGCCAGAAAGTTGACGTCGTCGGAACGACGATTGGTAAAGGTTTTGCCGGCGCTATCAAGCGGCACAACTTTTCGATGCAGGATGCTACGCACGGTAACTCACTCGCGCACAGAGCTCCTGGATCTATCGGCCAGAACCAGACACCTGGGCGTGTATTCAAAGGCAAGAAAATGGCCGGCCACATGGGCAATGTGCAGCGCACGGTACAAAACCTGGAAGTCGTCCGTGTTGATGAAGAACGCAATCTGCTCCTGATCAAGGGCGCAGTTCCGGGGCACAGCGGTGGCAAGGTGATTGTTCGCCCGGCCGTGAAAGCGAGGGTGACCTCATGAAGCTGAAAATGGCAGGCAGTGGCAGCGTTGATGTCGCCGACAGTGCGTTCGGCGCAGAATTTAACCAGCCTCTCGTACACCAGGTTGTAAATGCATTTCTGGCTGGCAGTCGCGCTGGTACCAAGGCACAGAAGAATCGTGCCCAGGCATCTGGCGGCGGCGCAAAACCATGGCGTCAGAAAGGCACGGGTCGTGCACGTGCGGGCACAATTCGCAGCCCAATCTGGGTCGGTGGCGGTCGCACATTTGCAGCAAGACCCCGCGATTACTCGCAGAAGGTCAACAAGAAAATGTATCGCAGCGCATTGCGCTCCGTTTTCTCGGAACTCGTGCGGCAGGATCGGTTGGTGGTGACAGAATCCATCGCGATGGATGCGCCGAAGACCAAAGAGCTTAAAGGTAAGTTGACTGCGCTGGGACTCGACAGTGTTTTGATTCTCAACGAAGCATTTGATGAGAAAGTTTATCTGTCGGCGCGTAACCTGCAGGACGTCGGAATTTGCGATGCTGCTTCCGTCGACCCGGTTGTGCTGCTGCGTTTTGAGAAAGTCCTCATCACGTTGCCGGCATTGAAGCTGATTGAGGAGCGCCTGTCATGAGTGTTGCGGGCCACCAGGAAAAACTTATGACGGTGCTGCGAGGCCCGCATTTGTCAGAAAAGAGTCATTTCGTTGCGGAAAAGAACCAGTTCGTGTTCAAGGTACGCACGGATGCCACCAAGGCAGAGATCAAGCAGGCGGTTGAGCTGTTGTTTGAGGTGTCGGTTAAGAGTGTCACGGTAATTAATTACCGGGGTAAGGAAAAACGCCACGGTGCCACTATGGGTAGGCGTGCATCGTGGAAGAAAGCCTACGTCGGACTTGCCGACGGCAGTCATATCGACTTCCTCGGCGGCGAATAGGGCAAACGGTAAAAGACGATGTCATTACACAAATCAAAACCGACTTCAGCCGGACGAAGATTTCAGGTAGCGGTCAAGACGCAGGGTCTGCATAAAGGCAAGCCACACAGTGCGTTGATCGACAAGAAAACGAGTTCAGGCGGTCGTAACAACACGGGGCGAATTACGGTTCGTCACCAGGGTGGCGGGCACAAGCAGCGCTACCGCATTATCGATTTCAAACGCGACAAAGATAGTGTGCAGGGCGTGGTTGAGCGTCTCGAATACGATCCGAATCGCAGCGCACATATTGCGCTAGTTAAGTATTCAGATGGTGAGCGTCGCTACATCCTGGCACCGAAAGGTATCGTAGAGGGTTCAGCGGTCATTAGCGGCGAAGATGCACCAATCAAGCCGGGTAACGCATTGCCGTTGAAGAGTATTCCGATAGGAACGGTAGTGCACAATATTGAGATGAAGCCTGGCAAAGGTGGTCAGCTTATTCGTTCCGCGGGCGGCAGTGCACAGTTGGCAGCACGCGAGGGCGCATACGCTACGCTCCGCTTACGTTCGGGTGAAATGAGAAAAATTCACGTCGATTGTCGTGCCACTGTTGGTGAAGTCGGCCACGGCGAGCACAACCTGCGCAAACTGGGTAAAGCTGGTGCCAAGCGCTGGAGAGGCGTACGACCGACAGTTCGCGGTGTCGCGATGAACCCGGTAGATCACCCGCATGGTGGTGGTGAGGGTCGTACATCAGGCGGTCGTCATCCGGTTAGCCCATGGGGTACCCCTACCAAGGGATACAAGACGCGCTCGAACAAACGTACGGACAGCATGATTGTTCGCCGTCGCAAGCGCAAATAACACTTTAAGGAATTAGAGAATTGCCACGTTCAGTTAGAAAAGGCCCCTTTGTCGATACACACCTGGCAAAGAAGGTAGCTGTAGCAGCTAAAGCGAATGATCGTCGACCAATCAAGACCTGGTCGCGTCGTTCAATGGTTCTGCCAGACATGGTCGGCTTGACGATCGCCGTGCACAACGGGCGTCAGCATGTACCGATTCTGGTTTCAGAAAACATGGTTGGTCACAAGCTTGGTGAGTTTGCGGTGACACGAACCTATAGAGGTCACTCCGGTGACCGAAAAACCAAGTAGGTCGAAGGAGTAAGTAATGCAGGTTGCAGCAACGCTTCGGTATGCGCGAATTTCACCGCAGAAATGCAGGCTGATGGCTGATGCCATTCGCGGCAAGAATGTGGATGAAGCGCTGAAGACGCTTACTTTTTCGCCAAAGAAAAGTGCGCGCATTGTGAAAAAAGTACTCGAGTCGGCAATTGCCAATGCAGAGCACAATCACGGTGCCGACATAGACGAACTTAAAGTAGCAATAATTGAAGTGAACGAAGCGCCGACATTGAAGCGTTTCCGGGCACGTGCGAAGGGTCGTGGCACACGCATTATCAAGCGCAACAGCCACATCATCATTCGCGTTGGCGACGAGTAAAATAGTATGGGTCAGAAAGTACATCCGATAGGCATTCGCTTAGGCATCGTCAAGGATTGGTCATCGAAATGGTATGCCGATTCGAAGTTGTTTCCTGAGTACATCCGCCAGGATTTCAAAATACGCGAGTTCATTAAGAAGCGGTTGAAGGATGCTTCGGTTAGTCGGATCTTTATCGAGCGGCCGGCAAAGAAAGTCAATATAACGATTTTTACGGCGCGTCCGGGAATTGTCATCGGTAAGAAGGGTGAGGATATCGAAAAACTGCGCACCGACGTCTCGAAGATTGCTGGTATGAGCATCAATGACGTGCGAATCAATATTTCCGAGGTTCGCAAGCCTGAGATGGACGCGCAGCTCGTGGCCGAAGGGATCGCGCAGCAACTGGAACGTCGTGTGATGTTTCGTCGTGCGATGAAACGTGCTGTAACCAACACGATGCGTGTTGGCGCTGAGGGCATCAAAGTTAAGGTTGGCGGCCGTTTGAATGGTGCTGAAATAGCGCGTTCGGAGTGGTATCGCGAAGGCCGTGTGCCGCTGCATACGTTACGCGCGGACATCGACTACGGTTTTGCTGAGGCGGCAACCACATACGGTGTCATTGGTGTAAAGGTCTGGATTTTCAAAGGCGAAGTCTTTGAAAAACCCGAAATCAAGCCAGTTGCTGAGAAAGAAACGGCAGCCGGTGGCGCACGCTAAGGGCGAGCAGGAACAGAAGAAATGTTGCAACCAAAGAGAACAAAATTTCGCAAGCAGATGAAGGGACGCAATCGCGGCCTGGCACTGCGTGGCAGCACGATTGCGTTTGGTACGTACGGCTTGAAAGCTACCGAACGTGGTCGTCTGACAGCACGCCAGATCGAGGCAGCTCGTCGTGCGATGACTCGCTATATCAAGCGTGGCGGCAAGATCTGGATTCGTGTGTTTCCGGACAAGCCAATAACGAAAAAACCTCTCGAAGTTCGACAGGGTAAAGGTAAGGGCAATGTTGAGTACTGGGTCTGCCAGATCCAGCCAGGACGTGTTCTTTATGAAATGGAAGGTGTGTCGGAGGAGATTGCTCGTGAAGCATTTCGCCTCGCCGCGGCTAAGCTGCCGTTCCCGACCACAGTTGTTACGCGACAGGTGATGTGATGAAGGCCGTCGAATTGAGAGAAAAGTCGCAGGAAGAGCTGGGAGAAGAGTTACTGACTCTTCGTCGTGAGCAGTTCAACCTGCGCATGCAGCAAGCCACTGGCGAGACGGGTCGTCCGCATGAGTACGGCCGCGTAAAGAAAGACATTGCCCGGGTGAAGACCGTTATGGGTGAACTCAAGCGTAGCGCGGAGAAATCTTCCAGCGACAACGCAAAAGACAAGAGTTGAGTAAAAGCGAATGAGCGAAGAAACGAAAACGACTGAAGACAAGGCAAAACGCACACTCGTTGGTCGTGTCGTCAGCGACAAAATGGATAAGACGGTTTCCGTTGCCATTGAACGCCTGATCAAGCATCCGGCCTATGGCAAATACATACGCCGTACATCCAAGGTCATGGCGCACGACGAGAAAAATGAGTGCAAATCGGGTGATCGTGTTGCGATCAGCGAATGCCGACCGGTCTCCAAGAACAAGGCCTGGACGGTGGTAAATGTTGTCGAGCGTGCGCAAGAGCAGTAAACGGCCCGACAACATTAGTGAAAACATGATTAGCGGATTTAAATAATGATTCAGATGCAGACAGTTCTCGACGCAGCCGACAATTCGGGTGCAAGACGCATTCAATGCATCAAGGTGCTTGGTGGGTCAAAGCGCCGTTATGCAGCGATTGGCGATGTGATCAAAGTCAGCGTCAAGGACGCCATTCCTCGCGGCAAAGTGAAGAAGGGCGAAATTTACAGCGCAGTGGTCGTACGCACGCGCAAAGGCGTTCGCCGCGGCGACGGATCGTTGATTCGTTTTGACGGCAATGCGGCGGTTCTGCTTAATGCGCGTCTCGAGCCAATTGGCACACGCATATTTGGCCCGGTAACCCGCGAGCTTAGAACTAACAAATTTATGAAGATTATTTCGCTTGCGCCAGAAGTGCTCTAGCGACAGTTGGACTTAAAGAAATGAACAAAATGAAAAAAGGCGATGAAGTTATTGTAATAACCGGCAAGGACAAGGGCCGTCGCGGCACTGTACTGCAGGTTTTTGATGACGAGCGCGTGTTGGTAGAAGGCGTGAATGTTGCAAAGAAACATACCAAGCCAAACCCGAATATGGGCGTGCAAGGTGGCATCGTTGATCAGGACATGCCGATCGACATATCAAACGTGATGGTGTTTAACCCGAAGACCAAGAAGGGCGACCGGGTTGGAATTAAGGTTTCGGATGACGGTAAGACGAAAGAGAGAATTTTTCGTTCGACCGGAGAAGCCGTAGACATTTAGATACATAGGATGTGTTCAGGGTTGTCCGGCAGGACGGTCACTGGACGCACGAGAGCAGAGAACGACATGGCAAGATTGCAGGAAAAATATACGAGTGAGTTGCACGAGCAGATTCAGAAGAAGCTCGGTCTGGAGAACAGCATGCAGGTGCCTCGAATCACCAAAATTACGCTGAACATGGGCGTAGGTGAGGCAGTGGCTGATAAGAAAGTTCTCGATAACGCTGTCGCTGATATGGAGAAAATTGCTGGCCAGAAAGTGGTCAAGACACTGGCACGGAAATCAGTTGCCGGCTTCAAGATTCGCGATGGTTATCCGATCGGTTGCAAGGTGACGCTGCGTCGCGAACGCATGTATGAATTCCTGGATCGCCTGGTGAATATCGCAATCCCCCGCATTCGTGATTTCCGTGGACTGAATCCGAAGTCTTTTGATAAGCAGGGCAACTACAGCATGGGTGTTGCCGAGCAGATCATTTTTCCGGAAATCAACTATGACCAGATCGACGCGATTCGCGGTCTGGATATCACAGTATCAACAACGGCGACGAACGCCGAAGAAGGTCGGGCGCTGCTGGAAGCGTTCAACTTTCCTTTTAAGAAATAGAGAAGGGATTTATGGCTAAGAAGTCAATGATAGAGCGTGAGCTGAAGCGAACGAAGCTCGTTAAGCGCCATGCAGCGAAGCGCGTGGCATTGAAGAAAATCGTACGCGATTTACACAGCTCTGACGAAGACCGGCTTGCAGCGCAGGCGAGGCTAAATGCTTTGCCACGTGATTCAAGCCCGTCCCGCCAGCGTAATCGTTGCGCTATTACGGGCAGGCCGCACGGTTATTATCGAAAATTTGGCCTCGCGCGAAACAAGCTCAGGGAAGCAGCCATGAAGGGTGAAATACCTGGCCTTACCAAGGCCAGCTGGTAGGCGGAGAAATAAGATGAGTATGAGTGATCCCATTGCCGACATGTTGACCCGTATTCGTAACGGCCAGAAGGCGCGAAAATTGAGCGTTATCATGCCGCATTCGACTGCCAAGGTTTCTGTGGCCGGCGTACTAAAAGACGAAGGTTATATCACTGGATTTGAAACTTCCGGTGAAGGTGTGAAGAAAGAACTCAACGTTGAGTTGAAGTATTTCGAGGGCGTGCCGGTAATCGAAACAGTAAAACGAATCAGCAAGCCTGGCCTGCGTATTTATCGCAGCAAAGATGAGTTGCCGAAGGTATTAGGTGGCCTCGGTGTCGCAATTGTTTCGACGTCCGCCGGGGTGATGAGTGATCGCCAGGCACGCGCGCAAGGTATTGGTGGTGAGGTTATCTGCGTCGTTTCTTAACACGACCGATAGCTACCACAGGAAAACGAGACACGATTATGTCCAGAGTTGCAAAAGTACCCGTTGAGTTGCCGCAAGGCGTCGATTTCAACCATTCCGGAACAACCGTTACGCTGAAAGGCGGTAATGGTGTCCTGACAATGGAGTTGAATCCGGAAGTCGAGCTGGCGAACGAGGACGGCAAGTTGGCTGTCACAGCCCGTTCAGGTTCGCGATTTTCGGCGGCGATGTCGGGTACGACCCGGGCGCTGCTGGCCAACATGGTGCGCGGTGTTACCGACGGTTTTGAGAAAAAACTAGAACTGCGTGGCGTTGGTTATCGTGCGGCCGTGCAGGGCAAGAAGCTCAACCTGACGCTTGGATTTTCGCATCCTGTGTCGTACGACGTGCCAGAGGGCGTTTCGATAGAAACACCGAGCCAGACTGAAGTAATCATCAAGGGTTCAGACAAACAGAAGGTCGGCCAGGTGGCCGCCGAGATCCGCCGTTTTCGTCCACCAGAGCCATACAAGGGCAAGGGTGTTCGCTACGCTGACGAGCGTGTGGTGATCAAGGAAGCGAAGAAGAAGTAAGCAGAGTTAATTATGAAACTGGATAAAAAACAAAATCGTATTCGTCGTGCCAGAAAGGTGCGCGCAAAAATTGAAGAGCTGGCTGTGAACCGACTGAGTGTTCACCGCACGCCGCGTCATATTTATGCGCAGATTATCGGGCCTGATGGAGGCACAGTTCTGGCTGCTGCATCGACGTTGGAACAAGACGTACGTAAAGGTATGAAAAGTACTGGCAATATTGCAGCTGCCGCAATTGTGGGCGCACGAATTGCCGAGAAAGCAAAAGCAGCAGGTATTGATACCGTTGCATTTGATCGATCGGGATTTCGTTATCACGGTCGTGTCAAAGCACTGGCCGATGCAGCTCGCGAAGCGGGTTTGAAATTCTAATTAGTTGGCTGGCGTGAAGCGCAAGCCGGGAACGGGTTATGGCAAAATTTGATCAATCACAGGGTTCAGACGATCTCATCGAGAAGCTGGTCACTGTCAATCGTGTAGCTAAGGTTGTGAAAGGCGGACGTCAGTTCGGCTTTACGGCGTTGACAGTAGTTGGTGATGGCAAGGGTCACGTCGGCTTCGGTTATGGCAAGGCCCGTGAGGTACCGATCGCAATTCAAAAAGCGATGCAGGCTGCACGCAAGAACATGATCAAAGTGAACCTGACGAACGAGACGCTGCAATACGCTAAAAAAGGCCGTCATGGTGCGACCTATGTGTACATGCAACCGGCCTCTGAAGGTACTGGCGTAATCGCTGGTGGTGCGATGCGCGCTGTTTTTGAAGCCGCAGGTGTCAGGAACGTGCTTGCCAAGAGTTATGGTTCACGTAATCCGATCAACGTAGTACGCGCAACGATTAGCGGGCTTGAGCAGATTCATTCACCGCGCCAGATTGCGGCAAAACGTGGCAAAAAAATTAAGGAAATTCTGGCTTAGTTCGAGAGTTATTGATCGTACTTAGCAGATTTAAACTGAAGAGATTAGAACGATGGCGAAGCCAAAACAGTTAAAAGTGACGCTTTTGAAAAGTCGTTTCGGCCGACTCAAGAACCACCGTGCCTGTGTTGCAGGTTTGGGGTTGCGGAAGATTCGGCAAAGCGTAACGGTTCTCGATACTCCTGAGAATCGCGGCATGATTAATAAGGTTTCATACCTCGTATCGGTAGAGGAAGTCTGAGATGCGTCTCAATGAAATGTCGCCTGGTAAAGGCGCGAAAAAAACCGGCAAACGTCGTGGGCGTGGCCATTCGGCGGGCCAGGGTAAAACCTGTGGACGCGGCCAGAAAGGCCAGCATGCTCGCTCAGGCGGCTACCATAAGGTGGGCTTTGAGGGCGGTCAGATGCCGTTGCAGCGTCGTTTGCCAAAAGTCGGCTTTACGTCACGTATGGCGAAAAATACTGCCGAATTACGACTTCATGAACTTGAATTACCGACTGAAGACATCATCGATATGGAGTGCCTGAAGAAAGCACACCTGGTGCCGGCAGGCGTATTGAAAGTAAAGGTCATCAAGTCAGGCGAAATCAAGAAAGCTGTGAAGATCAAGGGTCTTGCAGTGACCAAAGGCGCGCGGGCTGCGATTGAAGCGGCTGGCGGCAGCATCGAATAACAGCGCTGACTAAGTCGGCGTAGGAGCGGCATCTTGCCGCGATAGCAATTAGTAGATATGAGAGAGATTAGGTAACGACGTGGCAAAGAAGCCCACATTGAATCCAGCAGACGCTGCCAAGGCAGGCAACAAGTTTGGTGAATTGAAGACACGAATAATGTTCCTGGTGGGAGCGTTAATAGTGTTTCGTGCGGGCACGTTTATTCCGGTTCCGGGCGTTGATCCGGGCGCGCTGGCGTCATTTTTCGACCAGCAGGCTGGCAACATGCTGGCATTGTTCAACCTCTTTTCCGGCGGCGCATTGTCGCGCTTTGGCATATTTGCGCTTGGCATCATGCCGTATATTTCTGCGTCTATTATCATGCAGATGGCGAGCATGATCGTGCCGTCATTGCAGGCAATAAGAAAAGAAGGCGAGTCAGGCCGTCGCAAGATCACACAGTTCACGCGCTACGGAACGGTGATGTTGTCTCTGTTCCAGTCAATTGCTGCCGCATCATGGTTGCAAAGCCAGCCCGGCGTTGTCGTTAATCCAGGTCCTGCCTTCCTCATTACTGCTTGTATTACACTGGTTACCGGGACGATGTTCCTGATGTGGCTGGGTGAACAAATCACCGAGCGTGGCATTGGCAATGGCATCTCGATGATCATTTTGGCGGGTATCGTTGCCGGACTGCCAGCGGCAGTTGCCGGTACAGCTGAGCTGGTGCGAACTGGTGAAATGGGTCCGCCAACAGCAATCATGTTACTGCTGGTAAGCATTGCCGCAACTGTATTCGTGGTCTACATGGAGCGGGCGCAGCGGCGAATTACGGTCAATTACGCCAGGCGACAGCAGGGCCGCAAGATGTACCAGGCGCAAAGCACGCATTTGCCGTTCAAAATTAATATGTCGGGTGTTATCCCGCCGATTTTTGCTTCGAGCATTTTGATGTTCCCGGCAACGATTGCACAGTTCTTCGGTCAATCGGCCTCACCGAACGCGGCACAGAGTGCGTTGCTGGTAATTGGTGCGAATCTGGGGCCTGGACAACCGGTCTACGTCATCCTGTACGCGGTGATGATTATTTTCTTCTGTTTCTTTTATACGGCCCTGGTTTTCAACTCGAAAGACACGGCCGACAACCTGAAAAAATCAGGTGCATTCGTTCCGGGCATACGGCCTGGGGCGCAAACGGCAGAGTACATCGACAGAGTTTTGACACGACTGACATTCTGGGGCGCGCTGTACATTGCCGCCGTTTGTTTGCTGCCGGAAATCTTTCGCATGTTTTATCCGAGCATACCGTTCAATTTTGGCGGTACGTCTTTGCTCATCCTGGTTGTTGTAACCATGGACTTCATGTCGCAAATGCAGGCGCATGCAATGAGCCATCAGTATGACGGCATGATGCAAAAAGCCAATTTACGCAACTACGGTCGCGGCGGCTCGGTCAAGTAGGAAATGAATGTTGATTTGGTCTCAGCGCCGATGAAAATGGTCGCTGGCAAGTCAGGGAATTTTGGAGACGGATCATGAAAGTCAGAGCATCAGTTAGAAAGATGTGCAGGAACTGCAAGGTCATTCGTCGCAACGGTGTTGTGCGCGTGATTTGCGTAGACAAACGTCACAAACAGCGTCAGGGCTAAATAGCAAAGGTAAATCAAGTGGCTCGAATATCAGGCATAAACATACCGTTGAACAAGCACGTCGTGATAGCACTGACGTCAATCTTCGGTGTAGGACGAACACGCGCAAAACAAATTTGTGCGGCAGCAGGTGTAGCTCCGGAAACGCAGGTGAAAGACCTGGCAGAACCGGAAGTTGCGGGTTTACGAACGGCGGTCGCCAACATGGTTGTTGAGGGTGATCTTCGTCGGGAAATCTCCATGAACATCAAGCGCTTAATGGATCTTGGCTGTTACCGGGGCATTCGCCACAGACGTGGATTGCCCATGCACGGTCAACGCACGCGAACAAATGCGCGTACCCGCAAAGGACCACGTCGACCGATCAAAAGGTAAAGATTGAGACTACCGTGGGAGCGGCTGTCGCCGCGACTCACAGTGCGTATTGCACGAAGGTAATTGGAACAGAAGATGGCAGAAACAAAACGTAAAAAAGTAAAGAAGCATGTAGTGGATGCGATCGCTCACATCCATGCATCCTTCAACAACACGATCATTACGATCACTGATCGCCAGGGCAACGCAATAGCCTGGGCGACTGCTGGTGGATGTGGTTTTCGTGGTTCACGCAAGTCAACACCGTTTGCGGCTCAGGTTGCTTCTGAGAAAGCTGGCCGAGCGGCACTTGAGTTCGGCGTGAAAAATGTGGACGTTCGCGTCCGTGGGCCAGGGCCAGGCCGGGAGTCAGCAGTACGCGCTCTCAATGCCCTGGGATTTCGTATTCAAAACATTGAGGATGTAACACCTATTCCTCATAACGGCTGTCGTCCGCCGAAAAAACGTCGCGTGTAGAGACTAAGTAATGGCAAGATATCTTGGACCAAAATGTAAACTGTCCCGCCGGGAAGGTACGGATCTGTTTTTGAAGAGTGGCATTCGGCCGCTCGAATCGAAGTGCAAACTGGATGTTCCCCCGGGTGGCGCGTCACAGCGGCGCCCGCGTATTTCGGAATACGGCCTGCAGCTTCGTGAAAAGCAGAAACTCCGTCGAATGTACGGTGTGCTTGAGAGACAGTTCCGAAACTACTACAAGAAAGCCGCCCAGCTCAAAGGCTCTACAGGAGAAAACCTGTTGAAACTGCTGGAAGGGCGTCTGGACAATGTTGTCTATCGCATGGGCTTTGCATCAACCCGTGCGGAAGCTCGCCAGCTCGTCAGCCATAAGGGCATCGAGGTCAATGGCATTGTGGTCAACATTCCATCACTTCAGGTGAGTGCCGGCGATGCAGTTGGTATTCGCGAAAAAGCCAAGAAGCAGCTCCGTATCCAGAGTGCTTTGGAAATTGCGGCCCAGGTCGGTTTGCCGGATTGGGTCGATGTGGATGCGAAAAAGATGGCGGGCACTTTTAAGGCGTTGCCAGATCGCGAAGACATTCTTCCCGATATCAACGAAAACCTAGTCGTCGAGCTGTATTCGAAATAGTCAGGAGTTACACCAATGCAGGAATCTGTTAACGAGTTTCTGAAGCCGCGTGTTGTCAAGGTCGCACCGGTAAATGACTTGCACGCAAAAGTCACGATCGAGCCATTTGAGCGCGGTTACGGCCACACGCTTGGCAATGCGCTACGTCGTATTTTGCTTTCATCTATGCCAGGCGCCGCTATCGTGGAATCCGAGATTGATGGCGTACTCCATGAGTACACCAGCATTGAGGGTGTCCAGGAAGATGTCGTCGATATTCTTTTGAACCTGAAGCAGGTCGCCGTGCGCATGCACTCACGGGACACCGCAGAACTTAGAGTTTCCAAGAAGGGCCCGGGAATAGTAACCGGCGCGGACATTCAGCTTGATCATGATGTTGAAGTCATGAATCCGGAGATTGTTATCGCGAACCTGACCAAGGATGGCGAACTCAACATGGTGCTGAAGGTTGAGCGTGGTCGTGGTTATCGGCCGGCAACCCAGCGTCCTCTTTTCGAGGAACAGACCGGACCAATCGGTCGGCTGCAGCTCGACGCGTCATTCAGCCCGGTGAATCGAGTCACTTATGATGTCGAAGCAGCTCGTGTAGAGCAACGTACTGACCTTGACAAGTTGATTATCGACATCGAGACCAACGGTACGATTGACCCGGAAGAAGCGATTCGTCGCGCTGGCAGCATCCTTAAGGATCAGTTGTCGGTCTTCGTTGACCTGCAGGGCCAGGAAGACGGCGTTGGTGCGGCTACCGAGAACCAGATCGATCCGATTCTGTTACGTCCGGTTGATGAACTTGAACTGACGGTGCGCTCCGCGAACTGTCTCAAGGCTGAAAACATCATGTATATCGGTGACCTCGTGCAGCGTACAGAAGTTGAGTTGCTGAGAACGCCAAACCTTGGCAAGAAATCCCTGACTGAAATCAAGGAAGTTCTGGAAGGTCATGGCCTGGGTCTGGGCATGCGTCTTGAGAACTGGCCGCCGGCAAGCCTGCGCCCGGAACACGAGCTCGCGATCTGATTACCAGAACCAGTCAACGGTATTGAAGCGAAATTATAGTTCGATACCAACTATGTTTATGAAGGGCATGTGTCATGCGTCACAAGAAATCAGGTCGTAAGTTAGGCCGTAACAGCTCACATCGCAAAGCTATGTTTCGCAACATGGCCACGTCGCTGGTGCACCACGAAACGATCAAGACCACCGTACCCAAAGCAAAAGAATTGCGCAGGGTTTTCGAACCTTTGATTACGCTGGCTAAAGTTGATGGCGTTGCAAACCGCCGTCTGGCTTTCAGTCGTTTGCGTGACAAAGCGGCAGTGGGCAAGCTTTTTTCCGAGCTTGGTCCGAGATTCAAAGAACGCCCTGGCGGTTACGTGCGAATACTGAAGATTGGTCCAAGACCTGGTGACGCTGCGCCGATGGCTATTGTCCAATTGGTGGATGGCCCGGCTGAAGTGGAAGCTGAAGCTACAGCAAAAGAATAGATTCACGATCGCATAAAGACGTAAAAGCCGGCTCTGTGAAGAGCCGGCTTTTTTTGTTACCCACAATTTTACATAACGTCGTAACACTGCAATTACTGCATTGTTCCGCCCATATATTGACCAGCCAAACTAGCCCAAATGGACCAATAAACGCAGGTATCGCGCCATTAAGTACCTGAAAAAAAACAAAAAAAACGACTTATTCCGGTCTTGTGAAGGCCCTCACAGTGTTGCGCACGCAATCGCCCTACAGTGGCTCTACCACCACACCGGATGCGATCAATTAGCAAAGAGCAGACATTCACCGATTGCGTCATCCTGGACAAAGAGAGCTTTGACCCGGATGCTGTATTTCTGGATGACATTGTTGACGACGAGGTGCTACCACGCCTGAGTCTCGCGGTTGATGGGCTGACAACATCTGGCGAGAATGTTGGCGGAAAACTGGATATGTCCTCTGCTGACACTGCCGTCAATCAGGTCATTGCACCATCCACAACAATGCCGGTGGCGCTACTGGCACCGGAGCATCTGGATGTCTACGGCTGGGAGTCGTCGCTTTGGAAAAAAGTCAGGGGCTATCTGGGCTTCTGATA
>CAYOHF010000080.1:0-15635 GCA_964403695.1 uncultured Woeseiaceae bacterium | reverse complement strand
ATGATGTATCTGAATACCTGTCGGTAGAGGATATTGACCTCAACACCGCGGGTGATCAACTCGTTTCGACGCACACGATTGGCTTTGCGGTTGATTTGCCAATTCTTAGCGACACGGCAGTAAATTCGGGTGGTCAATACTTCCTGGCTGACGATGTGGAGTCGCTGACCAAGACCTTGCTGTCCATTATCGCCAACATCAATGACAAGTCGTTGTCATTCTCAGCGCCGGCCGTTTCCGTTAATACGTTTAACCGCACGCAGAACCTGAATGATGTCTACATGACGATGTTTGGCGCGAAGGCAAAGGCACACTGGCCCGGCAACCTGAAAAAATACAAGATTCAAAATCGTGTTATTTCTGATGTCAATGGACTGGCAGCAGTCGATCCTGCCACTGGATTTTTCATGGACACGGCGAAGAGCTACTGGACCGTTGGTGGTGCTGACGGCAACGATGTTCGCCTCGGTGGTGCTGCGAAGCAACTGCCAGACCCGGCAGTGCGCAATGTTTACACGAATAACGGCAGCAGCGATCTGACCAGCGGCAATAATCTGGTCACGCCGTCGAATGCCGCTGCATTCACACTCGCAGACCTGGGATTAACGGGTTCTGCTGGCGAGCCGAGTAAGGATGAGCTCATTCGCTGGACACGCGGTGAGGACTTACTGGACGAAGACAACAATTTCGCGACGAATATTCGCTATGTGATGGGCGATCCGTTGCACTCACAGCCGGCCGCGGTAGTCTACGGCGGCACGCAGGCGAATCCGGACGTGGTCGTTTTTACGGCGACCAATGACGGTTATATGCATGCAATCAATGGTACGACCGGCGAGGAGCTTTGGTCGTTCATACCGAAAGAGCTGCTGTCAAACATGAATCGACTGTATTTCAATCCCAATTCGAAATACAAGCAGTACGGTATTGACGGTAACATCGTGCCGGTCGTAAAAGATGACAACAAGAATGGCGTCGTCGACGGTGCCGACTTTGTCTACCTGATTTTTGGCATGCGCCGCGGCGGTAACAATTTCTACGCCCTGGATGTGACCGACAAAAACTCCCCGCAATTATTGTGGAACGTGAGCTTGCCTGAAATGGGTGAGAGCTGGTCCACGCCGGTCGTTGCCCGCATGGATATCCAGACAGGCGGGCTGAATGCGGACAAGGCCGTGGTTGTCATCGGTGGCGGCTACGATACCGTCCACGATACCAATACGTTCTCGGCCACAGCGGATGGTGTCGGCGCCGGTATCCACATCCTCGACCTGGTGTCAGGCGCAGAATTATGGCGTGCGGGACCGGATGGCAGCGCCGATCTGCAACTCGCCGGTATGACCCGGGCTATGCCGAACCGTATTCGCGTCATTGATCTGTCAGGCGACGGTTTTGCCGATCGCATGTACGCATCCGATCTCGGTGGCCAGGTCTGGCGTTTCGATATTTATAACGGGCAGGTCCCCGCAACTCTCGTAGCCGGTGGCGTAATCGCGCAACTGGGCGGCGAAGGCATCGGCAATCCGACACTAGCCGAAACACGGCGTTTTTACAGCTCACCGGACCCTTCAATATTTACCGATGATGTGCAGGAAAAACGTTACATCGCCGTCAGCATCGGTACTGGTTACCGGGCCCACCCGTTCGACCTGAATGCTGCCGATCGCTTTTTCTCGATACGAGACCCGGATGTGTTCAACAAGCTGACGCAAGCTGAATATGACGGCTACTCGGTGGTTACGGACAGCGACCTTATCGAGGTCAGCGGCCAGACAAAGGTCGTAGTTAACCCCGCTGATCGCGGCTGGAAGTTTACGATTCCGTCGAACCAGAAAGTTCTGACTGACTCAGTAACCTTTGACGATTCAATATTCTTCGTAGCCTTCTCGCCGGATTCGAATGCTGCAGTTACCTGTGCGGCCGGTAAGGGAACCAACTTCCTTTACCGGGTCAACGTAGCGAATGGCGATCCGGTCGTTAACAATCTGGACACGCTGGATCCGAGCGACGCGGACGATGCGCGGCGCCAGACCCTGCAACAGGGTGGTATCGCACCAACGCCAGCTATCCTGTTCCCGAGCCCGGATGATCCGAATTGTGTCGGTGTCGATTGCGCGCCGGAACCGATCATGTGTGTTGGTGCCGAATGTGGCAGCCCGTTTGGACCGAACAACCCGGTCAGGACTTTGTGGACACAGGATGGAATCCTATAGTGATGAGTGACATGCGGCGATAGTGCCGTCGGTCGCTCACAATGTAACACCGTAGCCTTGATTGGGCCCAGGGCCACGTAAAACGAGAATTCGCTTGGAGCAGTAATGATGAACTTTCGCAAGATTGTAGTAGTGCTGGCGCTCGCCTTCAGCGGATTAGCTGCGGCCGAAATCGTGACAATTGTGGATGCAGTAGAAACTGCCGCCGAGAACATTAGAGTTCCGACTTCGACCAATAGTCGACTAATGTTCAAGCCGTGCGGCGAAAACTGTGATGAGGATTTCATCTCGGCACGACTGACACCGGAAACGAAGTTTGTCTTCAACGGCCGGCGCCTGAGCTTTGTCGATTTCAGGAAGAGTTTTTTTAACCTCCCACGCGGCAGCGACACGTACGCATTGGTTAGTTACGACACCAGAACAAAAGTCGTATTGAGTGTAAGTATAGGAATCTGAATTCAACAGTGGTGGCTGGTTGAGCGATCAGGTCACGGATGACAAAAAGGAAAGTACGAATGACTATGTCCAGGAAACACGTCGCTTGGGTCGGCGTAGGACTGACGATCGCAATGACTGCCGGATCACCTGTTCTCGCGGATGATACGGAGCTGTTGTTATCAACGCCGAGTTCAACAGGTGCTGACAAACCGAATATCCTGTTCATACTGGATAGCTCGGGCAGCATGACGTCTATCGAAACAACGCAGCAACCATTTGACGGCTCTGCCAACTATCCCGGGAGTTGCCTGTCGAGTAAATATTACTGGTCCACGTCCACATCAAATGTGCCAGGTTGCGGCTCTGGCAATGAAAACCTGATTGACAAAGACAAATTCACCTGCGCAGCGGGCGTAGCTGCGCTCGCCGCCTCCGGAAAATTCGCTGACACTATGACTCAGTACAGAAGGGGTGGCAGTGGTAGCTCCTACAAATGGCGTCGACCACGGCGCAACCGAAATGATCCCATTGAGTGTCAAGCCGATTCAGGTCAGCACGGCGCAGGAATACAAGGCGAAGTTTATGCTCAGATTGGCAATAATTTGCCACCATTTACTGACAACGGACTGCGAGAAGTTTCCTGGGGCGACCGACCAACCGACCGATTCGTCACGGTATATGACCCAAATTATCTGAATTGGTACCACAATTCGCCGGTAACCTCGATGTCGCGAACAGATATCGTCAAGTCCGTAACCAAGAATGTGTTGGGCTCGATTAGCAACGTCAATGTTGGCTTCATGCGATTTCACAACGAGCAGGGTGGTCCGGTCACGCGTGCAGTCAAGGATCTGGACTCTTCTCGTTCGGCGGCCAATGCAACGGTCAACGCATTGCCTGCCAATGGCTGGACACCGCTGTCGGAGACGATGTATGAGGCGGCACTGTATTGGCGCGGTCAGCGAGCACAGTACGGCCAGTATAGTTCGACCGATTCTGACGCACTATCGTCAACAAGCCCGATGGTCTACAAGAAGCCAACGAAATATTCTTGCGCCAAGAATTACAACGTGCTGCTAACGGACGGCGAACCAACGCACGACATCGATGCATATGACAGGGTTTCGAACCTGCCTAATTTCACGACCACGATGGGAAGCAGCAGCTGCACGGGCGGCAAGGTCAACGGCTCTTGTCTTGACGATATTGCGGTGTACCTGTCCAAAGACGATATCAACCCGCAAATTCCGGGTGACCAGACAGTGACGACCTATACCATTGGTTTCAAAGTCGATCTGCCATTGCTTAAAGATACCGCCGAGAAATCGGGCGGTCAGTATTACCTGGCGGAGGATGTGAAGACTCTGACAGATGTTCTGACGGAAATCGTCAGCAGTATATTTGATCGCGACATCTCATTCACTGCGCCCGCCGTAGCCGTCAATGCCTTCAATCGCACACAACACCTGAACGATCTGTACATATCAGTGTTCCGTGCCACGAACGGCGTTCACTGGCCAGGCAATCTCAAGAAGTACACTATTAACAAGGGCATCGTAAGGGATGCCAACGGCAATCCCGCTGTCGATCCCACGACAGGATTTTTCAGCAATCAGGCAAAAAGTTTCTGGACGCCAGGTACTCAACCGGACGGCGCCAATGTCGACGCCGGCGGCGCACTGAGCCAGATACCGGACCCTGCCGATCGTAATGTATATACCGATATTGCCGGGCCAGACCTGAGCGCATCGGGCAACCACATATCAACAAGCAACAGCGGCACATTCAGTCTTTCCGATTTCGGCCTTAGCGGTGTTGCTGGTGAGCCGACTAAGACCCAAATGATCGAGTGGGTTCGTGGCGTGGATGTTCGTGACATCGACAACAATCCGGTCACCACAGTACGCAGGCAAATGGGTGACACGCTGCACTCTCAGCCGGCAACAATCGTCTATGGCGGCGCCGCTGGATCATCTGCCAACATGGACATCGTTGTATACACAGCAACAAATGACGGCCAGTTGCATGCTTTCGATGCCAAGACAGGTCGAGAGTTGTGGACGTTCTTGCCAAAAGAACTACTCACAGGAATGAATGACTTGTTCTATGATGAGGTTATCAATTACAAGAACTATGGAATCGATGGCGATATCGTGCCAGTCATCGTCGACCGTAATCACGATGGCAATATTACCGTCGGGACCGACTTCGTTTACCTTGTCTTCGGTATGCGGCGCGGCGGGAACAACTACTATGCGCTCGATGTTACTGACAAGAATGCGCCAAAGCTCAAATGGATAAGCAACTATCCTCAGTTTGGGCAGACCTGGTCGTCGCCCGTTCCGGCCGTTATCAAAATTCCTGGGGCCAGTAGTCCGGACGACATTGTACTGGTACTTGGCGCTGGCTATGACACCACGCACGACCAGGCCATACACCCCAGCACGGCGGATGCCGAAGGCGCTGGAATTTTCATGCTGGACCTTGAAACCGGCGACGAACTCTGGCGCGCTGGTGCCGATGCCGGTGCTGATCTCGCGCTTGAAAACATGACCCGGTCCATTCCGACGTCCATCCGCGTTCTGGATATGAGCGGTGATGGAAATTCCGATCGCATGTACGCCGCGGATCTTGGCGGACAGGTCTGGCGCTTTGATATATCCACCGGCCAGTCCCCTGCGAATCTTGTGGCTGGTGGCGTTATCGGCAGATTTGGCGCCGAAGGCGTTGGTGGGGCCGGAGCTGAGGATACACGCCGGCTCTTCTCAACACCGGATATTTCGATATTTACCGACGATATGAATGAAAAGCGGTACCTGGCAATCAGCATGGGCAGCGGCTACCGCGCCCACCCGCTGGATAAAAGTGCCGCAGATCGCTTCTATTCGTTGCGCGATCCGGACGTATTTGCGAAGCTGTCACAAGAGGCCTACGACGCCTACCCGATAGCCTACGATGCGGATTTGGTCAATGTCAGCGGGCAGGTCAATGTCAGCATTACCCCGGCTGATCGAGGTTGGAAATTCACGCTGCCTCCGGGTGAAAAAGTGCTGGCCGAGTCCAGAACTTTTGACGACACCATATATTTTGTCTCGTTCGAACCCGAGGTAGCATCCAGCGACCCATGCCAGGCTGGGCTTAGCATCAACCGCTTGTACCGCGTAGCTGTGGCAAACGGAGACCCGGTCGTCGACATAGATGTGCTTGATGCCAATGATCCGGATGCGGCTGATAAGGCACGGGTAACAAAACTGGAACAGGGTGGTATTGCCGTAAGACCAATATTCCTCTTCCCAAGCCCGCTGGATCCGAATTGCGTAGGTAAGGAGTGTGCGCCGCCCCCCATCGGTTGCGTCGGCGTAGAATGCTTTGATCCTGGGGTTCCGAATAACCCGGTCAGGACCTTGTGGACACAGGACGGCATCAATTAGCCGCTCAGTGAATGATGATGAATGGAGAGCTAGTAATGCGTAAACATATGCGCGGCATGACATTGATGGAATTGATGATCGTCGTCGTTATTATCGGGATCCTGGCGGCAATTGCCTATCCAAATTATCGCCAGTACGTCGCCAAAGCGAAACGGAACGAGGCGAAAGCAGCGTTATTGCAGATTGCCACTTTGCAGGAAAGGTTCTATCTGCAAAACAACACCTACACGACAGATATGACCAACGTGGGATTCGCAGCGGCTGGTTGCAACATGAGTGATACTGGTACTTATCAAATTTGCGTTCCAAATGCCGATGCCAATACATTTAACGCGACCGCGACATACCAAATCCCTGGTGATATAGAAGATGGTAAGTGCGGGTTATTTACAATCGACGGACGCGGAGCCAAGGGCTCATTGCCTGAAACAGATTGCTGGACAAATACCCGCCGCTGAAGCGGAGTAAGTGCTCCTGTTGGAGCGACGAATGACATACGTAGAAAGGCCGCAACGCAAATTGCGGCCTTTCTACGTTCGTCAGCAATAATATTGGAAGCTGCTTCAGCCGCGATTGGCTACCCAATTGCAATTTACAGAACGGCTGTGGGAGCGGCTTCAGCCGCGAATCGGTGGTCGCATTCGCGGCTGAAGCCGCTCCCACAGATCTACTCAGGACAATAATTGGCGTTTGACCAATCGCGGCAACTTCGCGTCTGTACATCCCCACAGCCCGAGACAAAAGCTCATCTGTGAAGACAGCCGCTCCCACAGCTTAACGAAGCTCCATGCGATCAACCAACCTCCGCTTCCGTCTCTCTTCCTGAAAAAAACAAAGCATCGATGATCAGGAACGCCGCACCAACTGTAATCGCCGAATCAGCAACATTGAAAGATGGAAACGGCCAGCCCGCGATCAAAACCTGGATAAAATCAACGACGCTATCACGCATGATTCTGTCTATGACATTACCAATGGCGCCGCCCAAAACCAACGCCAGACCTGCAGACAGCACTACCTGTCCGGCCGCTCGAATTCGCCATAACCATGAAACAATAAAAACACTAACTGCCACAGCAAGAATTATGAAAAACCATTTTTGCCAGCCGCCAGCATTGGCCAGGAAACTGAACGCCGCGCCGGTATTTCGTTGATGCGTAATATTGATGAATCCATTGATCGGAATTTTATCGTACAAAGGTACCCATTTGACGATCATCCACTTTGTCAAATGATCGAAAGCGACGACCAGCACAGAAAGGACCATCCAGATTGAGAAGGATTTACCGCCGTTCTTTTGTTTGATGTTTTCGCCCGCCACAATCTGTTCCTGTATAACCTTTAAAATTACGCGGCCAGAATTTTTCTGGCCTGCGCCGAATCCCGATGCATCTGTTCAATCAAATCCTCAACATCATCAAATTTTTCCTCGCTGCGCAAGCGGGCAACAAAATCGACATGTATATATTCACCGTAAATATTTTTGTCGAAATCAAATATATGCACCTCAAGCAAAGGTATGCTGCCGTCAAAAGTAGGCCGCGTACCGACGCTCGCCACCGCCGCTAACGGCCCCCACTTTTGTCCTGAAACCCGAACTGCGAAAATACCCATTACGGCGCTTTGCCGTCGATTCAGGTTCACATTTGCAGTGGGATAGCCCAGCTTTCGGCCCAGACGGCTTCCTTCGATTACTTTGCCGGACATTCTATAGTGACGACCGAGGAGCCGGCCAGCACATTCGAGATCACCCTTCCACAGCGCATCCCGGATTGCGGTGCTGCTCACCCGCTCGTCACGAGAAACCACACTGGACATCTCAGCCACATTGAAATGCAGCGCATCGCCCGCTCTTTGCAATGTCTTCAGGTGCCCCACCCTGTCCTGGGCAAACCTGAAATCATCGCCGACCACCAGGTACCTGATGTTCATCGCATGCACGAGAATTTGCCGAATGAATGTGTCGGCGGCGATATTCTTCATCGCCTCATCAAAGCGTGGGCAATAGAATATATCCACACCAAACCCGGCCAGCGCCTCAAACTTCTCGCGAAATCTCATCAGTCGCGCAGGTGGACTTCCCTGCGCGAAGAATTCCTTCGGCGTCGGTTCGAAACTCATAACGATTGAGGGTACGTTTTTGGATTTGGCCTCATCAAGCACATGCTGCAGTAATTTCTGATGGCCGAGATGCAAACCGTCAAAGGAACCGATAGTCGCGACGCTGCCATTGGCGACGAGATCAAAGGGAAAGTCTTTTACGCTACGGACAAGATGCATATTAGATAAAAGTCAGTTGTTAAATTGCGATTGTAATCGTGTAATAACAATCAGGGAATGGGCGTAGACAAGTCCTGAGAAATATCGTGGGAGCGGCTTTAGCCGCGAATGCTCGGCATAGATTCGCGGCTGAAGCCGCTCCCACGGTATGTCGCAAAATGATCATTTGGCATCGCCCAGCGTCAGCTGCGCTGGACGCATACCCAATAACAGCAAAGCCAGGAAATAAACCGCGGCACTCACTAACACCACCGCACCGAGCCAGAATGAACGATCCAGAACACCTGCGTCAATCCACCAATCAAGCGGTCGGTGCATCCAGAAAATCGCCACTGTCATTGCCGCATTGGCACCGAAGAATCGCAGTAACAAAAACGACCAACCGGGTGAATGCACGACGACCTTATCCTTTCGCAGCCCGTGATAGAGCAGCCATGCGTTCAAGATGGCGGCGACTGATATAGCAAGTGCCAGGCCTGCATGTGCACCGACGTAGCCGGCCCTGGTAAGGGTATACGCGAGCACAACACTCAGTACTAAATTTACAACCAGGGCCATGAGGCCGGCTTTGACCGGGGTCTTCGTATCTTCGCGGGCAAAATAGGCAGGCGCCAGGATCTTGACGAACGAAAAGCCAATCAATCCCAGCGCGAACGCCTGCAAGCTCAACGCGGTCATTTGCACATCAAAACGCGTGAATTCACCACCGAAAAAGATCGTCGCGACAAGTGGCTCTGCCAGCAATATCAGGCCGATCGCCGCCGGAACTGCGATCAGAACGACCAGTTTCATCGACCAGTCCACCGTGTTCGAGAACTCGCGCATTGATGAGTTGGCCGCCTGCCGCGACAAAGTTGGCAGTGTAACGGTGGCCAATGCGATGCCAAAAAGCCCCAGCGGAAATTCCATAAGTCGATCTGAAAAATACAACAAACTGATCTTGCCAACGCCAAGAAGTGACGCTATTGCACCACCAAGCAATACATTGATCTGTGCCACTGATGAACCAAATATCGCCGGCAACATCAGCGCGCCGATTCGCTTTACACCGGGATGCCGCGGCCGCCATTTAGGTCGTGGCACGGCGTGAATTTTCGCCAGAAACGGAATCTGAAACAGGAGCTGTAGAAGCCCCGCTACAAAGACGCCGTACGCCAGCGCCATACCAGGCTCCTCCATTTGCGGGGAGAGCCACAATGCACTCGCAATCAACACAATGTTGAGTATGACCGGTGTAAATGCCGGCGCACCAAACTTGCCGTAAGTGTTCAGAATTCCGCCAGCGAACGCTGTCATGGAGACGAACAGTAAATATGGAAATGTAAAACGTAACATTGCCGTCGCGAGATCGAAGCGACCATCTTCACCGATAAACCCCGGTGCAACGACTAGCACGAGCAATGGTGCTGCTACCACGCCGATTAGCGTGACCAGGAACAGAACCAGGCCGAGCGTTCCGGCGACGGAATCTACCAGCTCGCGCGACTCCGAGTGATCCCCGTTTTCCTTATAACGTGCCATGACCGGCACGAACCCCTGTGAGAAGGCGCCTTCCGCAAAGAAGCGACGCAACATATTGGGAATCCGATTGGCCACAATGAATGCGTCCATCACGATCGTTGCACCGAAAAATCGTGCGAATACAACGTCACGCACCAGGCCGAGAATGCGCGACAACAACGTCATAGCGCTGACCACGGACGTTGACTGCAGCAATTGCAGTCCGGACAGGCGCTTGCCAGGGCCCGCCTTTGTAGTGGGAGTATCGTTGCCGGAAGGCTGTTCAGGGGGCATAGGGTTTGCGATTCGGGCTTATCGAGGGGCGTAGTTTAGCTCGAAATGCGGCGAAAAATCAGTGATTTAGCCGTGATTTGGCTATTGCGGGGCCAATCCTGCCACGGGTCATTGACAATCCACCCCCGGCCACCAATAATACGCGGCTCTTTGGACCCGGATAGCCAGAACGGCGTCCCGGCCGAACCAACGATACCTACGGAAATTCATCAAGTGGCAAACATCAAATCAGCGCAGAAACGCGCCCGACAGTCGGAAAAAACCAGGCTCCATAAAATGGGCCAGCGCTCTAACTTGCGAACGCATATCAAGGCGGTTCTTACCGCAGTAGAGAAAGGTGACAAAGAATCAGCAGCAGCTGCCTACAAGGCTGCAGTACCTGTCATCGACAGCATGATTAACAAGGGTGTTGTGAACAAGAATAAGGCAGCGCGTCACAAGAGCCGCCTGAACAAAATGGTCAAAGCGCTGGCTGTCTGATCGGCTATCAACACCTCTGCAAAGAATTCGCAATCGGTCCCGGACACAACCCTGCCGGACAGCTAGCCTGAATACGGGCGTGATGGTTCCTTTGGCTTCGTTTCGAGACCATCGCACAGCGGTGGCTAACGCCTGACAACAATCGCGCTGCGAATTATGTCAAAATTCCAGGGCTAGCGACCTGCCCATTTGCCTTGCCGACAGCGCCAAATTCGGCAGGTAGGCGCCTGGCGCCTCTAAAACAGCAATGCCCTGCCCCCTTTCGCAGGCGCGACGCCCAATAAGCAGAAAACGACGCTCGTCAGTCCAAAAACACCTGCTTAACCCTGTTGATTATTGTGACGGCGTTCAACGGCTTGTTGCCAAATAAAGGCAATAATAACCACAATATGGCGGGGCTTATGAAAAAGACACTCTTAACTCTGATTTTTGGTCTCGGTTTTTGCCTGCAGGCGAATGCCGATATCTGGACGTGGACGGACGCAAAAGGCGACGTGCACTTCGTCAACACGACAAAACCTATCTACACCTGGGTAGGCGAGGATAGCAGGGTTCACTACAGTGATACGCCTGCTCATGAAGGTGCAGTGCTTGTAAATCTGGTCTGGCATTCTGTCGGAGACGAACCGGAATCAGCACCCGCGGGACAACCGAAATCCCGCATGGCCAGGTCGGTCCCGGGCGAATCGGATGCTGAAAAATACGAACGAGAAACAGCGGAAGCTTATTACTGCAAGCGCGCTCAGGAAATTTATGATTCCTACGTCAACGCACCCCGATTGTACGAGACATCAGAAAATGGCGAGCGCACGTATCTTTCAGAAAATGAAGCCACCACTATGCTTTCAAATACCAAGTCAAAAGTGGATGCTTTGTGCAACTAAATAATCATGTAGGAGCCCGCCCCCAATCCTCCCGCTTCGACGATTATGCCCCCGAAAGGTGGGTGAGGATTGATCTTTAGTGGCGTAATCGTGGGCAGTGGCAGGTTGATACTCATGGCGATTTCGACCATCAATAACCGAAGCACGATTTAATCCCCAACCACACTTTCCAATGCAACCTCATCAATCAACTCAAGCTCACGCATAATCGCCTGCCCAAGCTTCTCTGTCCCCGCACCAGTCTCAGCACTAACCGCAAACACCGGCCCCTGCCAGTCCAGCTTTTCCATCAAGTCGTTTCGGGCAGCAGCCAGATCTTCAGTTGTCAATAAATCGGTCTTGTTAATCACCAGCCAGCGTGGTTTGTCGTCCAGGTCCTTACTAAACTTAACCAGTTCGTTCGAGATCGATTCAAACGCATCAGCCGGATCAGCACCCGTGTCCAACGGCGCAATATCAATGAGGTGCAAAAGCAACTTCGTTCGCTGCAAATGTTTAAGAAACTGAATACCGAGACCCGCTCCCTCGGCCGCACCTTCAATCAATCCGGGCACATCCGCCATAACGAAACTCTGTAATGGACCCACCGACACTACGCCAAGATTCGGATGCAATGTCGTAAACGGATAATCTGCCACTTTGGGTTTTGCTGCGGACATCGAACGAATCAATGTTGATTTGCCGGCGTTCGGCATGCCAACCAGGCCAACATCTGCCAGCAATTTGAGCTCGAGCTTCAGGTGCCTTGTTTCGCCGGGCGTACCCTGGGTGATTTTTCTCGGCGCCCTGTTTACGCTGCTCTTAAAGCGTGCATTGCCAAGGCCACGTTGCCCGCTGTCGACTACTTTGAGCCGCTGTTCGGCATCGGTCAAATCGCCGAGCAGTTCGCCCGTGTCAATATCATGGATAACCGTACCGCAAGGAACATGGACATTGAGATCGTCACCGGAGCGACCGGTCTTGTTTCGGCCTTCGCCACCGTTCCCGCTCTGTGCGCGATAATTTCGCGCAATTCGAAAGTCGACCAACGTATTGATGGACGGATCTGCGACAAGATAGACGCTGCCACCATCCCCCCCGTCACCACCATCAGGCCCGCCTCGCTCGACATATTTTTCACGACGGAAACTAAGGCAACCATGACCACCGTTGCCTGCCTGAACCCGAATTGTCGCCTCGTCTACGAATTTCATATTAATAGTGTAGCTGCAAAAAAGAAAAACCCCGCACTAAGCGGGGTTTTCGTCATTAACCGTGGGAGCGGCTTCAGCCGCGAATAGCCAGGAATTAACGCCGACCTTAAGCGGTAACAACATTCACAAACTGACGATTCTTCGGCCCTTTCTTCTGAAACTGCACGTGCCCGTCAGCCTTTGCAAAAAGCGTGTGGTCCCGGCCGATGCCAACATTCACGCCCGCATGTACCCGCGTGCCACGCTGGCGAATAATGATGTTGCCGGCAATAGCCTTTTCGCCGCCAAACAACTTGACGCCAAGGCGTTTCGATTCTGAATCGCGACCGTTCTTAGTACTACCGCCTGCTTTTTTATGTGCCACTGTACTGTACCTGTCTGTTGTTACATCTGCTTTCTATATGCGGATGATATCAATATGTCATCCAGCCCTGGTCGTTAACCTAGTCGCTGGCCTTTTTGCTCGCCTTTTTCTTGGCTGGCTTCTTCGCCGCAGCCGTCTTGGTCGAGGTTTTCTTTGCCGCCGCTTTTTTAGCAGCAGGTTCCTTGGTTGTCGCTTTTTTAGCAGCGGGTTCCTTGGTTGTCGCTTTCTTCGCCGCTGGCTTCTTCTCTTCAGCCGCTTCAGGTGCCGCGGCTTTCTTGCCAGATTCACCTATGCCAGTGATCTCGACTTCAGTAAAAAACTGCCGGTGCGTGTGCTGGCGAAGATAATTTTGCCGACGCTTGAATTTGACGACGGTGACTTTCTTGCTTTTGCCTTGCTTAAGGACCGTAGCGCTGACACTGCTGCCGGCCAGCAACGGGCTGCCAACCTTGATGTCTTTGCCATTACCAACCAGCAAAACCTCGTCAAAACTGACTTTTGCACCTTCTTCGACATCGAGCTTTTCGAGCTTCAATCGCTCGCCTTCGCTCGCCCGGTATTGCTTGCCGCCTGAACGGAAAACCGCATACATCGTAACCTGCTCCAACTATGCGTGCTGCGTCTAGCGCAACTCGCTGATAAATAAGATAATTTTGGGATGCTGGCTAGCTGGGCACGGATGCCACAAAGTCTGCCGCCACAAAAGAGCGGGAATTTTATAGATTCGGGCGCTCCGGGTCAACGTCAGCGTCAGAAAAATCCCACTTTATTTCAATAACTTGCAAATTCACGACGTGAGACCTAAGCGGGCCACGCAAGTCGCCAATGCCGGGCATTTCAGGCATTATCGCAGGCGTGATACAACCCGCCGAAAAAGCACCAGATTCCGTATCGATTGAGGACGTAAACGCGCTCGCGAGCGACGATATGCAGGCCGTGGATGCCCTGATTCGTCAAAGCCTGAAAAGCGACGTTACGCTCGTCTCACAGGTCTCGGAGTATATCGTCACCAGTGGCGGCAAACGGCTTAGGCCTTTGATCGTCCTGCTTGCGGCGCGCGCCCTGGAATACCGGGGCAACCATCAAATCCACTCCGCGGCCATTATCGAGTTTATTCACACTGCCACCCTGCTGCACGACGATGTTGTCGATTCATCGGCCCGCAGACGCGGACGGGACACGGCAAATACGGTATTCGGCAACCAGGCCAGCGTCCTGGTGGGAGATTTCCTCTACTCCCGAGCTTTCCAGATGATGGTACAAATCGACCGCATGCGCGTCATGCAAATCCTGGCCGATGCAACCAACATGATTGCCTCTGGCGAAGTCATGCAACTTATGAATATCCACGACCCGGATGTCACGGAAGCGGACTATCGCAAGGTCATCTACCGCAAAACCGCCCGCCTGTTCGAGGCCGGCGCTCAGATCGCCGCCGTATTGTCGGACCGTGATCCAAACGACGAATCCGCCATGATCTGCTATGGCCAGAATCTCGGCACCGCGTTCCAGCTGGTCGATGATGCGCTCGACTACAACGCCTCCCCCGAGGAGCTCGGCAAGAACCTGGGCGACGACCTGGCAGAAGGCAAGCCGACGCTACCCCTTATATATGCAATGGAAAAATGCACCGACAGCGAACGGAAAATGCTGCGTGCAGCAATCGAAGCAGGCGGTCTCGATAAACTCGACGAAATACAAGCGGTTGTTGAATCAACCGGAGCGCTCCAGTACACTGCGGCGCGCGCTCAGGAAGCCGCTGAAATGGCCATCAACGCCCTGTCCGGAATTCCCGACTCGGACTACAAACAGGCAATGATCGCCATAGCAGACTTCGCCGTACGCCGGCGTTCCTGAAAATCTAAAACGGGGTGTAGCTCAGCCTGGTAGAGCACTGTCTTCGGGAGGCAGGGGCCGGGAGTTCAAATCTCCCCACCCCGACCAATGATTACAATGACTTAGACGCTTTTTCTCGATATGTCCTAAGATAAAAATACCGCACTGAGTACCCATAATAATTCGCCGGACGTGTGTGTGGCTAATTCCTATTTTTTCGCATGAATCCGCGGAAAATCCAAGTCTTGTCTTGCCCTTACTGATTGCTACGATGGTGGTGCCATGCGTGAACTCACCATCTTGTTTATTCACCTGATTGTTACCTCCGCCAAACTGATGCGACCGGGTGGTGGGCGAGGTGTGGTCGCAGAATCATTGCTGTTGAAACACCAGTTGTTAATTCTGAATCGAGGCCGTGAAAGGGCATCGAACCTTCGTCAGATAGATCGTGTCATAGCCGGACTTTGTTCGCTCGTCATCCATCCAGGCCGGTTGCTCCGCCTTGCTATCGTGCTGAGACCTCCCACCCTACTGGCCTTTTGGGCTGCTCGCGAGCTGGAGAACAAGCTGCTTAGCTTTCGGGATTTCTACAACGACCAACGGTGTCATTACGCGCTGGACGGCGACACACCCAGTGAGAGCGCCGGGAAGAAGCGAGGGAATGATGCAAGTCTAGATTCTTACGCGTGGCAGAGTCTCTGCAGAGGCTTATTTCAACTGCC
>CAYOHF010000079.1:0-15664 GCA_964403695.1 uncultured Woeseiaceae bacterium | reverse complement strand
ATATGGGCATGATAAGGTCAATAACCTTGATGCCTGTCTCGAGAATTTCGGTGGCGGCAGCCTGTTCTTCATAGCTCGGTGGTGAACGATGAATGGGCATCGTGATTTCTGCACCGATGTCACCTTTATTGTCAATCGGCTTGCCGAGCACATCCATGATGCGACCCAGCGTTTTCTCGCCAACGGGTACCATAATTGCGGCGCCGGTGTTGCTGACGGACATGCCACGTTGCAGGCCTTCACTTGAACCCATCGCAATTGTTCGCACGACGCCATCGCCCAGCTGTTGCTGAACTTCGAGCGTAATATCGACTTCTTCGATAACTAAAGCGTCGTAAATGTGTGGAATTGCATCGTGTGGAAACTCGACATCCACAACAGCGCCGATGATTTGCACGGTAGTTCCGGTGCTCATTATTTAATCCTCTAACCCAAATCCGGCGACATTGCCGCCATTATTTGTAACCAAAAATATGTGTTCAATTCGTTCTAACCAGAAACCGCGGCTGCCCCGCCCACGATCTCTGAAATTTCCTGCGTAATCGAGGCTTGCCGTGCTTTGTTATAGGCAAGCTGCAGGTCATCGATAATATCGCCAGCATTGTCTGTGGCGGATTTCATCGCCACCATCTTCGCCGCCATTTCACTGGCGAAGTTTTCGACCGCGCCGCGATAAACCTGTGACTCGATGTAACGCATCAAAACGTCGTCGAGCAAATCAACGGCGTCTGGTTCGTAGATATAATCCCAGTGTTTCTGCAGCGTTTCATCGCCAAGATCGATTTCGCTGACTGGCAATATGCTTTTTACTACCGGTACCTGGCTCATGGTGCTGACGAACTGGTTGGACACGAGGTACAAACGATCAATTTTGCCGTCGCTGTAAGAGTCGAGCATGATTTTGATCGAGCCGATCAGGTCGTTTACCTGCGGTTTGTCGCCGAGGTGCGTTGCCGTGCCAACGACGTTGCCGCCGAGGCGACGGAAAAATTGCACGGCCTTGGCGCCAACAAGTGCCAGGTCGACTTCAACGTCTTTTTCCTGCCAATGCTGCAGCTCTCCGATGACCTTTTTGAACATATTGATGTTCAGGCCGCCGCAAAGCCCACGATCGGTAGAAATAATGATAAAGCCAACGCGCTTCACTTCGCGATCAACCAGCCAGGGGTGCTTGTAATCCGGGTTGGCGTGCGCAAGATGACCGACCACACGACGGATACGCTCAGCATAGGGTCGGGAGGCTTCCATCTGAACCTGCGCTTTGCGGATCTTTGATGCTGCCACCATCTCCATGGCTTTGGTGATCTTCTGCATGTTTTTCACGCTGCGGATCTTCGAACGTATTTCTTTTTCGTTGGCCAATCGAATGGTCCTTTAATGTTAGATCGTTACTGCTATCTAAATCGAATGTCGTTTTTATGCTTCTTCTATTTATCTAATGGTGCTTTTTGTTCGTCTGTCTTACTATCGGCCTTTGGCTTGCCTTGCTGCCGATCATCGCTATCGCGGCTGAAGCCGCTCCTACGATGCGTCAATTCAAATTTTGAGGTGCGTCAATTCAATTTTCGAGACGCGTCAATTCAATTTTTTTCTGTGCCTTCGTTATAGATGTCAGTACGCGCCCTTCTCGGCGAAACCTTCGCAGGTGCTTTTTAGTCCCGCCTGGATTTCTTCGCTGAAATCACCGGTCTCCGCAATCTGTGCCATAAGATCGACACTGTTAGCGTTTGCAAAATCATGCAATGCCGCTTCGAAATCACCGACTTTGGATACATCAACTTCGTCAAGATAACCTTCATTCACTGCGTACAGCGAGAGCGCCATATCCGCGACGGATAAAGGCGAGTACTGTTTCTGTTTCATGAGTTCTGTAACGCGCTGGCCACGCTCGAGCTGCTTGCGGGTTGTTTCATCAAGGTCAGATGCGAACTGCGCGAAGGCCGCCAGCTCACGATACTGCGCCAGTGCCAGGCGAATACCGCCACCAAGCTTCTTGATGATCTTGGTCTGTGCCGCGCCGCCAACTCGTGATACGGAAAGACCGGCATTAATCGCAGGTCTGACACCGGCATTGAACAAATCAGTCTCAAGGAAGATCTGTCCGTCGGTAATTGAAATAACATTGGTTGGTACAAACGCGGATACGTCACCAGCCTGGGTTTCGATAATCGGTAGTGCGGTCAGTGAACCGGTTTTGCCTTTTACTTTGCCGCCAGTAATGTTTTCAATATGTTCTGCATTCACACGCGAAGCGCGCTCAAGCAATCTGGAGTGAAGATAAAACACGTCACCCGGGTAGGCCTCACGACCCGGTGGGCGGCGCAACAACAGTGAAACCTGGCGATATGCCCATGCCTGCTTGGTCAGATCGTCAAAGATAATGAGGGCATCTTCACCTTTGTCGAGGAAGTATTCACCCATAGTCGTACCAGAGTACGGTGCGATGTATTGCATAGCCGCACTCTCGGCAGCGGAGGCTGCAACAACAATGGTGTGCTCCATCGCGCCGGTCTCTTCGAGTTTTCGCACAACGCCGGCAACCGAAGAAGCCTTCTGGCCGATAGCGACGTAAATGCATTTAATGCCGGTGCCAACCTGGTTGATAATCGTATCGATCGCAACAGCCGTTTTGCCCGTCTGTCGGTCACCAATAATCAGTTCGCGCTGCCCGCGGCCGATCGGCACCATGGCGTCAATGGCTTTCAGCCCGGTTTGCACCGGCTGATCAACCGATTTGCGCTCAATCACGCCCGGCGCGACTTTCTCAATCGGCGCGGTCTCCGTGGCTTCAATCGGTCCCTTGCCATCAATCGGCATGCCGAGTGCATCGACAACACGACCCAGCATTGCCTCACCAATCGGAACCTCAAGAATACGGCCCGTAGTCTTTACGGTGTCGCCCTCGGAGATGTGCTTGTAATCACCCAGGATCACAGCACCGACCGAATCCCGCTCGAGGTTCAGTGCCATTCCGTAGGTGTTGCCGGGAAATTCGAGCATCTCGCCATAACGCGAATCGCCCAGCCCGTGGATGCGTACGATACCGTCGGTAACACCAATTACGGTGCCAACATCGCGAGCTTCCGCCGATGCCTCGAATTTCTCGATTCGCTCTTTAATCAGTTCGCTGATTTCAGAAGCTTTGAGTGCCATTTCGTTTTCCTCTTTAAGCGATCAGCGCGATCGACAGGCCTTCGAGCCTGGCGCGCAGTGATCCATCTATAACGACGTCGCCGGCGCGAATAACAGCGCCGCCGATAAGATTTTCATCAATTTCTGTCGACAAACTCACGTCCCGACCCAGCCGCTCTTTCAGTGCTGCAGCAACAGATTTCTGCTGTGCGGCGCTTAGTGGTGCTGCGGACGTGACTGTAACGTCAACCGTGTTTTCAATTTCTGCCTTGAGTGCTTCAAAGTGCTCGGCGATTTCCGGCAATACTGCGACACGACCATATTCCAGCAACAGCTTCAGGAAATTCGTTCCATGCTCGTTGCCGCCCGCGAGGACCGAACTTTTGCCAGCAACCTTGCCGAAGACTGACGTCAGGAAAGCAAGTTTCTGTTCGTTGTTCAGCGATGGGTTACCCAGGAATTTCTCTGCCTGACCATCCGCCAAAATGTCCTGCGCAGCGTTCAGCGCCTCTGACCAGGCGCCGAGGTCTTGTGCCTCGCTCGCCAGCTCGAAAGTTGCCCTTGCATACGGTCGCGCTATTGTATTTTTATCAGCCATTTGCCTTTTGCCCGCTTACAGCTCAGCCGCCAGTTCGCTCAGGATGTCCTCATGAGTTTGGGCATCGATTTCGCGGCGCAATATTTTTTCTGCGCTGGCAACAGCTATCGCGGAAACCTGCCCGCGTAACTCTTCGCGTGCCCGGTTGGTTTCCTGTTCAACATCAGCGAGCGCTGCGGCGATTTGCCGTTCGCGCTCTTTCACACCGTCAGATTTGCCCTCTGCAACGATTTCGCTGGCTCGGGCATGTGCCTGATCAAGAATCGTGGTTGCCTGCTTGCGCGCGTCACCAATGATGTCTTCCGACTCGGCCGTTGCCTTATCGAGACTTTGTTGTCCTCGCTCCGCAGCAGCAAGACCATCAGCAATTTGCGTCTGACGCTCTTCGATTGCATTTATGATCGGCGGCCAAATGAACTTCATACAGAACCAGACGAACACGAGCATCGCGATCGACTGACCCAGCAAAGTCATATTGATATCCACGTTAGACTCCTCGTCTTTTTGTGGTTATAGGTTCTTAGCTGCCCATTGCCTGTTGCAGCTGACCAATGAACGGGTTGGCGAACGCGAAGTAAAGCGCGATACCGACACCAATCATTGCAACAGCATCAAGCAGTGCCACAACCAGGAACATTTTGGTCTGCAACATTGGCGCCAGTTCAGGCTGTCTTGCAGCGCCCTCGAGGAAGCGGCCGCCCAACAGGCCCATGCCAATGCCAACGCCAAGCGCGCCAAGTCCAATCAAAAGCGCGACGGCGATCGCAGTAAACCCAATTACAGTTTCCATCAGTATCTCCAGTTAAGGATGTAGTCCAAAGTTAATAAGTTAGTGCTCTTCCGATGCCAAAGTGAGATAAACCACGGTCAGCATCATGAAAATAAATGCCTGTAGCGTCACGATCAGTATGTGAAAGACGGCCCACAAAAAATGTAGCGGTAGCTGCCATATGCCGAGCATTGCTATCAGGATAAAAATAAGTTCGCCGGCAAACATATTGCCGAACAATCGCAGTGATAATGACAGGGGTTTTGCCAGCAGTGACACTGTTTCGAGAATGAAGTTAAAAGCAATAATAAACGGTGCCGCGATCAGCCCGGCGCCTTTCGTGGGCGGGGCGATTGGGTGCAGCGTGAGCTCCTTAACGAAACCGAGAACACCCTTGTTCTTGACAGTATAAAAAATAATCAGGAAAAAGACGGCTATCGACATACCGAAGGTGATGTTGACGTCGGTTGTCGGCACGACTTTCAGATACGGCACGCCAATCATCATGCCAACCTCAGGCAACCAGTCGACGGGGATCAGATCCATGAGGTTCATGAAAAACACCCAGACGAAGATTGTCAACGCCAGGGGTGCTATGAGATTGCTCTTGCCGTGGAAAGTATCTTTGACGCTGGAGTCGATGAAATCGACAACGATCTCGACAAAAGCCTGCATCTTACCCGGCGTGCCGGCAGAGGCTTTTTTCGCCGCACGACCGAAGATAAAGATGAAAACGAGACCGAGTAGCACGGAGAAGAACATTGAATCGACGTTGAGCGCCATCGGGTTGCCGGCGCAGTGATTCCAGACCCATTCACCGTCCGCCCTGCACACCTGCAGGTTCTGCAAATGATGCGCGATGTAATCGCCGGACGTTAGTGTCTCGTGTCCGCCTTCACTCGCCATTATCAAGTCTCTCTTTCACATTCGTCTCTTTGTCACGCATCAGGAATCCTGAAAATGTAACCAACTGGGCACCAATAAAGCCCACAAACAACGGCATTGCCGCCAGCGGTTTCACCAGCGTGAAAACCATGACAAACATCAGCACGGTCAACGCCAGTTTTCCCAATTCCCCAATGTATGCCGCATGCACCAGGGCACCTGCCCCGGGGTCACGGCGCGGCACCACGAGTCGCAGTGCCAGAAAAGCATTTGGAATTACGCAGGTCAGGCCACCCAGCAAAGCTGAATAACCTGATACATGACCTTTAAAACCCCAAAACAGCATGGCAAAAACCATGCTCAGACCCAGTTGTCCCAGTAGCACCTTCGCCATGGGATTCATGCGTACGGCTGTGGATTGCTCCTCGGCCATCGCCTTCATCTCTGGCTTTCCTCCGGCACTAAAAACGCCACGTCCATCGGTTAACCGGCGGTTGGTGGCGTTGTAATTACTTTCTGTACAAACAGGCCCGTGCTTAGCCCGCGCATTATAGTGATGCGGGTGGGTCAAGGCAACAGATGTGAACACTTCAAAACCCCTTCTTTTGCACCGATTTTATGGGGGTTTTTAGCGCTATTTCAACAATCGCCCGGCTCTTCCTGCAATTATTTGCCGCATTGCGACATAGCGCACATTTCGCTCCGATTCCGGCACGTATAAATGGGTCAGAAGCCGGATCAGGACAGGGATAGGGAGTCCTATATTGCACCGGTTCAGGAGACAATATGTTAATGATCGTGAGTGAGTCGCTGGGAAAAACTCGTACATTGATCGAGGTTGCGCGTGAGCTCAGCCTGAATCTCAGCTATTTTCGCAGTGCCGCTGCGCTGGATCACCTTATGGGCGGACAGTCACGGCGTTTTGTGCTGCTGACAGAAAACGATATCAGCACCGAAATGCTGGCGAGCCTGGATGACGCTGCAGCGCATGTTCGTTTCGGGCTGATCATTTGTGCGGATCCCGAGGCCTTGCGGCTCAGTAATCGCGCCGAGCTGCTGCAACGGCTGGCCGACTTTGCCAATGTAGAGTGGCTAAGCCCGGAACATGACGTTGATATGTTGAGCAACGCAGCTCGAAAATGTCGGCGCCGTATGCTGACGCTGGCCAAGGACGAACTCGAAGAGGCCATCCTGAGGCGCCAGTTCGTCATTCAGTATCAACCCAAGGTGGAACGCAATGCCGGCACGGAGTGGTTAACTCGCGAAGCAGAGGCGCTCATTCGCTGGAATCATCCGCAGCATGGCCTGCTTGGACCGCTGGAGTTCCTGCCCGAGGCCGAAGCTTTCGACCTTATCGGCCCGATCAGTGAGTACGTGCTCTACGCGGCCGCCGCGCAACTTATAAAATGGCGCGAACAGGGACTGAACCTCAATGTGTGTATCAACCTGGCTACCAGTCAACTCAACAACCCTGACTTACCGGCGAGTTATGCAAGAATCATTCGCGAACTCAATCTCGAATGTGAAAGCTTCACCTTCGAGATTGCGGAGCAGGATGTTGCCAGCTCCGAAGCGCCGCATCTGCGTGTTCTCAATGAATTGCGTGAACGGGGTTTTCGCATATCGCTGGATGACTTCGGCGTTGCCGCTGCATCACTGGGCACGTTCGAACAACTGCCGTTCGACGAAATCAAAATTCACGCCTCTGCATTGGCGCGAGCCAGAAAGAGCCCGATTGCGCTGAAAGTGCTTGCTGCAGTGACCGGACTTGCGCACAACCTTGGTATATCCGTGTGCGCGGAAGGCGTGGAAGATCAGGAAACCTTCGAATTCCTGCAGAGTATCGAATGCGACAAAATGCAGGGTTTTCTAGTCTCCGAGGCCGTGATGCCTGACATTATTCGGCGTGTTTATAGTGCCAGGTCGAAGGATATCGACGAAGTCGCCTGATCAACCGTAATTCAGGCATTCGCGGCTAAAGCCGCTCCCACAGATTTATACCGCTTAGTAGGTACCTGCCAGCTCTGGAAAAATGCGTGGGAGCGGCTTTAGCCGCGAATGCCTGATTATTTGATGTGCTTCAGGATGCCGTCGAGTTCATCGAGGCTGTTGTAATTAATAATCAGCTTGCCGGTGCCTTTGCTCGTGTGATCGACCCTGACTTTGGCGCCCAGTTTGTCGGATATTTCAATCTCGAGCCTGCGGATGTCTGCGTTCTGTGTTGCACCCGTGGCTTTTGTATTCTTTTCCGACTGGCCTGACAGGACACGTCGGACCAGTTGCTCCGTTTCTCGAACCGACAGACCCTTTTTTACTACCAGGCGCGCAGCATCGAGCTGCTGCGTCTTGTTGCTGATCGATAACAATGCGCGGGCATGGCCCATTTCAATTTGCCGTGACTCCAGCATTGCTTTCACTTTGTCCGAAAGATCAAGTAAACGCAGCAGGTTGCTGACAGACGCACGTGAGCGACCGACGGCATCCGCGGCTTGCTGGTGAGTCAGGTGAAATTCCCGAATGAGCCGGTCCAGTGCACGGCCTTCTTCCAGCGGGTTCAGGTTTTCACGCTGAATGTTTTCGATAAGCGCCATTGCAATGGCGTCGTCATCACCCACATCACGAATGACTGTTGGTATGTCCGCGAGTCCGGCCATTTGCGCGGCACGCCAGCGACGCTCACCGGCAATGATCTCGAAGTGCTGCACCTTGCTGCCCTGTTTTTCAATAGGTCGGGCGACGATTGGTTGTACGACACCTTGCGCTTTGATTGAGCTGGCCAGATCCTCGAGTGTGTCCTGGCGCATATCGACGCGCGGCTGGTACTGGCCGCGCTGCAATAACTCCAGCGGAATCTGTTGCAGCGTATCCGCGTCATGCCCGGTAACTGCAGCCGACTGCGAAACCGGCTTGCTTAGCAATGCATCAAGTCCGCGGCCAAGTCTCTTTTTCTTCGTCATTCCTGAATCTCAACTACCGGGAGCATGCTCCCAATTATTCTCTAGTGTTGTACTGCCTGACGTTCATCCTCGCGGCGCAGCACCTCGCCGGCAAGCGCGAGGTAGGCCAGTGCACCACGTGAGTTTTTGTCGTGGTACAAAACCGGACGACCAAAGCTCGGTGCCTCTGCCAGGCGTACGTTTCTTGGTACCACGGTGCGAAACACCTTGTCGTCGAAGTGGGCGATAAGCTGCTCAGATACTTCGTTTGACAAATTGATGCGCGGATCGACCATCGTGCGCAACAAGCCAAAAACTTCGAGATCTGCATTCACTGACTCGCGGACCTGCTCAATCGTATTCAGGAGAGAGCTTAATCCTTCCAGTGCGTAGTACTCGCACTGCATCGGGATCAGAACACCATCGGCCGCTGTCAGCGCGTTGACGGTCAGCATGTTAATCGATGGCGGGCAGTCGATAAAAATAAAGTCGTAAAGACCCTTCACCGGCGCAAGCGCTTTTCGCAGGCGCATTTCCCGGCCGATTTCCTGCAGCAGTCTTATCTCTGCAAGTGTCAGGTCTTCATTGCCAGGCAAAACGGCGAAACCGCCTTCGGGGGCCGACAAAATAGTATCTGCTGCCGTTGCCTCGCCCAGCAATACATCGCAGGCCGAATTCTCAAGATTCATCTTGTCGATGCCGCAACCCATGGTCGCATTGCCCTGCGGATCGAGATCGACCAGCAAAACACGGCGCTGCGTGGCAGCCAGGGACGCGGCCAGGTTGACGCATGTCGTCGTCTTGCCAACGCCGCCTTTCTGGTTTGCTATCGCAATAATACGCGTCATGTCGTCGTCGACGTCTTGCGCAGACGGATGACATGCCGCGCATGCGATTCAATTCCTGGTACCGCTAATTCGGTCACGCTGTAGTCCCATCCGGGTAAGTGTTCTATGGCTTCCAGCTCTTCGGCCGGGTGCTTTCCCTTGAGCGCGAGTAACACACCATCCTCTCTCACCAGGTGACCTGCCAGTTGCAGCAATTTAGCCGTCGATGCGAGCGCTCGGGCAATCACGGTATCAAAGCGTTTGCCGGGTGCATAGTCCTCTGCGCGTGCTTTTACTGTCTTTGCGTTGGAAAGTCCCAGCTGGCCAATGATGTGATTGACGAAACTGATTTTCTTGCCATTGCTGTCGAGTAGCTCGAAATCGATCTCCGGCTCCACGATTGCAAGTGGCAGGCCTGGAAAGCCCGCTCCGGTGCCCACATCGATGACGCTTTGCCCCTCAATGAAGGGTCTGACGGCAAGGCTGTCGAGCACATGCCCACTGACCATTTTATGTGGCTGGCGAATTGCCGTTAAATTGACCCGCTCGCCCCAGCGTTGTAATTCGTTGAGCAAAGTAGCCAGTTGCGTGGTTTCGGCACTCGAGAGCGCTTGCCCCAGCGCTTCTGCGCCAGCGGCGATCGATGCCGCAAGCGCTTTAGTGGTCACAGCTCATCAGGTCCGGCTCGCCGTTATTCGTCGTCAATCAGGTGCTCCTTGAGAAACAGCACGGTCGCCTGTTGATAGACGTCACGATTTTCCTTTTTGCGATAGCCATGACCTTCGTTCAGTGCGTTCATATACCAGACGGTCTCGCCTTGCTTGCGTAGCGCAGCAACCACCTGTCCCGATTCGGTTACCGGCACTCTTGGATCGTTCTCACCCTGTACGATAAGCATCGGAATTTTGATTTTTTCCACATTATTTAATGGGCTGATTTTCTCCAGGTGCGCACGCATCTCCGGATCGCGCTCATCACCGTATTCAACACGGCGCAGGTCGCGACGATAGTCCTGCGTGTTCTCGAGAAAGGTGACGAAATTGCTGATGCCGACCACGTCTACCGCAGCTTTCAGTTTGTCGCTGTAGTGAACCGAGCTTGCCAGCACCATGTAACCGCCATAGCTGCCACCAAACACCGCTACACGATCCGCGTCCAGGTCGGGCTGCGTTTTTATCCAGTCAAGCAGGGCGCCGATGTCGCGCACCGAGCCCTCACGCTTGAAGCCATTGTCGAGCGCCAGGTAGCTCTTGCCATATCCGGCCGAGCCCCTGACGTTGGGCACCACTACCGCTACACCAAGCTTTTCCATCCACATTTGATAAGTGCTTGAGAAGCTCGGTCGTGACTGTCCCTCCGGGCCGCCGTGTATAGATACTACGACCGGAAACGGCCCCTCGCCTTGCGGCTTGTATACCCATGCGGGGATCTGCCTGTCTGCGCCACCCACCTGGTCGAAAGTCGGGTAACTGACCAGCATCGGGGCGCGAAACTTCGACGTGTCCAGTCCGCCAACCTCACTGAAGGTCCAGCGCGTCAACCCACCGTAGCTCAATGGCCCGTTACCAATTTGCAGGACGAAAGTATCGCTGGGCGTTTTCGCCGTGTTGAGCGTCATGGCGAGCTGGTTGTCGTTGGGACTGAATTGCAGACCAAAAATCAGCCCCGTCGGGATGGTGTCAACGCTTTTATATTCCCTGGTCTTCGTGTCCAGCAGGTACAGGCGGGACATGCCGTTTTCGTTCGTAACGAATGCGATGCGGCTGCGATCGTGGCTAATGGTGCCGGTACTAACGTCCCAGGGAATGTCATGCGTAACAATTTCTGCCGCAGCGCCCTCTGCCATTGGTTGCCACGCCAGTTGCCGGAATTCACCACCCTGGTCGGTCACAAACCAAAAGCCCTGGTCATCGTTGTCAAAGCCCACGGGAAAGTTTGCGCTGGTCGTCCCAGTACCGCCCGCCAGCAAGATCATATCCCGGGAGTCCAGGTCAAGCAGGTGCACCCTGGAATCCGCAATGCTGACGTAGTTTGACACCAGTACTTTGCTGCCACTGGCAGAAAATTCTGCCGGCCCCCACCAGGTTCCATCCGGGGACTCCAATACCATCTTTGCGCTCGACGGATCCGCCGGGTCCATCAACCACACGTCATTAGAAGCACCGTTGCGTTGCGTGCTCTGAAAAGCGACCCGTCGGCCTTGCCGGTCCCAAAGCGTTGCCCCGTTGCGCGACTCACCATCCGTTAACATTGTGGTGGTGCCGTTGTCCGGGTCGAGCATGAATATCTGCGTGAACTCGCTGCCACCTGCATCGCGCGTAAAAATAATGTTAGAACCGCCCGGTTGACGTGATACACCACCAACAGGTTCGTTATAAAAAGTTATCTGCTGGCGCGCGCCGCCAGCCATATCAACACGGTGAATCTGACTTACATCGCCAAAGCGCGTGGATACATATATTCCTGATCCACCAGCAGCCCAGTCGCTGAAACCGGCTGAGCGAACATTTTGAAAACGATTGAGGCTATCAACAATTTCAGCAGGAATGGCTGGCACGTCCTCCATGAGCAGGTTGCCGTTGTTAGTTTCGCTGCGTTGTACGGTATCAGCCAGCACAACACCTGTGCCGATGACCAATAAAAAGCCTGTTAAATATCTGCTTTTGCTAAACATGTTTTCCCCTAAATTCCAGGTGGCTGGCACGTTTGCAGTGCTGCCTTTTCGTCAGACTATTGCCAGACCATTATCAGACAACCAGGTGCGCCATAAAATCATCTACAGCGATCGTCGCGAATTTCTCGCGGTCGGCGCACAGCGCATCAAGTGCCTGCCAGCGAGCTGGTTTCAGTTTGCCGGAAATACTATTTTCGAATTTCTGTTTTAAAACAGGAATGCCTTCATCACGACGCTGGCGGTGACCGATCGGGTAGTCGACTGCGACACGGTCCGTGCTCGTTCCATCGTTGAAAAACACCTGGATCGCATTGCCAATATAGCGCTTTTCAGCGTCGAAGTAGTCTTTGGTATAGCCCTCGTTTTCGCTGACCTGCATTTTGCCGCGCAATACGTCAATACGCGGATCGGCAGCGATGTCATTCTCATAATCGGACGCTGTCAACCTGCCGAAAATCATTGGCACAGCCACCATGTACTGAAGGCAGTGATCGCGGTCGGCGGGATTATCCAGAGGGCCCGTTTTATCGATGATCCTGACGCCCGGTTCCTGCGTTTCGATAACAATTTTCTCAATGTCGTCGAGTTTATTTTTTACCTGCGGGTGCAGGGTCATGGCTGCCTCTACCGCTGTCTGCGCGTGAAACTCTGCCGGATAGGAAATCTTGAACAGGATATTTTCCATGACGTAGCTGGCATAGCCCTGTGAAAACGAAAAAGCATTGCCTTTGAACATAACGTCGTAATAACCCCAGGTCTTCGCGGTCAGTGCAGACGGATAGCCCATTTCGCCGGTCATGGCGATAAACGCGAGGCGGACACCGCGGCTGGTTGCGTCACCCGCCGCCCAGCTTTTTCTTGAACCGGTGTTCGGCGCGTGTCGGTAAGTACGTAATGAGCAACCGTCAATCCATGCATGCGATACGGCGTTGATGACTTTTTCACGGTCACCACCGAGCATCCGCGTGACGACAGCTGCCGTTGCTACCCGCACGAGCAACACGTGGTCGAGGCCCACGCGGTTGTAGCTGTTCTCCAGCGCCAGCACACCCTGGATCTCATGCGCTTTGATCATCGCTGTCAGCACATCATGCATCGTCAAAGGATCCTTGCCGGCCGCGCGCGCCTGCCGGCTCAGGTAATCCGCCGTCGCCAGGATGCCGCCCAGGTTATCAGACGGGTGCCCCCATTCGGCTGCGAGCCAGGTGTCATTGAAGTCCAGCCAGCGAATCATCGCACCTATATTGAAAGCGCCCATCACCGGTTCCAGTTCATACGAAGTGCCGGGAACACGCGCGCCGCCCGGCAGAGTCGCGCCGGGTACGACCGGGCCAAGCAGCTTTGTACAGGCCGGGAAGTCAAGCGCCTGAAAGCCGCATGCCAGTGTGTCCATCAGGCAGTAGTGTGCGGTTTCATAGGCAAGGTCGCTGTCTATTTCGCTATTGCAGACATAGTCGGCAATGTCGACGAGGACCTGGTCGGGCTCGGGGCGTGCCGCCGAGCGGATGTCGTGATTGGACATTTGAGGTTCCTGATTGTGAGGTGAGCAGCCCGAGTAAAGAGCTTCTACCGGTGTTTTGTTTGTGTTTGAAATTCGCGGCCCAATTTGCCTGATCTTTTAGGAAATGCGAATTCGGGCGGTGCAAATTGATCTTTAGTGCAATAAATATCAGTTCGCAATAGCCTTTTTCTCACTTTCCATTTGGTCAGGCGAACGGCCCGCGAATGCTTTCGACCCCGCGCTCAGGCCCGCTCTTCAATCGGCACATATGTCTGCAACGCCGGCCCAATGTAATCCGCTGCCGGACGAATCAACTTGTTATCCGCCCGTTGCTCCATGATGTGCGCCGTCCATCCGGTAATTCTTGAGCAAACGAAAATTGGCGTGAAGAGATAGGTTGGTATGCCCATAAAGTGATACACAGTCGCCGCAAAAAAGTCTGCATTGGCGAAAAGTTTTTTCTCATCCCACATTACCTTTTCTACTGCTTCCGATACTGCGTATAAACGGGTATCACCGACTTCATCCGCGAGCACCTTCGACATCTTCTTGTTCACCGAGTTGCGCGGGTCGGACGTTGTATAAACGCGGTGGCCAAAACCCATGATTTTGTCTTTACGAGCGAGCATGTCGAGCACGCCCTGGGTCGCGTCTTGTGCTGATGAGAATTTCTCCACGAGCTCCATCGCTGCTTCGTTGGCGCCGCCGTGCAATGGACCGCGCAATGCACCAATCGCACCGGTTACTGCGGAGTGCATATCGGACAAGGTGCCTGTTATAACGCGTGCCGCAAATGTTGAGGCGTTGAACTCATGTTCCGCGTACAGGATGAGTGTCGTATCAAGCGTTTTGCGATGCATCTCACTCGGTGCCTTGCCGTGCAACAGGTGCAGGAAATGGCCGGCGAGACTGTCATCGTCGGTTTCTACATCAATGCGTGTGCCGTCCGTATGAAAATGATGCCAGTACAGGAGCATCGATGGCAGGCAGGCAAGCAGGCGGTCTGCCGTTTTGCTTTGATTGCTGAAGTCGCCCTCGGGCTCAACATTACCCAGTATGGATACGCCGCTGCGCAGCACGTCCATCGGGTGACTGTCTGCCGGAATCATTTCCAGAACCTGTTTCACAGTATCCGGCAGACCGCGCATGGATTTGATTCTGGCGATAAAGCCGTCGAGTTCCGCCTGGTTTGGCAGCTGACCATGCATTAACAGGTAGGCAACTTCTTCGAAACTGGCGTTGTCTGCCAGGTCGTAAATATCGTAACCGCGATATGTCAGGCCGGCGCCTTCCTTACCAACCGTACACAATGCTGTAGCACCGGCTGATACTCCGGCCAGCCCGCCGGTTTTTTTCTTTGCTGTCATTTTTTCCTCCAACTCTTTGGCGCTGTTCTCATGGCTCGTCTTTCCCTGTCAGGCCCTTTTCCTCAAACAGTTGATCCAGTTTTTCTTCGTACTCGTGGTAGCCGAGTACCTCATAAAGCTCCATCCGCGTTTGCATTTTGTCGATCACTGCGCGCTGTGAGCCATCATTGCGCAGCGTGCTATAGACTTCTTCTGCAGCCTTTGCCATCGCGCGGAACCCGGACAGTGGATAAAGCGCCAGGCGAACGCCTACTCCTGCCAGTTCTTCAGTCGTAAACAACGGCGTCTTGCCGAACTCCGTCAGGTTCGCGAGCACCGGGACATTGATCACCCTGGTGAATTGCTGATATTCATCCAGTGTCGTCAGTGCCTCCGCGAAAATCATATCTGCACCCGCCTCGACATACGCTGCCGCCCGGTCGAGTGCTGCCTGCTGACCTTCGACAGCGTGGGCGTCAGTGCGCGCCATAATCGTGAATTTGTCGTCGCTACGGCCGTCCGCAGCTGCTTTGATACGGTCGACCATTTCCGTGGCTGGCACCAGCGCCTTGCCAGGCCGGTGGCCACAGCGCTTGACGCCGACCTGATCCTCGATATGACAGGCTGCTGCGCCCGCGCGAATCATCTCGCGCACCGTGCGACCGATCATAAAGGCGCCGCCCCAACCGGTATCCGCGTCGACCAGGAGTGGCACCTCAGTTGCGTAACTAATGCGGCGAATGTCTTCACAAACGTCGCCAAGCGTCGTCATCGCAAGGTCCGGCAGGCCAAATGACGCATTGGCTACGCCAGCGCCTGACAAATAAATTGCCTTGAAACCCGCTTTCTCAGCGAGCAGGGCCGCATAGGCATTTATAGTGCCTACCACCTGCAGCGGTCGCTCCTCTTGCAGCGCCTGCCAGAATCGCGCACCAGCGCTCATGGCAACACCTCACTTGGTTTCAGTTGAAAATTTTAATCCCGATTAAAATTTTC
>CAYOHF010000078.1:0-15881 GCA_964403695.1 uncultured Woeseiaceae bacterium | reverse complement strand
ATACACGTCCTCAAATCCGGAGATTCACGATCTATCGGCACGGGCGACAAACATTGCAGGACATGTTGAAAACATGCCCTGCAATGTTTGCAAAACATCAACCCGGCACACCCGCTAAAACGAAGTCACCCGCGACCAGCTCTACTATAGCGAACTCGCCCGCTAGGCGGGCTCCTACAACATTATCTCAGGCGAAAAGATCAATTCGCGCCCTCTGCTCTACGCCTGCTTCGCTGCAGCCACCCTGTACATCCATACTGACACCAGGCCAACGACAACCAGACCTAATGTGCCACCGAATTGCATCGATTCGCCAAGCGCAAAGACATCAGCGTCACCTGACTGCACGATTGGAATGGCCATTAGAATACCGACCAGCGCCTCGCCAGTAATCAAACCAGCTGCAAACAACATGCCGTGACGCATGCTTTTCTCACCATCCACACCGCGTTTGGCGTGTACCCTGGCTGCGAAGTGTGCGATCAGGCCACCGACCAGAATGGCTGTGGATAACTCCAGTGGCAGGTAAATACCGACCGCCACAGCCAGCACCGGCGTACGGAAGGTCGAGCCTTTGGATTTTAGAACCTCATCAGTAATGACAACGAAGATGCCTACCACGCCACCGATAATGGCCATGGTCCATGGCAACCCGCCCTGGAAAACGCCCTGGGCGACCGAAGCCATCAGGGTTGCCTGTGGCGCGGCCAGCGGATCCGGGTGCTCGGCAGTCGGGACACCAATGCCGTAAGCCTGCAACAGCAGGGTCAGGATTGGTGCCATAACCAGCACTGAGGACACCACACCGACGCCCTGCATGACCTGTTGTTTCCACGGGGTCGCGCCAACGATATAACCAGCTTTCAAGTCCTGCATATTGTCGCCGGCGATCGCGGCCGCGCAACAGACAACACCACCAATCATGATTGCTGCGGGTGGTCCGAGCGCGGCGTCCGGGCCCATCAGGAGCAGCAAAATGAACGAGGCAAACAGGATCGTGGCAATCGTAATACCGGAAATCGGGTTATTCGATGATCCGACCAGGCCGGCCATATAAGCGGCAACCGAGGAAAACAGGAAACCCGCGATGACCATGATGATCGTCATCGTAATACTGATGCCAAGGTTGTCGACAATGTTCTGGTACAGAATGAAGATTGGAATAATCATGACAGCGATGCCCATCAGAACATAGTTCATCGGCATGTCCTGATCAGTATGGTCAACGGTACCCGTGGATCCGGCTTTGTATTGCGCCATACCACTCTTGATGCCATCGACCAGCGAGCCGCGCATGGATATCAATGCCCATACACCGCCGACGACCATGGCACCAACACCAAGATATCGAACCTGCTGGCTCCAGATTGCACCGGCAAGATCTTCAGCGTTCATTCCGGCGGCGTGCATTTCTGCCAGTGCCGGGCTGGTGTCGAGCAAGTAGGTTGAGAATATCGGAATGGCGACGTACCAGGAGATAAAACCGCCGGCGAAGACGAGAACAGAAATGTTCAAGCCAACAATGTAACCGACACTGATCAGCGCCGGTGACAGGTTGATGCCCACGTAGCCAATAGTGCTTTGTCCAACATAGCGTGCTGCCTGGGCGGTCCCGGCCCAGAGCTTCAATCCGGTCGAGCCAAACTTGATGAGAGCACCCGCTAAAGCGGCCCAGGCCAGAAATCGGATTCCGCCCGATGGGTCGTCGCCAACTTTAAGAACTTCGGCCGTTGCTTTGCCTTCCGGGAAAGCAAGCTGTTGCTCGACGATCAGAGAACGCCGTAACGGAATCGTAAACAGTACGCCCAGCAAGCCACCAATGCCGGCAATAGCCGTGACCCACCAATAGTCGAATACATCCCAGTAACCAAGCAAAATAAGTGCAGGGATAGTAAATATGACACCAGCAGCGATTGACTCACCGGCAGATGCTGCTGTTTGCACAATATTGTTCTCAAGAATGTTTGAGTTCTTGAACAACTTGAGGATAGCCATCGAGATCACAGCGGCTGGAATTGATGCCGATACGGTCAATCCTGCAAACAGGCCAAGATAGGCATTGGCGCCGGCAAGCACGACGGACAGTATGAGACCAAGCAAAACAGCCTTGATGGTAAGTTGCGGTGGAACAGCTGATGAGTTCATGCACCCCTCCAATTTCTTATTCTTGTAATGTCGTCGCCGCCGTGTCGCCAGTGGCGTCCGGGCTGGATTCGAATTTGCGACCATTCTAGCCAAACCGGGCCGCCATGCCTAATGTCGCCGGCTGCGGATGAGGGCCCCTCGTATGGTACCTTTGCAGCAGCAGCGCTTAAGTTGCCTGGCTGATGCGCCAATACTCACAATTAACGAGCAGCAGCCCGGGCCCACCCAGCAATTGAGAGACTGTAAATGACGTATGCAATTGTCGTGATCGTCTATGTACTGATTCTGCTTGGAATCAGCGTGTACAAGAGCCGCACGGTTAAATCAGCAGATGATTTCATTGTGGCCGGTCGAAATGTTCCGGTTTACATGCTGGTAGCAACACTGGTTTGCACCTGGATCGGCTCCGGCAGTCTTTTTGGCACCTCCGGCCTGACGTTTCGTACCGGATTGTCCGAACTGTGGTTTTCGGCCGGTGCCTGGGTTGGCATCCTGGTTATCTATTTCATTGCTGCGAGAGTGCGTCGGATTGCGCAATACACACTCACCGATCTGCTGGAAAAGCGCTACAACCAGGCTGCGAAAATACTCGGCACGATAACCATCATCATTGCCTATATGGTCATTGCCGGATATCAGTTCAAAGGTGGCGGCCGCTTCATTGCAATTCTTTCTGACGGATCCATAAGTCCGGAAACAGGCATGCTCATCGCTGCCATTCTCATCATTGGTTTCACAATGCTGGCCGGGATGGTCTCGATCATCTCAATCGATATTTTTAACGGCACGCTGATGTTGCTGGCGATGATTATCGCGTTCCCGTTTGCGATCGCTGCCCATGGTGGGGTTGATGCAGTGATTACCACGATTCAGACGGTAAAGCCGAGTCACTTATCGGCAACCGGCGGCAATGATTTTTTCTGGGTCGTTGGCATTACACTGCCAACATTCCTGTTGTTGATGAGTGAAAGCAGCATGTATCAGAAATTCTCGTCGTCGAAGGATGAGAAAAGTGCCCGCCAGGCAGTGCTTGGCATGTTCGTGGGCGTTGTCCTGGTCGAAGTGCTGATGATGTCAATTGCGTTAGTTGGTTTCGCGATTTATGCGGATGACCCACGTTTCTTTATGGCGGATGGATCAGTGAATCGGGCGATGGCCGAGGAAATTATCCTGCGCATCGGCTATGAGCAACTACCGGTTGTCGTTGGATCATTGTTGCTGGCCGCGGGTGCCGCGATCATCATCTCTACCGGAAACACATTCCTGATGGTTACATCTACCAATGTAACCCGGGATATTTTCCAGGCATTCTTTTATAAAAACGCGACCTCCAGTCAAATTATCTGGCTGCAGCGTGGCTGTATTGTTGTCATCGGTGTGCTCGCCTACCTGATGATGAGCCAGTTCGAGACCATCCTGGAGATGGCGCTGATCTCTTACACGATGATCGGCGCGTCCCTGGCACCCGCATTGCTGGCGGCATTTTTCTGGAAACGGGTCACACGCGCAGGTGGCGTCGCGTCAATTGCTGCAGGAATGCTGACGGTCATCGGCATCACGGTGCTGAACTCGATATTCAAGGACAGCGATCATACCGTTCAGGTGCTGGGAATTCCTTTCCCGATGGACACGGACTACATCGCACTGCCAGCCGTTACCGCATCGATTTTAACGTTGATCTTTGTCAGTCTCATGACACCCAAACCGGATGACAGTGAGTGGCAGCCATTCTTTGACGAGCGCACTGACTGACGCCCGGAAATTTCAGGATTGCAAGAAGGATAAGTTTCAGGAGAGGACGATGTCGGTAGCAGAATCATACGCATCCGGGCCCGCAGAACCCGCTGTGCGGGACCTGACAATCGGTGATTTGCTGCAAGACGCCGCCGCCGCCGCGCCCGATCGCGTGGCACTCATCACCGCTACACCCGATCCAGCCGGCCGGCGTAGCTGGACTTATGCAGAACTCTACGACGAGTCATTACGTGCAGCCTACGCATTCCGGACGCACTTCGAGCCCGGTGAGCATGTCGCCATCTGGGCACCCAACATACCGGAGTGGATACTGACCGAGTTCGCCAGCGCCATGGCCGGTCTCGTGCTGGTCACGGTAAACCCGTCTTTTCAGGCCGCCGAGCTGGAATACGTTATCAATCAATCCAAAAGCGTTGGCCTGTTGGTGCTGCCGGATTTCCGCGGCAATAACATGCTTGCCACGGTCGATGCGGTTCGTGATCGGTGCCCGACGTTGCGTGAAGTCATTCGGCTTGACGAATGGGACGAATTTCTGGGGTCGGCCAGCGCATCCGAGGTCACGCTGCCGGAGGTTTTGCCCGGGGACGCAGTAATGATCCAGTACACCTCGGGCACGACCGGTTTCCCAAAAGGCGCACTCTTGCATCATCGCGGACTGGTCAACAACGGTGCACATACTATGGATCGCATGGGCGTCGAAGAAGGCGCAGTGTGGGTGGCAATGATGCCGTTGTTTCACACCGCCGGATGCGCACTCGGTGTGCTTGGCGCCGTTGCCAAGCGCGCGACCCAGGTGCTGTTGGAAGCCTTTGATCCGGGGCTGGCGCTGGAGATGACCGAAAAACACCGTGCAACTGCCCTGCTGGGCGTGCCGACAATGCTGATCGCTCTCGTTGAGCACCCAGCGTTTGCCACTTGCGATCTGTCGTCATTGCGCAGCATTGCCTCCGGAGGCTCGACTGTACCTGCTGCACTGGTAGAACGACTGGAAGCGGATACTGGCGCTCCGTTCACCATTGTATTCGGCCAGACTGAATGCTCGCCGGTCGCGGCGATGACCCAACCGGATGACTCCATAGAGGACAAGGCCAATACTCTCGGCACGCCGATGCCGAATACGGAAATTAAGATAGTCAATCCTGACAACGGAGAAACGTTACCTGTGAATACGGCGGGCGAACTCTGCACACGCGGCTACCATGTGATGCAGGGATACTTCGAGATGGCGGATGCAACCGCAAGTGCGATCGACCCTGATGGCTGGTTACACACCGGCGACCTTTGTTCCATGGATGAGCGTGGTTACTGTACTGTGCAGGGCCGGTTAAAAGACATGATTATTCGCGGTGGGGAAAACGTCTACCCAAAAGAGATCGAGGAGCTTTTGTTCCGCCACCCACTAGTCGCGGAGGTCGCGGTACTGGGAGTGCCGGATCCAAAATGGGGAGAGAATGTTGCTGCCTTTATTCGCGATACTGATGCTGCGAACCCTGCGAGCGACTCCGAACTAAGGGAATACTGCCGCCAGCACTTGTCACCGCAGAAAACGCCTAAAATCTGGGTGCGAACAGACGTCTTCCCACTGACTGGCTCCGGAAAAATACAGAAGTTTGTGCTGCTTGAGCAATGGGAGAAAGAGCAGATCACTGGCAAATCGGAGGACGGAAAATAGATCTACGCCTGAATATTGCGCCAATGCTTCATCCCTCGACCAGTAAGATGGACTGAATGGGACTGCAATCATCGATGACTGAATCCCAGACTATTCCATGCAAACGCCGGGCAGATATTGCTAACTGACGACGGCAATGGTGCTTAAGATTTCGCCTGATGCAGCGCTTTCAACTCGTCCGCCTGCTTGCATAACTCAGTTAACTCGTCGGCGTCTTGGTTATTTCCAGACAAGCGCAAGTGCTCGATAGTATCGGGCAAATCAATGCTCTCATCGCCCGCAAGCGCTGCTTCTCCCACCAGGTCCTTAATGCGTCCAAGTATCTGTATGAATTCTTGCAGTGATTCGTCTTTGTCCATTTACAGATTATAAGTCAGGAGCAGCGAGTTTGGTGCCGGTGTTTACTTGGTTGACTTGTTTTTTTCCAAAGAAGTATCAAATTGACTGCAATCGCCCGCTGGGCGGGCTCCTACAGTTGCCAATTAGAATTGTAGGAGCCCGCCCAGCGGGCGATGCCCCAAGCCCGTAATAACTACGGAATATTGCGCCAACGCTTCAGCCTACGCCCAGCAAACTCGTCTTCATGGGACAGCAGTGGGCCTACCCCTACTCTTCCTCACCCCAATCGCGTGTCTTTTCACCTCTTAGTATTGCCCACTCCTCATCCATCATCGCGATCAATTGCTCCCGCGTATAACTGTGTTCGTGATCGTGGTTCAGGTGCAGCAATTCTTCAAACGCCTTGCCGATCGTAATCATGGCCTCAAATGGATCCGCGACAACGAGATAATGTTCTTTAGGGTTATCATCGAACAGCGCGTGCTGGATGGCGTTGGCCACAAGATTCGGTGGCGGACCCGAAGAGATGCCGCCCTCCGCGATGTACTCTTTGCAGCCATCCAGGTATTCCTGCATGACATCGCCAAAGTATTTGTATTCCTTGCCATCACTATTAGCGATCATTAACTTGCAGCGCGATGTACCGATTGCAGAGCCAAAATTGCCTGGTTCCACTGCACTCACCTTGACGCCGAAGTTGGCCATTTCAAACGCGAGCTGGTCAGTATAGGCCTCAACGGCGTGTTTACTCATAAAATACATGCCGTAAGCAGGGAGCCCCCCGGACAGTATGCCGGCAATGGAACTGATGTTCACAATCCGACCCTCTGATTCAATAATCATAGGGGCAAGGGCCTTGGTTACGCGAAAGACGCCAAAAACATTTACATCAAAGAGGAATTTAAGATCCGACTCCTCAGCTTCGATCATTGGGTCGAGGATATTGATGCCGGCATTGTTTACGACCCCCCATAAACCCCGCCCTTCTGACTCGATTAGTTTGACCGCAGCATCGATTTCCTCCTGGGACGTGACATCAAGACGAACCGCCATGATGTTGTCGACCTTGTTGAGTGCTTCAATGTCGCCGGCCTTGCGCGCGCCCGCGTAGACGAAATAGCCGTCGGCCGCGAGTTGTTCCGCAGTAAGACGGCCAATGCCGGTACTTGCGCCGGTAATGAGCACAGCTTTTTGCGGATGGGCATCCTGTGCGACAACTGAGACAGGACTGAGTGACAATGTGATCGTCGCTATAAGAGCGACGCTCATTATTATTCTTAGCATTTGATGCTCCATCGGAGTCGACAGTAGTGTTTATCAAGGCTTCCCGGGCTAGTCTGGGGTCGGTTCCTCTTCTTCCGCGACTTCCTCGCGAATTGCAAACATTCTGGACATGATTATGCCGAGCTCGTAGAGCAAGTAAACCGGTACAGCGAGCAAAGTCTGGCTGATGACATCGGGCGGTGTCAGGAACATGCCCATGACGAATGCCCCGAGGAATACGTACGGTCGCGCTTTACCAAGTTTTTCTGGTGTGGTCAGACCGGTCCAGACTATCAGCACCGTAGCAACCGGTACTTCAAAGGCAAGGCCAAAGGCAAATACGATCGTGGTGATGAAGTCGAGAAATTGCGCGATGTCCGTTTGTACCTCAACCCCTTCGGGCGCCACCGCCGTGAAAAAACCAAACATTAGTGGAAAGACGACGAAATAGGCGAAAGCGATGCCCATGTAAAAGAGGATGATGCTCGAAGCGAGCAGTGGTATCGCAAACCGTTTTTCTTTTATATAGAGGCCCGGTGCTACGAAAGACCAGACCTGGTACAACACAACCGGCATCGCGATAAAAAATGCAGTGAAAAAGGTCAGCTTGAAAGGCGTCAGTAACGGCGAGGCAACCTGGGTCGCAATCATTGCGTTGCCCGGCAAAACCTCACGCAGCGGTTCGGAGACAAGCGAAAATATTTTTCTGGAAAAAGGCAATAACGCAACGAAAATCACGACTACTGCGGCGGCAATTTTCAACATTCGACTGCGTAGTTCGACAAGGTGAGAGAGTAATGTGCCCTCCGATAAATCGTCGGCGCCGGTCTCTGTTTTGCTCTCTTCAGCGTCAGTCACGGCGTTTCTTTTTTCTCTGCATCGTCTGCGGCGTCGGGCGAAGTTTCTTCTTCGTCTTTTGACTGCTCGTCCTGATCAGTGCCTTTTACAGCCAACTCATCATCGCTTGCGCAAAGCTCGTCATCGTCGACACCAGACCCAGGTTCATCCATGTCATGTTGTGGAGAATAGTCATCGTCATCACGAGGCGCCGTGGTTTCAGGTTGTTTGGAGGGTTCGCGTGAAGGTGGCTTGATGTCAAAATCTTTTTCGAAATTAAGTTCGTCTTCAAGCTGGCGTTTCATGACGCGGGTCATGCGACGCGCCTGACCGAGCCAGCCACCAATTTGATTCGCCACCCGCGGCAAGCGCTCCGGACCGAGCACGATGAGCCCGATCAAAGACAGAATGATCAGCTCCCAAAAGCCGATTCCAGACATCGTGGTAAGCCGTTTTAGCCGTGGTTTTCTTTGCTGGGCTCGTCGACCGGCGTGCTGTCAAAGTTCGCATCTTTTGACTGATCGTCGATTTGCTCGGCAGTATCTTTGTCGGCGTCATTGACGGCAGATCGAAATCCTTTCACGGCACTGCCAAGATCCGAGCCTAATGTGCGCAAACGCTTGGTACCGAATATCGCCAAGACGATAACGAGGACGATCAATAATTGAACCGGGCCGATATTGGCAAACATCCTTAAAACTCCTGGGGACTAACCCCGTCTTCCTAGACTAAATGGTTGTTGCTACCGCACATTCAAGTGCGGGGGCGAATTATGTTCATGATACCCCTGCCAGTGCAACAAAACCGTACCAACGTCACGCCTCCAACCAGAAGGTTACCGGGCCCTCATTAACGAGTGAAACCCGCATATCTGCGCCAAAAACGCCCGTTTCAACCTTTTCCAGCCGATTCCTGCACTCAGCCACAAAGCGATCGAAATACTCGCGACCCATGTCCGGTGGAGCAGCGCTGGTGAAGCTTGCGCGCGCACCCTTTCGGGTGTCGGCAGCCAGCGTAAACTGTGGCACCACCAGTAACTCCAACCCCAGCTGTAGCAGGCTTAGATTCATGCGTTTTTCAGCATCTGCGAACACCCGGTAGCCAAGCACCCGCTCCGCCATCCGTGTGACCGTAGCCGGTTTGTCCTCGGGTTGCACCGCGAGCAGCGCTAGCAGGCCGGGGCCGATCTCACCGCTGACGACGCCATCAATCATGACGTTTGCCTCGCTAACGCGTTGAATTAGGGCAATCAATGCTCAAAACACCTCCTAAACACGGGTTTTGCACCCATTTAGGGGTGCAATGATACGGATATGTGCCGTTTTTGTATTCATCATCCAATTTCACGGGCAACAACACGCATCGCTTCATGGCAGGCTGAGGCTGCGGGAGGATTGCCGGGACTGCGCTTCACCCCGAGTGGAATCTGCGGCGATATCTATCCAGGGACGGCTGGATCGGGTCTTTGACCTGTCCTCCCGCGCCAGGGATGGAGGGCCCCGGTCACTTGATCGGGGCCTTTTCTAACTTTCCTGCCACATAAAAACCACTGAAGAATATAATTTAGCAAGTAGGAGAATCAACGAACCCACTTTATACATTATTGTAATATTGTGGAATATTTCTCTAAATTCAAGCCAACAAAGCTTTTAAATGTGGGATTTTCAGATACCCAGAAAGCGGTTTGCAGCGCTGCACAAGCCCTCTACACTGTGCGGCCACCCATTCTCCGCAGCGGGATTCACAGCGAATGAAAAGACGACAATTTGTAACCGGAATGGCGCTGGCAGCCGGTGCGACAGCCTGTAGCCAGGAACAAGCGACAAGCACGACAGCCAGTGCCACATCGCAAGAGACGTTTGAGTGGAACATCGTCACCTCCTGGCCTGCGGGCTTGCCCGGGGTGGGGGTCGGTGTCGAGAACCTGGTCCGCCGTATCGACAAAGCGTCGAACGGCAGGCTGAAAATCAAGATCTACGCCGGCGGCGAGCTGGTCCCGGCGCTCGAGGTGCTCGATGCCGTGAGTCGCGGAACGGTACAGATGGGGCATGACTCCGCCTATTACCATCGCGGCAAAGTGCCGGCTGCACAGTACTTTACGGTTGTGCCATTCGGTCAGACGGTGCACGAAATCAATGCCTGGCTCTATTATGGTGGCGGCCTCGAACTGTGGCGCGAACTCTATGAACCATTCAATGTCATCCCGTTTCCAGCGGGTAACACGGGTACGCAAATGGCAGGCTGGTTCAACAAGGAAATCAATTCGGTCGAAGATCTGCAAGGCCTGAAAATGCGTATTCCCGGACTCGGCGGCGAAGTAATGCAACGTGCTGGCGTAACGCAATTCACCGTCGCGGCAGGCGACATTTTTACAGCGCTGCAGACTGGGGTCGTAGACGCCGCAGAGTTTATCGGGCCGTACAACGACGTCTCACTCGGTCTCAACAAAGCGGCTCGGTACTATTATTATCCCGGCTGGCATGAAGCGGGGCCTATGTTGCAATGTACGGTGAACAAGGATGCATGGAATAGTTTGCCGCCAGACTTGCAGGAAATAGTCGCCAGTGTTTGTCAGGCAATCAACGTCGATATAATGGCGGAGTACACCTACGGTAATGCGGTCGCCCTCGAGCAACTGAGGACTGATCCCGACGTAGAAATCCGGCAATTGCCCGATGACGTTCTGCGATTGTTAAAACAGCTTAGTCGGGAAGTAAGAGATGAATTGTCGGCCCGCGATGCGGCAGCTGCGAAAGTTCAGGCATCCTATGAAGCGTTTCAGAAAATCTCGATACCGAATCAGCGCATTAGCGAGCATGCGTATATGAATGCGCGGGAACTGTAATCATCGCCCGCTGGGCGGGCTCCTACAGTACTAATTGGAATTGTAGGAGCCCGCCCAGCGGGCGATGCGTGGCTAAGAACCGTACAGCCGATCCGGTAACCAGGTCACGATCTCAGGAAATGCCGCTAAAATAAGCAACGCAAGAACCTGGATGCCAACAAAGGGCACTACACCGCGATAAATTTGTGCCGTGGTCACTTCCGCAGGTGCGACGCCGCGCAAGTAAAATAATGCAAAGCCAAAAGGCGGCGTCAAAAATGATGTTTGCAGGTTGATAGCAATCATGATGCCGAGCCACACCGGATCGAGTCCCATTGAAAGTAATACCGGGCCAACAATCGGGACGACGACAAAAGTGATTTCTATAAAGTCGAGTACAAAACCGAGCAGGAACATCACCAGCATTACCAGCAACACCGCGGCGAAGACGCCGCCAGGCAGTGCGTCCAACACTGCCCGCACCCCGTCGTCACCACCGTAACCACGAAACACCAGCGAAAAAACAGAAGCACCGATCAGAATCATGAATACCATACTGCTGATGCGTAAGGTGTTGCGCATGACGTCCTGCAGTCTCTCCATAGACAAAGCGCGTCGTTGTAACGCCATCAATAGCGCACCCATAGCGCCAACGCCGGCTGCTTCGGTCGGCGTGGCAATACCACCGAGAATGGAACCGAGCACCGCGAAGATCAGCAGTAGTGGTGGGAAGAGCGCTCTGAGAAGTCGTTGTAAAGAAATCGATTCGTTCGGCGCCGACACATGCCCCGGCATCGCGGCCGGATTAAACAGCGCCACAAGGACGAGATAGATTACATACATCAGAACCAGCATCAACCCTGGCAACAAAGCGCCGGCAAAAAGGTCGCCCACCGAAATCGTCTCCGGCGAAAAAATTCCCTGCGAAAGTTGCGCCTGCTGGTAAGCGGTCGACATGACCTCACCGAGCATGACCAGGATAATCGACGGTGGAATAATTTGACCAAGTGTGCCGGACGCGCAAATTGTACCGGTTGCTATTTCCGGCGAGTAACCACGCTTGAGCATTGTTGGCAAAGACAAAAGACCCATAGTGACAACAGTCGCACCCACAATGCCGGTGCTGGCCGCAAGCAGCATGCCGACCAGCGTCACCGAAATTCCCAGGCCACCGCGGAATGTCCCAAAAAGCGAGCTGAGTGAATCGAGCAGGTCCTCCGCAATTTGTGCCCGTTCGAGCGTCACACCCATGAAGACAAACAGTGGCACAGCCACCAGAGTTTCATTGGTCATGATGCCGAAAATCCGGCTTGGCAGGCTGGTGAGGAACGCAGATTCAAAACCACCACCGATTACGCCAAAGAACGCAAACAACAACGCTGTGCCGCCCAGTGAAAACGCCACAGGGAACCCAACCAGCAGAAGCACGATCACGGCAGCAAATAACAGTAGAGCGATCCACTCCATCGTCAACGTTTCCTGATGGTTTGCAAAGAACGCAACAGCAACGACAAACCCTGGAGCGCGACGGCGACAGGCATGACTATGAGGACCGTCTTCAACAGGGGAATAGCCGGATAAGGCAAACCACCGGCATTTAGTGACACCTCATGAAGGCTCCAGGAAGCACCTGCGTAACTGAATGCTGTCACGATAAAGAAAACACAAAGTGGCCAAACGAAAATTATAATGCCGAGGAAATTTACCCAGGCACGGCGCTGCTCGCTCATATCGCGATAGAAAATATCGACCCGAACGTGCTCTTCCATCTGCAACGTATAAGCAGCACCCAGCATAAAAACCACGGCATGCATCCAGACCAGCGATTCCTGCAACCAGATGAAGCCGCTATCGAAAACATAGCGCATGATCACGATCAGAAAAGTAACCACGACCATGGCCAATGTCAGCCAGGCCGTTGCGCGGCCTGTTGAAATACTGATCCGGTCAATAAGCGAGCTGATCGCGGACAGCTGCACGCCCTCAGTGGCGCCAGAAGGTAGGTGTGATCAGTACCAGCAGCGTAAAGATCTCCAGTCTTCCCAGGAGCATGCCAACGACGGCAATCCATTTGGCAGCATCGCTGACCGTCATAAACCCGGCAGCGACTTCACCCAGACCCGGGCCCAGGTTATTCAGCACTGCCGCAACTGCAGAAAAAGCCGTGACCTGGTCAAGGCCGGTGGACATCATCATTAGTAGCATGACGCTGAAAACTACGACGTACACAGAGAAGAAGCCCCAGACCGCATCAACAACCCGAAACGGTACGGCTTTGTTGCCGATTTTGACGGGTATCTCTGCGCTCGGATGTATGAGTCGTGCAATTTCGCGCGCACCTTGCTTGGCAATGAGAAGCCAGCGCATGACTTTGATGCCACCAGCCGTTGAACCTGCACAGCCGCCGACAAAACTGGCAAAAATTAACAATACAGGAAGCGCGTCTGGCCAGGCCGCATAATTCGCGGTCGTAAAACCCGTCGTTGTTCCGATTGAGACGGCCTGAAAGAGACCATCAATGATACCGGCATGCGCGTCGGTGTAGGTTTCTTTCCAGAACAAGGTCACGATAACGATGGCGGACAGGATCAACAGAAAGAACGCATAAGCGCGAAACTCCGGGTCATGTATGTAGTGCCTGATAGATATATTTCTAAAAGCGAAAAAATGCAAAGAGAAATTTATGCCAGCCAAAAACATGAATATGATGGTAACTATATTGATTGCGGTGCTGTTGAAGTGCCCGATGCTCAGGTCGTGAGTCGAAAAACCGCCAATGGCAACAGTAGAAAATGCATGACAAAGTGCATCGAACAAATCCATACCGGCAACCATGTAGCCACCCATGCAAAGAACGGTGAAGGCGAGATAGACATACCATAGCGCCTTGGCGGTCTCCGTAATTCGTGGTGTGAGCTTGGTGTCCTTAACCGGACCTGGCGTTTCCGCGCGATACAATTGCATGCCGCCGACACCGAGCATGGGCAAAATAGCGACTGCCAATACGATAATGCCCATGCCACCAAGCCACTGCAGCTGTTGGCGATAATAAAGAATCGATTTTGGTAAGGAATCGATGCCGGTAATAACGGTAGCACCGGTCGTTGTCAGGCCCGACATCGACTCGAAAACCGCGTCGGTGAAAGACATGACGGGGGCATCAGCGAAGTAAAGCGGCAGTGCGCCAAAAGTACCAAGAACCGTCCAGAACAAAGCGACGACCAAAAAGCCGTCCCGCAGCCGCAAATCCTTTCGCGAGCGCCGTAACGGAAACCAGATGAGCAGTCCGGAAAGGAATGTGAAGGCGAATCCTTTTACAAATGGCAGCCATGCGTGATCACTGTAGAGAATGCTGACAATTATTGGCACCAGCATGGTCATGCTGAACAGCATCAGCAGCAGGCCCAGGATGCGTATCACGACTGTCCAGTTCATTTGCTGCTCTTTTTACCCGGTTGTCGTTCGCATGTTAAGGATCGCAATGCTCGCTCAGACGAACGACACATCGACCTGAAACAGGTTCTCGAGCTTGTCGATCTTGCGTCGATCGGTCATGAACAGAATTACATGATCGTCAGTTTCGATGACCGTGTCATGATGAGCAATGATCACCTGCTCGCCACGCACCAGGGCAATGATATTGATCCCGCGCGGCAGGCCGATTTCTTCTATATTGCGGCCGACAACTTTGGAATCTTCTGCGGAGCCGTGTGCGATCGCCTCGATGGCCTCCGCAGCGCCACGCCGCAGCGAATGCACCCGGACCACATCACCTCGCCGTACATGCGCCAGTAACGAGCCGATGGTTACCTGCTGTGGAGAGATCGCGATATCGATGCTGCTTGACTCGACCAGCTCCGCATATGACGGTCGGTTGATCAGCGCCATTACCTTGTGTGCGCCGAGCCGCTTTGCCAGCATGGCAGACAGGATATTGGCCTCCTCTGCGTTAGTGAGCGCGCAAAAAACATCAACATTGTCGATGTTTTCTTCCAGCAATAGTTCCTCGTCCGCAGCGTCGCCAACCAGAACGATGGCCTTATTCAACTGCTCGGAGATAACGCGAGCTCGATGTGGGTCGCGCTCGATAATTTTGACCTGGTTGGTCTGCTCGAGCGCCAGAGCCAGCCGGACGCCGATGTTGCCGCCGCCTGCGATCACAACACGACGAACCGGATCCTCCAGCTTGCGCATTTCACTCATGAATACGCGCACGTCCTGGCGTGCTGCGACAAAAAACACCTCATCGCCTTTTTGTATGACCGTATCACCGTCCGGCTGCATCGATTGACCGTTGCGGTAGATCGCCGCAATGCGGCCCTCGGTGTTCGGTATATGTTCTTTTAGCGTTGCTATCTTCTGCCCGACCAGAAAACCGCCCTCGTCGGCGCGCGCTGCTACCAGTCTTACCCGGCCATTGGCAAATTCGAGAACCTGCAGTGCGCCCGGATAAAGAATCAGCTGCTCAATGTGCTCACAGACTAGTTGTTCGGGACTGATGCGAACGTCCACCGGAATCGCGTCCTGGGTAAAGAGATCACGCGCATTCATGTAGTCCGCGGACCTTATTCGCGCAATCTTCGTGGGCGTCTTGTATATGGTATAGGCCACCTGGCAGGCGATCATGTTGGATTCGTCAGAATCCGTCAGTGCGACAATAATGTCGGCATCTCGCGCACCCGCACGCTCGAGCACATCCGGATATGTGGCATGTCCTACAACGGTGCGGATATCAAGGCGATCCTGAAGGTCGCGCAGCGTTTCGGCACGCATGTCGACCACGGTAACGTCGTTGGCCTCCTCTCGTGAAAGATGATATGCCGCCGATGAACCGACCTGGCCAGCGCCGAGAATTAGTATTTTCATTATTTGTACACGGCTTATTGTCCGTGACTTATTTTACATGAGATTGAGATTGGCATAACTAAGTACCAGCCATTTTGTGCCGGCGGTCTCAAAATTGACCTCGACTCGCGCATGCGCGCCCTGGCCCTCGCAATTGAGGATAACGCCATCACTGAATTTGCCGTGACGCACGCGCTGTTC
>CAYOHF010000077.1:0-16034 GCA_964403695.1 uncultured Woeseiaceae bacterium | reverse complement strand
CTGCCTTATCTCGTGGGCAGATTGGATAGATGTCACGAGATGATCCCGGCCTGTGCAACGGCGACCCAGGAAAAACCAAGTAGCTATTTGCGGCGCATATACTATGATTCTGTTGTATATACACAGGATGCACTGGAACTGTGTATCAAAGTTGGTGGTGAAGAGAATATGTTGTACGGATCTGATTATCCGCACAATATAGGCGACATGAAAGGTTGTCTTTCGCGTGTTAACGCACTGCCGTCTTCTGTTGCGGCAAAAGTTCGTGACAGAAACGCAATACGGATTTTCAATCTCTGACGTTAGCGGTCTCTACGTTACGTAACGGGTTAATGTAATGGCAAAAATCGTTCTGGGAATCGGCTGTGCACATACGCCACAGCTGCACACGCCGGCCGACAAGTGGGATATACGTGGCAAGCGGGATACAGAAGACGGCGTTCCGCTCTGGTATAAGGGCGAGCGCCTCAAGTATGCGGAACTGGCCAGGATACGCGCAGAGCAGAACCTGGCTGAGCAGACGGGAATGGAAACCCGTGAGGAACGACTGACAAAGTCGTACCAGGCGATCGACCAGCTAAGCGAGATTTTCGCCGCAGCAAAACCCGACGTGACTGTCATTTTTGGAAACGACCAGGCTGAGATGTTTCTGGACGATATCAAACCGGCTTTTACGATTATGGGTTGTCCGAATTTCGAAAACCTGCCGCGGACCGACGCCCAGGTTGAACGATTGCCACCTGGAATTCATCTTGCGGATGTAGGCCACCTTCCTGATAGCGGCACGGCCGTGTTTCCAGGCCATCCGGAACTCGCAGAATACCTCGCAGAAGCTTCTATGGATGCGGGGTTCGACATTGCCTACTCAAAGCAGCAGCATCGTGCCGATCCTGAGCGTTCGCACCTTAGCGGTATGCCGCATGCTTATGGTTTTATTTACAAACAAATTTTTCGCAAAAACGTGACGCCACACGTACCGATCGATACCAACACGTTCTTTCCACCCAATCAGCCACGAGTCGCACGTTGTTACGCACTGGGCAAAACCATTGGTAAAGCCATACGGGCATGGGACGAAAACCTGCGCGTGGCAGTCATTGCAACAGGTGGCCTGAGTCACTTCGTGGTTGACGAGAATTTTGACCGGGACATCATGCAAGCGATGGAAAGCTGCGATTTCAAGTACCTGCTGAGCTTCCGCGAAGGTTACTACCAGGCAGGGTCGTCAGAGATAAAATCGTGGGTCGCTATGGGCGGTGCACTGCAGGGCTCGCACCTGCAAGGCAAGATCATCGATTATCATGCGCTTTACCGAACGCCAGGCGGTACTGGCAGTTCGGCAGCGTTTATGTACTGGCAGTAATTTTATCGCCCGCCCAGCGGGCGAATTCAGCTCGACGTAACGTCAGTTTAATTCCTCTGCATCCACGCCGGGATGAAACTGAATGTGACACTCCTCGCAGGGTGGATACAAAACATCGTTGGCAATTAACAGCGCATCCAGATCTTTCGCTTCCGCCGCACTGCGGGCGTCAACCGCCGCGCCGATGAGTGTATCGGCAAACGCCTGCCATGCAGGATCCCCAGCCCGTGCCGCATCATTCGGACCACTGCCGCCACGCTTGATCTGCTCCCCGGCGGCGATCATCTGTGATGCAGCATCTATGAACACCAGCCAATCGGCATCTGTTTGCGGGTCCTCAACACTCCAGAGCGTGTTGCTGGTGGGCGTTACGACGTCAGTCATCAGCGCATTGATGCTCAAAACGGGTGCAGCCGCAGAATCTGCCGGATCGCTGGAATTTGAGCAGGCAACAGAGGCGCACAGAGTGAACGCAACCAGGACGATTATTTTCATTATCTGGAATTCCCCCGTACGCCGAATTGTCGCATTGAGATCACTCTCCTGACCTACGGGAATTACGCAATGCGAGCCTGACTGAAATGACCTATTCCAAAAATACACGAATTACGCAATGCGAGTCTGACCGAAAAGACAATAACAGATCGCGCTACAATTCGCCGATGTTCGAAGCGCTGGAAAATACGACGATCGCGATTTGGGTGGGTGAGTCGCTGTGGGGTTATCCCCTGCTGCTTGGCATGCATGTCGTTGGTCTGGCTATCGTTGCCGGCATTTTCCTGATGCTTGATCTGCGCATACTGGGCTTCAACAAAGGCGTCTCATACGAGTCCTTTCTCAGCCTGTTCAGGTTGGCCTGGATCGGCCTCGCGGTTAACGCGATTTCCGGGACTGCCCTGTTTTCATCGCAGGCCACGACTTTCATTTCAAGCACACCGTTTCTGCTGAAAATCGGATTGATCACTATTGGTGTTATTTGCGCAGTAATGATTCGCAGCAAACTTCGTGAAAATGCTGCCAGCTGGGATGCATCAGGTAGCGCCACCATGGGTGCGACGCGCCTGGTCGCCGTAGTGTCATTACTTTGCTGGATCGGTGCCATCGGCGCCGGCCGGCTGATCGCTTACCTGTAGAGATTCAATGGAAGCACTCGTACAAGCAATTGAAGGCGGGGCAATCAATAGCTGGATATTGTCGAGTTACTGGCTGTGGCCCATGCTTGAGATCATACATTTCGTTGGCCTTTCGTTATTGCTTGGCGCCATGCTTATCGTGGACCTGCGACTCGCAGGGTATTTGCGGCAGATTGACATCATGGCGACGCATAAATTGTTGCCCTGGGCGACGTTCGGTTTTTTATTGAACCTGGTCACGGGCACCCTGTTTTTCCTGGGTGATCCGGCACGTTATTCCATAAACATTGGTTTCCAGATCAAAATGGTCCTGGTGCTGATTGCGGGAGTGAATGCGCTCTGGTTCATTTGGAAAATCAATCCCCGGGTTGCGAACTGGGATGCACACGGAGATACACCAAAGGACGCAAAGGCGGTCGCAGTACTTTCACTGTTTGCGTGGTTCGCAGTGTTGCTACTTGGGCGACTGATTCCTTACGTCGGTACCGGATAGAAACTGTAATTCGGGTCGGCAATGCCAAATAACAAAACTCAACATCATTCCGCACTGCGAAGTCATAACTTCCGCATATTCCTCTACGGCAATACGATCTCGGTGCTCGGTATCTGGATTCAGCGCCTGGCGCTGGGTTGGCAGGCCTGGCAATTGAGCGAGTCCTCGCTGATGGTTGGCCTGGTTGCCGCCATGCAATTCCTGCCGCTGCTGTTGTTGACGCCTTTTTTTGGCGTGTTTGTCGATCGTATCAGGCCACGTTACGGCATGATCGTCATGCACTGCATCCTCATGCTGATTGCTGCGGTGCTTGGTGTGCTCACGCTGGCGGATAGCATGTCGATCGAGATTCTGCTGTTCTTGTCCCTGTTGCATGGCATAGCCAACAGTGCTTATTCACCGATTCGCCTGGCGCTTATCCCGGACCTGGTGGAGCAGGCGCAGTTTCCAAGTGCGGTTGCCATCTCATCAGTGATATTTAACACATCAAGATTCGTTGGGCCGGGGCTGGCGGGCGCTATTGTTTCCGTTTGGGGGCTGGGCTTTGCCTATGTTACCAATGCGATCACCTATCTCCCGGTAATTCTGTCGCTCCTGATCATAAGAACAAACCGGCAGCGGCCGCAGCCGGAGAAGAACAAGAAGTACCTGTCGCAACTTGCCGAAGGTCTGCGTTACACGCGGGACCATCCGACAATTCGGCAGGTAATACTGATTGCTGGCATCAGTGTTTTTTTTAGTCGCGGTGTGCTGGAACTGATGCCCGCATTCGCAGCACTCATATTTGATGGTGGCAGCAACGCACTTGCGGCACTAATGGCAGCGGCCGGTGCTGGTGCGATCGCAACCAGTCTGATTTTTTCAGTCATACGTTTGCATTCCTACCTGCATCTGACGGTCGTGGTTGGCGCGATTGGCACGGCCGTGTCGATATTCCTGTTTGCCCTCGTCAGCAGCATTACAGGTGGAATCGCAGCGGTCGCACTACTTGGTTTCTTTTCCAGTATGGTCAGCATAGGATCGCAGTCTGAAGTGCAGATCAGTGTCGATGATCGCCTGCGCGGTCGGGTTTTAAGTCTCTGGACCCTGGTAATCATAGGTGGGCCCGCTATTGGTAGTATCGTTGCCGGGTGGTTGGCGCACAAAATTGGCTCAACCTATACGCTGATGACTTTTGCCGCCATCAGTTTCACGTTAATAGTGAGTGCTATTAGCCGAAAAACGGACAGGAAGGTCGTCGAGAAACCGGTTTGACTTTTTCCGGGTTAATAAATGTTTTTTGATTCGAGAAATTTGACAGGAACCATGGCGCGGTTGGTTATTGGGCTGGCGGGATTGATTGTTGCTGGTGTAGTACTGGCCCACGGTGTGGAAGAACGAGACGCCATGTTCCTGGAGCGCAACTCCGGACAGGCATTGCTTGCTTTTGCCTATCTCGGGGCGAAGCATATGATCACCGGCTACGATCACTTGCTGTACCTGTTCGGCGTGATCTTTTTTCTATATCGACCGAAAGATATCGCAGTTTACGTAACACTGTTTGCCCTTGGACACAGCGTCACATTACTGGGCGGTGTTCTGGCTGACATAAACGTCAACGTCTATTTTGTCGATGCTGTAATCGGTTTGTCCGTCGCCTACAAAGCCTTTGAAAATCTGGATGGCTTTCGTAAATTTTTCAACGTCTCGCCCAATCCGAAGATTGCCGTTTTCCTGTTTGGCCTGGTGCATGGCTTCGGTCTGGCGACGAAGCTACAGGCCCTGACGTTATCGGCGGAGGGTTTGGTCGCCAATATCATATCGTTCAACGTGGGAGTCGAAATTGGCCAGCTGCTCGCGCTGGTATTTCTGCTTGTACTTATCAATGCATTACGAGCGGGTGGTTCTTTCGAGCGAAAAGCCAAAGCATTTAATTTCGTGCTGATGTTCGCCGGTTTCTTGCTCGCAGCCTACCAGCTGGCGGGTTTCTTCCTCGTTACTGCATGACCGGATTGCTTCACTGGTATGAGCGTCCAAGTTCTTCTATGCGCTCATAAAACCCTCGTACCTCGAGGGTAATTGTGACCGGGTAATCTTCTATATTGAGCCAGTACCAGCCGTGGTTGCCGGCAAATGGCGCCACCAGGGAACCGCCACTCTCGCCAACCTCACTTTCGGCATAGCGAATAAAATAACGGTCCGGGTAACCCGCTGCACCCTCACCAGGATCGGCGTGAAAATCTGTGTAGATGACGCCCTCTTCAAGTTTCCAGTGATAGACCAGCGCATCGCCCTGTTGCATTACGGCTTTGAATTCCACCTGTTCACCAACGTCGAGCTTTATGACCAGCGTAGCCGATTGAAATACACTTGATTGCGTTCTGGAAAAGGGATCGCCAAGAATCTCCGGTTCGTAGTAGTCGAATTCGGCAGGAGCGTCAGGAAAAGCCCCTGTTACAACGTTTGTGGGCACAGCCGATGAGGCGGAGGCCACTGGTGGGCTTTCACCAAGATCAAGCAGGCCCAATTTTTCACCGACTCCGGTCGGATCAACACCGTATTCGGCAGGTAATACGAACAAAACCGCCACGACGATGGCTGCGATCAGGGCGAGCAGTGTGCCTTTCAGGAGTCCGGCCTGTGATGATCCGCCTGTCTCAGGTGTATTCATATCGTTATCCGTCCTTGCAGGATCGCATGGTACTGTAATGTTTCGCAGAATAGACTGTTCGTTTCGCTATATGCAAATCCGCATTGATTGCCACGGCGCTGCCACTTAGCCTGTCATGGTGCAGCAATCGAATACCGCAGGGGAATACCGGTCATGATGAGCCAGGCTGAGAACGAGCGCTTTACCCAGGTCGGGCCGGGCACGCCGATGGGTAATCTGCTGCGCCGCTACTGGCACCCGATCGCTGCTGCGGCTGAGCTGAAGGACAATCCCCTTAAACCGGTCCGCATTCTGGGCGAAGACCTGATTCTCTACCGTGACGGGCAGGGGGATATCGGCCTGATCGACCGCCAGTGCTGTCATCGACGCGCCGACCTTGCTTACGGAATCGTCGAGGACTGTGGCCTGCGCTGCAATTATCACGGCTGGTTGTTTAATCATGAGGGCCGTTGCCTTGAACAGCCTTTCGAAGATGAAGTTAATGCGGCGGCCAACTTCAAAGACAAGGTACGTATCAAGTCGTATCGCGTTGCCACCCTGGCGGGCATGATCTGGGCCTACATGGGCCCCGACCCGGCGCCGCTGGTGCCAAACTGGGAACCGTTCACCTGGGACAACGGCTTTTGCCAGATCGTAACTGCCGATGTGCCATGCAACTGGTTTCAGTGCCAGGAAAACTCCTGCGACCCGATTCACTTTGAGTGGATGCACCGCAACTGGGCATCCCGGCTCGAGAACAAAGAAGATGGGTACGGGCCCAGGCACCTCAAAGTGGAATTCGATGAGGTCGAGTTTGGCCACGTGTATCGGCGCATTCGCGAAGATACGGATGAAAAAAATGAGCACTGGACAATAGGCGTTATGGCGCTTTGGCCAAATGCATTTTTTGTCGGTGATCATATCGAATGGCGGGTGCCGATCGATGACGAGAATACGCTTAGCGTCACCTGGTCGTTCGTGCGTGTGCCCAAAGAACAGGAACCGTATGTACAGGATGAAATTCCTTACTGGCACGGGCCGGTGAAAGACCCGGACACCGGCCGCTGGATTACAAGTCATGTCATGAACCAGGATTTTGTCGCCTGGGTCGGGCAAGGAACGATTGCGGACAGGACCCAGGAGCATCTTGGCAAAAGTGATGGCGGCATTATCAAAATGCGTCGCGCGTTCAAGACAGCTATGGAAGTTGTCGAGTCTGGCGGGGAACCGATGGGGCTTGTTCGCGATGAGAAAAGAAATGCCTGCGTCAAATTGCCGATTAAGCATCGCGACGCGTTTGCCGAATCGAAAACACGCGAAGAAATTCTGAGTTCAGCCAAAAAGCTTGGCTACCGTGCATTATGGCCGGAATACCTGTTTCAGGCCGGTATGCCGGACGACGTCAAAAAGGCATACCAGGAAGCGATAGGCATAAGCGACGAGTAACAGCTGCCGGTTGCCTGATAATATTCAGTCAAGCCCAATAAAATTCGAGGGTGCAAGAGTCGATGAGTGTCACCGATAGTGTTTTCATCAGCGAGTTTCGACAAAACTGGCGCATCCTTGCCGTGGCTTTCATGTGTTTGCTATTCGCCTTTAGCGCACCCGCTTTTTCATTACCGTTCCTGTTTCGCTCGGTAATCGAAGAATTCGGCTGGACCCGTGAGCAGGCAACATTGCTTGCTTCCGCCAAGTACGGAACCGGAGCAATATTTTCTATTGTGGCCGGCCGTTTCATTGATGTCATCGGTGTTCGCAAAGTCCTGATAACTGTTTCCACGTTGGGTGCACTGGCGATGGTCAGTTTCCTCTGGACGCCTAACCTCACGATCTATTATTTGTCTGGCGTACTGCTGGGAATAGCCAGCCCGGGTACGATCGTGGCAATCAAAGTTCTGATTTCCAGAACCTTTCATTCTTCGCAAGGTACGGCGATGGGTGTCGCATTGCTCGGTACCAGTGTTGGTTCGGTCATCGTGCCAATCGCGATTACGTTTCTCATCGGCGAGTATGGCTGGCGCGTGGCAATAGCCATGATGAGTCTCGGAGTCTGGTTGATCGCGCTGCCGATGATGCTCTTTTTTCTCACGGATAAATCATTCGAGGGCAGCGATCCGTCGGCCGATAGTTCGCCAGCGGTTTCTGCAGCAGTAACCTGGGCACCGCTTCGGGCCCTAATGAAAAAACGAGAATTCTGGCTGATTGCACTGGCTGTTTTTTCTGTCGCTTTCGTTGATCAGGCATTCGTGCAACACCAGGTGTTGTACCTCGAAGTCGATCTGGGCATGTCAGCGGCATTTGTGGCAGCTGCTATCAGCGTAATGGGGCTCATCGGTATCGCGGGCAGGGTGTTCGTCGGCAGCATTTTCGACAAACTCTCCTCTAAGGGCGTATCCCTGATGTATCTTGTTTTGGGAGCGGCTTGTTTATTCGCCCTGGCGGCATTGAACCCCTACATATTTGCGGCATTCGTCGTATTTCGCGCGGTCGGTCACGCCGCTGTCCTTTTGGATACAACCGTATTGACGAAACACACTTTCGGTTTGGCAAATATCGGCATTTTGTTCGGTGTGTACACCGCGGTGGTCAATCTCGGCTTCGCGTTCGGTCCGTGGTTTATGGGACGCATGTTCGTGATTACGGGATCGTACGTTACGCCGTTCATCATTTGCGCCGGGATTGCAGTATTCGCCGCTGCCGTTTTGATACCCGTAAAACCTAAATACTGGCAGGAAATGAAGGCCAGGCTCAAAGGAAAGGCTGCCGCGGCGTCAGTGTGATGATCGAGCCCGTGTCGAATCAGGCGTGTTTGCCCGGTTCCCACCCCATCGGGCCGATCGATTTTTCTGCGGCGTCAGCAGCAACGGACTCGACCTGAGTTGCTAATGTCTCATTCCAGCAATTGAGCCAGCCGAACAGGCAGATGCAGGCAACAATCTCGACGATTTCACCCTCATCAAAATGCTTCTTCAGTTCATCGATATCCTCAGCCTCGACTTCATTTGGCAGCGAACCCGCCTTGAACGCGACGCGGACAGCTGCGCGCTCTGCTGCAGTGAACAGATCGCTTTCCTCGAAATTCCACAGCGCCTGGATTTTCTCATTCGATGCGCCAAACCTGGTGGACAGGTTGGCCATGTGCGACTGGCAATAGCGGCATCCGGAGGCAACACTGCGAACCAGTGTTATCAGCATCTTGAGCTCACCATCGACGGTGCCCGAGTACATGACGGCATTGTTCAACGCTGTGTATGCTTTTAGAATTTCCGGCCGGCGCGCCATTGTGCGAGCCGCATTGACGACGAAACCGCGCTTTTTTATGCCGGCCTCCCACATTGCAAGGATTTCGGGGTCATCCACCTCGTCGAGATCAAGCGGTCGTAAGTGAGTCATTTATCATTCCTGATTGCTTCGTGGTCTGTGCTTGCCAGTATGCAGGGCGATTGTGAGCGCTGTCGACGCTCTTACCGGGTCCTGTATCCTTATGCGTGACAGCTATATTCGACAAGCAATCCTCATGCTTTCGCTGCGTGTGATAATAGAGCGGCCCATCAGTCGCGGAACTCCGGATATGAGAAAACTCGTTTACATCGTGTTCCTGTCGTTGTTGTATATGCTGCCGAATACGGCCCAGGCGCATCACTCTTTCGCCGCCGAATACGACATTGATAAATACATTACGCTGCAGGGCACTGTTTCAGAAGTGCGTTTTCGTAACCCGCATGTGCAGATTCTTCTCGACGTTGACGACAATGGCGAAACTATCCGTTGGAACGTTGCCGGGCAGAGTGTCGCGGCATTGCGCCGACGTGGAATCGTTGCTGATGTAATTGCAGTTGGCGATGCAGTAACCGTCAGCGGACACGCCGGTCGGAATGGCACGAAAAAACTCTACCTAGATGTGGTGATTACTGCGGCGGGTGTGCGTTATTCGATATTCGGCGACGACACCAAACGCGCTGCTGCTGCTGCCGCAACCGAGGCTGTCAGCCTTTCGGCATCGTCGATTGCTGCCGCTCTTCCGGGCCACTGGGCATTTGACGTTGACAAAACATTGCCTGGCGCGCCACTGCACCTGGAATTCGTGGCTGCTGGCGATGGGCTGAATGCAATATTCGACAACGAAGTTATCGATGTCGTCGTCGGCGAAGAATCTTTCACGATGGTACTGGATCGTGAAAACCTGGGCGGGTTTCCGGCACAGCTGCAATTGACCGGAACGATTGTTGACGGTGCGATCGCTGGCACGGTCGATATGATTGCTGGTTATACAAATTTCCCGAACCTGGACGCGAAGACGTTCACCGCAGCGCGAACAACAGCTGAGGACTGGCAGGCAGACTCGGGAGCACAAATGAATCCGGTCGACATTACCGGCGTCTGGTCGCGCAAAATCGGTCTCGGTCCCATCGGCAGAACGAATCCACAATTGAATGAGACAGGGCTGGCGCGTCACAGCGAGTATCAGAAGGGGCTATATGATCCAACCCTGCGCTGTAAGCCTGCCGGTCCAATGCGAAAATACGCTCAGCCCGGCAATATCGAGATTATGGCGACGACCAACCGGCTGACGATGTTGTATGCCAACAGCAGCGCTATCAGGAGATTCTGGTTTGACAGGGCCCAACACAATCCTGATCGGCCACACGACGTCATGGGCGAATCATTGGCAACGTGGGACGGATCGACACTCGTAGTAGAAACAGAAAGTCTTGCGGAAGCAGTGTTGACACACAATGCAGAGCCGATTTCAGATGAAGCAAGGGTGGTGGAACGCCTCTGGCTCGATGACTCAGGCGACCTGATTATGGAAGCAACCCTGCACGACCCAAAATACTACGCGCGCCCCGTGGTCAGGCGAGTGCAAATGAAACGCTCGGATGATCAGGACATGATCTACTCACCGTGCGATCCTGACTCGTTTTACCGCAGCCTGCAGCTTGACGACGCGCTGGATAGTTACTACGAGTACCAGCCAGAGACTGCGCCGGCGCAACGATAAAAATGCACTTCTCAATCCTGGTGCCAAAGACTTAGCTGGTATCATTACAAGAAAAACCCTGAAGGGAGATATCTGATGGCCGACTACGGGCTAATTATCAATGGCGAGAAAATTGCAACGACTGATTCATTCGGTGTAATCAATCCGGCGACGGAAGAGATCGTCGGTCAATGTCCAATCGCGACGAAAGAACAACTGGACGATGCGGTCAACGCCGCAGCGGAGGCGTTCAAGTCATGGTCGAAAGTTTCCGACGAGGAACGTGTGGCAGCCTGTGGAAAAATTGCTGAAGCAATCGGCAATCATGCCGAGGAGCTAGCCACGCTGCTGACCCTGGAACAGGGAAAACCCTTAAGTGGCGCACAGTTTGAGATCGGTGGCGCCGGCGCATGGGCGGGCTTCACAGGTGGCCTGTCATTGCCGGACAAAGTCATTCAGGACGATGACAAAGCCCGCATCGTGCAAACCCGCAAGCCGGTCGGCGTCGTTGGCTCGATCACGCCATGGAATTTTCCGCTTATGATTGGTATCTGGCATGTCGTGCCCGCCATTCGTACCGGCAACACGGCTATCATCAAACCATCACCATATACACCTCTGAGCACTTTGCGAATGGTGGAAATCATCAACGAGGTCCTGCCGCCGGGCGTTTTGAATTGCGTCGCTGGCACGGACGATCTCGGTCAATGGATGACCAGTCACCCCGGAATTCAGAAAATCATCTTCACCGGTTCGATACCAACGGGCAAGAAGGTGATGAGCAGTTCTGCTGACAGTTTGAAACGGCTTACGCTGGAACTTGGCGGCAACGACGCCGGCGTTGTTCTCGATGACGCGGACCCGGCGAAAATCGCACGCGGAATTATCCACGGCGCCTTCATGAACAACGGGCAGGTCTGCGCCGCTCTGAAAAGGCTTTACGTTCCCGAATCAATCTACGATGAACTTTGCGGGCAACTGGTCGAAGCTGCGCAAGGCGTAAAGATGGGCAACGGTATGGACGAAGGTGTGCAACAGGGACCGTTGGCCAACAAAATGCAATATGAAAAAGTTCTCGATTTGCTCGCTGACGCGAAAGCAAATGGGGGGCGGGTCCTGTGCGGCGGCGAAGCACCGGATGGCCCGGGCTACTTTCTCCCTTACACAATTGTCGCCGATGTCACCGATGGCATGCGCATCGTTAACGAAGAGCAGTTTGGTCCATTGTTGCCAATCATCAAATATACGGATCTTGATGACGCCATAAGCAGCGCCAACGGGCTGGAAGTTGGTCTGGGCGGCTCAGTCTGGTCGTCAGATGCCGAGCGAGGCAGTGCGGTGGCTGCACAACTCGAATGCGGTACAGCATGGGTGAATCAGCATGGCGGCATAGCGCCCAATATTCCATTCGGCGGCGTGAAGTGCTCCGGTATTGGTGTGGAATTTGGTGAAGAGGGCCTCGCTGAGTACACCACTATTCAGATAGTGAATGTCAACAAGAGCGCCGCTGCGTGAAAAACCTGTTTGGCCGCATCGGCCCGGGGATGATGCTGGCCGCAGTTGCGGTTGGCGTATCACACCTGGTTCAGTCGACGCGGGCGGGCGCGGACTACGGTTTGTCTTTTGCCTGGCTTATCGTATTGATCGTTATTCTCAAGTACCCGGCTTTCAGGTTTGCCGTCGATTATGCCAGTGCGACTGGCCGCAGCCTGGTCACAGGCTATTCGAATATTAGTAAATTCGCACTTGTCTGGCTTGGCGTCGCATTTTTCGTCGATATGTTCATAGCGTCTGGCGCGGTTGCTCTGGTCACGGCTGGCTTGTTTATCAGCGTTTTCAATTTGCCTTTTAGCGGACCGGTTGTCGCGGTCGCTATCATGATCGTTTCGGCCGCTATACTGCTTAATGGTCATTACGCCAAGGCAGAACGAATCGTCAAAATTTTTGTGCTGGCGTTTTCTGTGCTTGCAGTAACAGCGACGATATTCGCGGTACCGTTGCTCGGCAGTGAAGGGAGAGACCTGTTTGCGCAAATTACGCCAAGTCGCTCACTCGCGATTTTCGTTATTGCGGTTGCAGGCTGGATGCCGATGCCGATGACTGGCTCGATCTTTCAATCCATGTGGGTTTGCGAACGGCGCAGGGGCGGTGATACGGAATTCGACTACCAACGATCGCTGAGTGACTTGCGCATTGGCTATAGCCTGGCGCTGGTCCTTGCTATTTGCTTCCTGGTGATGGGCACGGCTGTCCTGTTTCAGACCGAACGTGTCGTGCCGGCTAACGCCGGTGCTTTTGCTACTGAGTTGCTGTCCATATTCACGAGCGTTATCGGCAACTGGTCTTACCCGATTATTGCGGCTGCCGCGATCGCGGTCATGTGGTCTACGCAGATTGCCCTGCTCGATGCGTTGCCGCGAGTGAGTGACCGTCTGTTCGGCATCATGACCGGGCGGGAAGCCGGTCAGCCCGGACGGTACACGCGTTTCCTGATTCTCCAGGTCGTCGGGGTATCGATAATCTTGTTGTTCCTGATGAGCGGCTTTGGCACATTCATCGATTTTGCGACCAGCACCGGCTTCCTCGCCGGGCCGGCGCTTGCTTACTACAACTACCGTGCAGTGACTTTGTCCGAGGTTGGCCCCGAGTTCAGGCCGGACAAGATACTGATCATCTGGAGCTGGCTCAGCATCATTTCATTAACACTGTTTGCTGTTGTCTATATTTACCTGCGAGTCACCTGATCTATGAGTAACACTGAAACCATGAGCGGCGGCGAAGCAATGATTCGTGCCGCAGTTGCCAATGGCATAGACACGATATTCGGTCTGCCTGGCGCACAAATCTATCCAATGTTCGACGCAATTTACCGTTCGCCGGATATACGCGCAATATTCAGTCGCCATGAACAAGGCGCTGCCTACATGGCCTTTGGTTATGCCGCGGCAACCGGTAAACCCGGCGCGTTTGCGGTAGTGCCAGGACCGGGTGTGTTGAATGCAACCGCGGCGCTGTGCACCGCAGCTGGATGCAACAAGCCGGTGCTGTGCCTGACCGGTCAGATCATGTCAGAGTTTTTGGGTAAGGGGCGCGGCCACCTGCACGAGCTCTCGGATCAACGCGGTACGCTCGCCTCGATTATCAAGTGGGCCGATCGCATTGAAGATCCGGCCAATACTTCGGCGCATATCAACGAAGCATTTCGCCAGATGCAAAGTGGACGACCCGGACCCGCATCAGTCGAAATGTGCTGGGACACGATGGCTAAGCCATGGGATGTGGATATCGCACCGGGCAACACAACCATCGATATACCAGCAATTGATGACGACGCGATAAGCGATGCTGCCGAGCTAATTGGCAACGCAAAGAACATCATGATCATGTGTGGTGGTGGAGCACAACACGCCAGTGTGGCCGTAACGGCACTTGCCGAGAAACTTGGCGCCTCGGTGACCGCATTTCGCAGCGGTCGCGGAGTAGTGAGCGAAGACCACCAGTGCGGAGTATCGTCTGCCGCGGCAAGATTGCTGTGGGAGGATACGGATTTACTCATCGGCATCGGCTCCCGCCTGGAATTACAGTACATGCGCTGGGGCTCAATGGACGTATATCACGACAGGCCCCCGGCCGGCGGACCGAAACTGATTCGCATCGATGTTGATGCTGAAGAAATGCAACGGCTGAAACCGGATGTTGGCATCGTTGCGGACTCGGCCGAAGGAACACAGGTACTTATAAACAAACTGGACAAATGCAGCTTCAAACAGGGTGATCTCGAGCGAATAGCACAAGCAAAACAAACAGCGCGCAGTAACATTGAGGAAATACAACCGCAGCTGGCTTACCTTGACGTGATTCGTGAGGTGCTGCCACGCGACGGGTTCTTTGTTGAAGAACTCTGCCAGACGGGCTTCACTTCGTACTATGGTTTTCCGGTCTATGAACCCCGCACCTACGTAACGCCAGGCTTCCAGGGCACACTCGGTTTCGGCTTCCCAACAGCGATTGGCGTTAAAGCCGCGATGCCGGACAAAGCGGTCGTTTCGATAACGGGTGATGGCGGCTTCTTCTTCGGTATGCCGGAACTGGCGAGCGCTGCCCAGCACGGCATCGGTTTGGTCACTGTCGTATTCAATAACTCTTCGTTCGGCAATGTCCGTCGCGACCAACAATTACGTTTTAATTCCAACATTATTGGCGCAGATTTGGAAAACCCCGACCTGATGAAACTCGCGGAATCTTTTGCGGTGGATGGCTATCGCGTAACTTCGCCAGGAGAGCTAAAACCAATCTTGGCCAAAGCGATCGACAATGATCGTCCAGCCATTATTGAAGTTGTGGTGGAGCGGGGTACGGAAACCAGCCCGTGGAAATATATTATGGGCTGACGTTATCGCCCTTCGCCAGCGGCCGATACTCATTGTTTGGCCCGGGCGTGAGGTACACAATCCGGCTCGGCTCAAGTATGTCAACGCGGTGCCACATTCCCTGCGGAACAACCAGTCCATCGCCAGGCAGTACATCAATGTCATCCACGGGACTGTCCGGAAAGACGACTCTCACCCGGCCAGAAATCAGATATAAAACTTCGTCACCGTCGGGATGCATCTCACCCGCATGCGGTGAATTTTCGGACATTGTAGCTACACCAAATGTTGCACCTTCAACCGGAAATGGCGGATCTGGCCTATCGGGTATCTGTGACGCGGCAAAATCATGGTTAATGCCGATCGAGTTTTCAGATGGATTGAACCGAAATGGATTTCTCATTGGTCGGTACTCAGGGTAGTGGTGGTGAAAATGATGCTTGTCGTCTTACGGTAATGGCGCCAGGTAATTGGCGTGCTTCGTGCGAAGCAAACATCATTACAGTGCACGAAGCGTGACAGAAAACGTGCGCTGAATCGACCGGCGGACAATGCAGTGTTTTGTTAGGCGTCATGTCTCCTCTCGTAGTGACTTAGAAACAAAAGTGTTCCGACTATCCCGAGCATGACACACAACATATGCAGGCTTCGCAATGATATCCATCCTAACAACCCGTTCGAATCAACGAACGGAGCCCATGGCGTCATATCAGAATGCATTATCGCGTCAAAGAATAGATGAGAGAATGTTCCCAAGAACGCACTGAGGCCGGCGACCTTCCAGGATATCGTTGACCAGGGATACCGAAAAAGTCGCAATACGACTTCGCTTATAGGCTTTCCGGTCAATGTCGCGATGATTCCGATTACCAGTGCACCAACAATCGTGTGACTCGGGCCATGAACAACAGAGTCGCCCACAATCATTCTGTATCCTGGTTCGATGTCTATGAGGACCTGTGACCCACCGAAGATCATAAAGCTGAATCTGTCTCTACCTACGCCCTTGAGCAAGGCGCCCGGACCGAGGTGAAAAGGTGTGAACGGCAAATACTGCTCCTGACG
>CAYOHF010000076.1:0-16044 GCA_964403695.1 uncultured Woeseiaceae bacterium | reverse complement strand
GACTTAAAATCCGTTGCCAGAAATGGCGTGCCGGTTCGATTCCGGCTCCGGGCACCAGGTTTGCCTACTAACCTAATACAAGCCACAAATGGCCGGTGCAAACCTACCTTTAGTAGTGCCAATTGGCGCAGCGCTATAGCCAGTTTACGATCCCAAAAGCACTACCGACCGGTGCAAACCTACCTTCAGTAATGTCAATCAGCGAAGCGCTAAAGCCAGATTACGATCCCAAAAGCACTACCGACCGGTGCAAACCTGCCTTTATTGCTGGCAACCTGGGCCGCGCTATTACAACCCCACGCGCCCAATTCGTATACCAGCTCCATCCAAATCTGCCTTCTAGTAACTCCACCAGGCAAAGCACTAATCCGGCTCGAAATCTCTTAGACCTGAAATGACCGGGATTTGACGTATTCGGCCAAGATCCTAAAAGGCAATCCCGGCAAAGTATTGGCACAACATGGAGCAAAAGGCAGATCTGTCAAAGGAGATTAAAAATGGCTACATTTGGTGTTGCACAAATCAACCGGGGTGAACGCATCGCTCAAAAAGCGTCTCGTAGAGGAATGAGTATTAATCATGTGTACGGCCAGTTTGCCGTCACATTTTCGCCTGAACGTATTGATCAACTGCGGCGCAAAACCGGAAAACTGAAGCCGGGTGTGATTGCGCTGTGTGGCACGCTGGATGAAGTCAATGATTTCCTGAAAACTGTTAGCAACGATTCCGATGAATCGATCCAAGGATAAAGGCATGGATTAGTCTGGTCGCAGATATTACTCCGGCCTGAACCGGGTTATTATCGCCCGACCAACGTCGCAACCCGGTGTCCTGCCAGAATAAATTACGGACTGGCGATCTCAGTCGCATTCAACAGGTAATATTCTGACAGCACTAAAACCGGAAACTCGCCTTGCTGGATGTTTGGGGAAATCAGATTAAGAACTCCCTGATTTTACTCTGACCCCAACACTCTTGCTGGTAATGGCGTTACTGAGAACCTGCCACAGATCAACACGATACTTTCGTTTGTAGCGGTGATGATTGCCGCACATGAAGCCACCGGCACACCTCTTGTGCCAATTACGACGATTGGCTTACTTGCCTTTTGCCTGATGATATCGAGCGTCGTTGGGCTGACGGCAATCGTCAGCGGCTGGGGAACGAAGAGGCCTTAATTGCTGCAGCGTCGTTGCCAGCCCGCATTCAATCATTAACACCACGTTGAGTCTCGGTAGCGCTTGGTACGTCGCAGTCTACGTGTTAGCAACATCCCACTGCGATTCCGCCGTACCATTTATTGCCAGGACCGCGACAAACGGATTCAACTATTTTTGTCGTTAGGAAAATTAGTCAGAGATTAGCGACAAGAGAAAAACAGCCATGCTTGTCATGGAGTTAGCAACTTCACATAAGGCGGAGTCTTGAAAACAGTCTCTATTTGGCGACAGCCTACAAACAAACTAAACATAAGCCACTTAGCAAGATTACTTAAATCCAATTCTTGTTTCCTGTTCCTGTTTTGCGACAGTTTTACCATTCCAGGTCGTTCCGGCTTGTGACGCCTGCAGTCGCAGCAGATTACTGCTCCCTGATGCATTGATTTTTAAGGATTTTTCTATTCTGGCACGTTAATTGCTTGTACTAGCAGTGCACGCAATCTTTGATAGATACGAATCTTCAAATTCAGGTTGGGCTACCAGTTACAGGTTCCTGGCAGATAAGTTTTCGAAATCAAATTCCGCAGGTCGAGTGTCGCATTACGCCCGCGTCATTGTGTCATGTGGCAAAACCAGCAACGAGTTCACCAGTATCGATGCAATTTAGTTAATCGAAAAAGGCAAAACCACCGCAAGGTGGCGACGCAAAGCTACCGGTCCAGGGTTGACACCTGAGACAGCGGGGCTGCCAGAGGCACGGTTGCTGCAGCGCGCTCGCAGAACTCGTATAGACGCACCGTGTTTAGAAATCACCCTTAGCCAGCCGTTATTCAGCCATATCGCATGGTTAGCAGCAATTAGTCAGAATAGGATGAAATTTTTGAATGTAAAACTCGGGTTTTTGCTCCTTATTGTCGTACCTGTATCGCTCGGCCTCGTTGACCCATTTGGCTCTACCAATGCGGTTGCAGCACCAGGCGGAAACAGCGCCCCAACAATCTCCGGGAATCCCGCATCATCGGCACAGGTTGGCAAAAGTTACTATTTTAAGCCACGCGCCACGGATTCCAACGGCGACAATTTGACCTTCAGTATTCGCAACAAGCCACGCTGGGCCAGGTTTGACAAGTCATCCGGAAAACTGAGCGGAAAACCCACTAGTGGTGACATTGGGAAAAACAGCAACATCGTTATCAGTGTTTCTGATGGCCGAAAAGGTCGGTCGCTGCCAGCTTTCTCCATACAGGTCAACAAGGGTAGCAGCCAAAGCAATAGCGCTCCCACTATCTCTGGAAGTCCCGCATCTTCCGTACAGGTTGCTAAGAGCTACTACTTCAAACCGAATGCCAAGGATTCCAATAACGACAAGCTGACGTTCAGCATTCGCAACAAGCCAAGTTGGTCCAGATTCGACAAAGCATCCGGAAAACTTACGGGAAAACCGGCGCGAAGCCATATTGGGGCAACCAACAACATCGTCATTTCGGTTTCCGATGGTAAGAAAAGTCAATCATTGAAATCATTCTCAATTCGGGTCTCGAAAGGCGGTAACCAGAGCAATGCAGCCCCAACTATTTCCGGAAACCCAGCTACGTCCGCGAAAGTCGGCGTTCGCTACTATTTCAAGCCAGCTGCGAAAGACGCCAATGGCGACAAGCTGGCATTTAGCATTCGAAACAAACCCACATGGGCTAGTTTTAGCAAGTCGACGGGCAAGCTGGATGGAAAACCGCTCAAGAGTGATATTGGAAAGACCAGCAACATCATCATCGCGGTTTCCGACGGAAAGAATAGCCGGGCATTGAAATCATTTTCTATTCGAGTTGGCGGTGGCACCAGTGGCAACGGTCCGACAATTTCGGGCAATCCAGCGTCCTCAGTAATGGAAGGTACTCGCTATTACTTTCGCCCGACAGCGACGGATCCAAACGGTGACAAACTGACATTTAGCGTCACAAATAAGCCGCCCTGGGCAACATTCAGGAAATACTCAGGCAAAATATTAGGAACTCCGACCAGGAGTGACTGGGGCATATATGACAAAATTTCGATAACTGTTACGGATGGTCGATCCAGTAAGTCATTACCGCCATTCTCAATTAGTGTTGCCAAAAAAAATGCAGACAATGCCCCGTCGATTTCGGGCCAACCGGCGACGTCGATCAATGTACGCAACAAATATGTATTCAAACCCCAGGCTGCAGATGCGGACGGCGACAAGTTGATCTTTAGCATTGAGAACAAGCCTGATTGGGCGAACTTCAATTCAACCAGCGGTAAACTGTCGGGATCACCATCATCAAGTGACGTGGGTGAACACGGCGATATATTGATTTCCGTTAGCGACGGTACGAGCTTTACATCTCTCGCGAGTTTTTCAATTAATGTCACACAACTTGGGCTGGGATCAGTAACGCTGTCGTGGACAGCGCCAACGCTCAATACCGACGGCTCTCCATTGCGTGACCTTACCGGATACAAGGTCTACTACGGTGTGTCTCGCGGTTCATATCCTAATGAAGTAATGATCGACAACCCCGGTTTGACAACCTACGTAGTCGAGAACCTCGCGGAGAACACTTACTATTTTGTCGCCACATCGATAAACAGCAGTGGAATTGAAAGTGACTATTCAAATGTTGCAGTGCGAAGGGCAAGTCGCAGCCAATAGGTTGAATTGAATGACGAGCCGGTTTGATGCTTATCGGTGTTCACCACGAACGTCAATCACGCATTGTTATCGATCTTGGCCGTGCCAACAATCGCTGCCAGCAGGGGAGCGAAAAGAGCGTTACCCAATTCAGAGCAACACATCAATCCTGGCGCTGCGCCAGCAATCGTGAAATTCGGTGCCCCGCCAAAATGACTTGTGACCTGGCGAATTCGGTGGCATTCAACAAGTAAAACTCTGACAGCACGATATTCGGAAACTTTTCTTGCTCCAGGCCGCTAAGCAGCTGCTCCTTAACGTCGTCGGTGTAGACATGCGCCTTCGCCATTTGGAAGTGGCGTTTGGCCCAAAAGTTTATCGATCCGACAGCAACGTTGTCTCTTGCGAGGATGTCCCTGGTCAGGTCACCTGGCACCAGGTTTTCGAAATTGTTCGGCAAGCTGTCCCACACGGCGTGCAGGTTTCTTGGCCCATCTTCCCACTCCACGTTAATGCTGTTTCCACCTCTGTCGCCTTCCGGGTAATAAGCGCGACTGAATAGTGCAACGTTGTGCAAAGGCTGGTGCATGTCGCCGACGAGATGCAAAATCCAGCACAACGCTATCGCTTTTTCTGCATCGGATACACCAGCATCAGTCCATAGCAGCAAATTCCCCTTCAGTGCCTGCATTACGTTCAGATTCTGTCTTAATGGAGGGCTGAAATCTGTGGACACGTTGTGATCGAGATTGCCATCAAGTTCTTTCTCGTCAGCCGCTTCGAGATAAATGGGCATATTGATGTAATGCCACGTGCTGCGATTATACTTCGCTCGATTATCATCTTCGAAGCGGCCGGCGATGTCGGGCCAGATTGATGCTTGTTCAAACAACCAGAGGTTCTTCTCAGATTGTGTACCGCTGGCGACTCCGTCCGGCATAGCGCCCTGAAAATCTTCGCGAAAGCGTGGGTGTGCTGTCAGAATCCGGCTTGCGTGTTGCTGCTGCTCGGAGGTAAGCAATTCATAGGCGATTTCCGCTGTTGCTTTATGGCCGGTTGCGTTCCAGGCACCAGCGGGTTGCGTCCAGATTAGTATTGCTGCAGCGATGAGGGAGGCGGTGCAGCTGGCGATGTGCTTTCTTGTTCTTGCGGTGTTGGTCAAACGGAAATCCTCAAGTTAGACCCTTGTGTAAAACAGGATAACATTGCAAGTGCTTAGCTGGTATTCGCAGCTAAATCCGCTCTCACAGTTTTCCCCAACCTGTGGGAGCGGCTTCAGCCGCGAATGACACTGGGTGCAGGGTGATATTGCACAGGTTAGGATAGGGCATGGCCAAATTTTACTTCTATTACTCGTCCATGAATGCGGGCAAATCCACCGCGCTTTTGCAGTCTAGCTACAACTACCGTGAGCGCGGTATGCAGACGCTGATCCTTGCCCCGGATCTTGATGATCGCTATGGCAAAGGCAAAGTTACCTCCAGAATCGGCCTGGAGTCGCATGCCACGACATTCCGCAGCGCGGATGATTTGTACAAATTGATCGCCGCGAAAGTCGAGGAGGCACCGTTGCATTGCGTGCTGATCGACGAAGCGCAGTTCCTCAGTAAAGAACAGGTATTTCAACTGGGTGAGGTAACGGACGAATTGAATATCCCTGTACTGGCTTATGGACTACGCACAGATTTCCAGGGAGAGCCTTTCCCTGGCAGCCAGTATCTTCTCGCCTGGGCAGACAACATAAAGGAACTTAAAGCCATCTGCTTCTGCGGCGGCAAGGCGACAATGGTGCTTCGACTTGATCAGGACGGCAATGCGATTACACAAGGCTCGCAGGTAGAGATTGGTGGCAACGACCGATACGTGTCGATGTGCCGCAAGCACTTCAAGGAAAATTATTATCGGGAAACACTGGTGCCATTGCACCAGTTGCCGCTAGAGGTTATCGAAGAGCCGTAGAATCAGGCTTAGTCGGTTTCGCCAGAGGCTTCGTTAACCTCATCCGCAACAGGCATTAATTGCGTGTTCTCTTTGGCCAGCACGCGACGCATATCTTCAATCGATTTCATAACAATTGTATCGCTGAAGCCGAGACCTTCCAAAGCTACCCTGTCTTTCGCTCCCGGATCGACAAACTTGATGCCGTGGTTACCAATGCTGATGATGTCATTGTTGATCAGCACCTGATTCGATATTCTGCGCGAATTGACAAATGTGCCATTGGAACTGTTGAGATCCATCAGCAGCGTAGCTTCTCCGTGACGAACAAACATCGCGTGATGGCGACTAACGAAACTGCTGTCGATGGATAAATCATTGTGGTCTGAGCGACCGATCAGCAACCGTGGGCCGTCGATAAGCTGTTTCTTCACGGTTTTACCGTTGTGCGTCAAATATATAGTTGGCGGCGGGGCACCTTTATCTTTGTCGCCAGCCTGTTTGGCAATTGCCGGCTCCCTTGTCAGCGTGCTTACCGGAATAGACGGCCGCTCAATATGTTCAGAACGAATCGGGCAATATTCAGCCTTGGCCAGTGCGAGTAATGCAAGTCGATCGACGATGCCAGGCCAGCCACCGGAAGCAATATGTAATTCATCGCAAACTTCATCCGGGAACACATTTTCCGGATCAAAGCAGCCACCTGAACGCATTTTCGCGTACAAATAATCCGTCACCTCATCCATGGTCAATGGTTCGAGGTGAAAATCTCCCGACAGACGCTTGGCGATCCCCTCCATGGCAGTGGCCCGCGTGATGTACTGAACGGGACGATCGCTGGCCAGCACAAGCCGTAATGCAAATTTTTCCCTGACCCGGACCTTGGCAAGCTCGCACAATACCCGTAGTGCACTGGGGTTCATCGCATGTGTGTTTTCGATGATGCACATGGGTGGTTTTCCTGACGCAGTCTGCTGCAGGATAAAAACCTTGACCATGTTGATGAGTTCATTGACCGAATTGAATTTATGCTCGAAGCCATACTGGCTAAGCATCGCTTCCAGCAGCGCGGTAGTGTTCAGTCCGGCACCGTCAACAACCGCCATCGCGCTTTTGGTGCCCTGCATCTCCGCAAAGTGCCTGATAATGGTCGTCTTGCCAGAGAGGGTTGGGCCCTGGAAGAGGCCCAGGCCATGGAAATTCTTATAGGTTTGTTCGAGGAAATTGAACGCTGCCTCTTGCGCCGCATAGCCGACAAAGACCAACGGCCGCCCGTGAGAGCGAAACGGTTGTTCCTGAAGTCCGGCAGCACGTAGTTCCATATATTTGAACCCGGTGGCAGTTGTAATTTGTCTTTCTGATACAGTTACTTTCTAAACATTGTAGTTATTTAGAAAGTGGCGTGACAGATCAGTCTACTTTTCGACCGAACGTCTTGCAATCGACATATGGTTGTTTCCTTTGCGATCATAGAGGCACAAAAGATAACAAGTAACTTACCTTATAAGTCACTTGTTAGTTGTTGGTATCTAACATAAAAATGACATCCGTAATTAATATGAAAACTGTCGTCGAAGAGAGACAGGTGGGGCTAAGACATTGACTGCAAAGCTGTCTGGGAAAGACCTTTGCCTGCTGCGCGGTGATCGTTGTCTCTTTCAAGAATTAAATTTTGCGCTGAACCGTGGCGAGCTGTTGCTGGTCGAGGGAACCAACGGTAGTGGCAAGACAAGTCTCTTGCGAGCCATCGCCGGGTTGCTCGAATTTGAAACGGGGCAGATTGATTGGCGGGGACAGCCTGTCCTGGCAAACCATCAGGCCTTTCGTTCCGACCTCGTGTGGCTTTCGCACCGGGTTGGTTTCAAGGGGGATCTCACGCTACTTGAAAACCTGTCCTTTGAAACCGGGTTGCGGGCCACTGCGACTGAACGCCTGGAGACATCGCTGGAACGCCTGGGTCTGACAAAACTGACCCAGCTGCCGTTCCGCGTCTTATCAGCTGGTCAGCAGCGCCGCGTCGCCCTGGCACGAATGCTGATGGCAAAAGCACCGCTGTGGATGATGGATGAACCCTTCACCAATCTCGATACCGGCGGGCAGGCGTTGGTTCGGGAAGTCATGGCGGAGCATCTTGCGCGGGATGGCCTGTGCGTTGTGGCGTCGCACCAGAATATCGAACTGGATGCACCGGTCAGGCGGCTGCAACTCTGATGGCAAATATCGATATCAACATGCCCGGGCTATGGCAGGGCTTTACGACCGTCATCAGGCGCGACCTGATGCTGGCCTGGAAACGCCCGGGTGACATATTGAACCCGCTGTTCTTCTTCGCAATGGTTTGCACGTTGTTTCCCCTCGCTGTCGGGCCGAGCTCGGCGCAGCTGTCGATCAGCGGCCCGGGAATTGTCTGGGTTGCGGCTTTGCTGGCGACGTTGTTGTCGCTAAACAGCCTGTTTCTCAGTGATTTCGAGGATGGCAGCCTGGATCAGCTGATTTTGAGTCCGCAGCCGCTGCCATTGCTCGCGCTCGGCAAAACCGTCGCGCACTGGCTTTTTGCCGGTTTGCCGCTGGTACTCGTGTCGCCACTGGTCGCGATAACCTTCCATATGCCCAGCCGCACGATCGGCGTGATGATGCTCACCCTGACTTTTGGCACGATCAGCCTGAGTTTGCTGGGTTCAATCGGTGCGGCACTGACCGTTGGCCTGCATCGTGGAACAGCGCTGCTAAGCCTGCTAATCCTGCCTCTGGCCATGCCAGTATTGATATTCGGGGCGCGGACAGTAGCGCTGGCTGCTGCAGATGACGCTGTTTCAGCCGGCATATACTTTCTCTCTGCCTATTGCATATTGGCCCTGACGCTCGCACCATTCGCGACGGCTGCAGCATTGAAAATCAGCAACGAGTAGTCCAACACATGTGGAAATTCCTGCACAAACTGGCATCACCGCCACACTTTTATGACCTTTCGGCGAAAATCATCCCGTGGTTCGTCGTGCCCGGCACTATCCTTATCATTTACGGGACGATCGCCGGATTATTTTATGCGCCTCCCGATTATCAGCAGGGCGATGCATTCCGCATTATCTATGTGCACGTGCCGGCAGCTTATCTCTCGATGCTTGCGTACATGGTTATGGCAATTTCGGCCGGAATCGGGCTAATTTGGCGCATTAAATTATCCCACGCCGTGGCGGCGGGTGCGGCTCCGTTAGGCGCCTGGTTCACGTTTCTCGCCCTGATAACCGGCTCGATCTGGGGGCGACCGATGTGGGGAACTTGGTGGGAGTGGGGCGATCCAAGACTGACATCCGAACTGATTATGCTGTTCCTGTATTTTGGCTACATGGCGTTGCGAGCTGCGATTGATGACACGACCAAGGCCGACAAAGCCAGTGCTGTACTGGCGCTCGTCGGGGCCGTAAATATTCCAATTATTCATTTCTCGGTCGAGTGGTGGAGTTCGCTGCACCAGGGCGCAACGATTGTTCGGGCGGACGGGCCAGCAATGCCAACCGAGATGCTCTTTCCACTATTGGCCATGATCCTGGGTTTTTCGCTTATATTTGGCGCGTTATTGCTTGGCAGGGTGCGATCCGAGGTCCTATTCCGTGAACGCCGTTCACGCTGGGTAAAGAGCCTCGTCTTATCATCGGGAGAGCAGGGATAATGGAAGCATTTGCGATGGGTGGTTACGGCGCCTATGTATGGAGCTCTTTCGCTTTGACCCTGATTGTCGTCATCATTTGTGTGGTGCAGGTCAAACGCCGGCATCAGCAGGTTTTTAGCGACATCAAAACACGCCTTCGCGCTATGGATACAGATCAATGAAACCAAGACAACAACGAATGCTCGCAGTGGGACTGGCAGGCGCCGGCATAGTGATTGCGGCCGCACTGACGCTGCAGGCGTTCAAAGAAAACATGATGTTCTACGTCGAGATTTCGGAAGTTGCCAAAGGCAACTATCCACAGGATCGAACCTTTCGCGTTGGTGGCCTCGTTGTGGATGGCAGCGTAAAACGACAGACTGGCGAGCTTGAAGTTGAATTCGCCGTTTCGGATCTGGAGAATGAGTTGGTAATCACCTATGACGGCATACTTCCGGATCTGTTTCGCGAAGGTCAGGGCATCATTGCCCACGGCCGAATGGGTGACAACGGCACATTCACAGCTGATGAAGTCCTCGCAAAACACGATGAAAATTACATGCCACCGGAAGTTGCCGAGACTTTGGCGAAACATGCTGCTGCGCAGGAAGCTGCACTGGAAGCAGAAAGGGCCGAACAGTGATTCCTGAGATCGGACATTTTGCGCTGATCCTGGCGCTCTCGCTGGCAGTCTGTCAGGGCGTACTGCCGTTGATCGGCGCCTATCGCAATGATGCGGCGTTGATGGGCGTCGCCCGCCCGGCAGCACTTGGTCAGCTCGTGTTTATAGTCATCTCGTTTGCCTGCCTGACCTGGTCTTTCCTGGAAAGCGATTTTTCGGTTTTGTATGTGGCTAACCATTCACAGCTGGCGCTGCCTTCGATATATAAGATTTCAGCCGTCTGGGGAGCGCATGAGGGCTCTTTATTGCTCTGGGTCCTGCTACTCGCAGGCTGGACCGTTGCCGTCAGTCGTTACAGCGACGATTTGCCGGAATCGTTTGCCGCACGCGTTATCGGCGTACTCGGCTTGCTCAGTGTCGGCTTCCTGTTGTTCACCTTGCTTACATCGAATCCGTTTGAGCGCTTGATTCCGGCGCCGTTGGATGGCGCTGATCTTAATCCACTGCTGCAGGATCCGGGACTCGCAATTCACCCGCCCATTCTCTACACCGGGTACGTAGGATTCTCTGTGGCGTTCGCATTCGCCATAGCAGCAATGTTGACTGGCAACCTCGATCAGGCCTGGGCTCGCTGGACGCGCCCCTGGACAACCTGGGCATGGCTGTTCCTGACAGTCGGCATCGCACTGGGCAGCTGGTGGGCTTATTACGAATTAGGCTGGGGTGGCTGGTGGTTCTGGGACCCGGTCGAAAATGCATCTTTCATGCCATGGCTTGCTGGTACAGCGTTAATCCACTCACTGGCCGTCACTGAGAAACGCGGGCTGTTCAAAAGCTGGACGTTACTGCTTTCAATTACGGCATTTTCACTGAGTCTGCTGGGTACGTTCCTGGTTCGTTCAGGCATCCTGATTTCCGTACATGCGTTCGCAACGGATCCGGGCCGTGGCCTGTTTATCCTTGGATTCCTGACTGTAACGATAGGCGGCGCGCTGGCGCTGTATGCGTGGCGTGCGCCCGGGCTTGATTCCGCCGCAGGCTTTAAGGCATTTTCCAGGGAAACTTTCCTGCTGCTGAACAACGTCCTATTGGTTATTGCTGCCACGCTGATTCTCGCTGGCACGCTTGCGCCACTGCTGGTGGAAGTTTTCGATGCGGGCAAGATTTCTGTTGGACCGCCGTGGTTCGAGATCGCTTTTGCCATTCCCATGGTGCCATTGGTTTTACTGATCGGCGTGGGCATGCATACCGCGTGGCGTAGCCAGGCATTCCAGCCTTTGTTTGATCAACTCAAGTTTCCGGCGCTCATTGCTATTGTTGCCGGCATCCTGATCCCGATAGTGGCATACGGACGTTTCGGTGTGCTGCTGACCGTCGGAGTCATCGCAGGCGTCTGGATTATGATTGCCTCAGTGATCCATCCGCTGCGTTCCTGGCGGCGGGCGCCGGGAACACCAGGCATGACACGTAGCGTACTTGGCATGTCCGTTGCGCATTTCGGTGTTGGCATGTTCGTTATTGGCGTAACAATCGTCTCCGCATTCACTGAGGAAGCTGATGTCAGCGTGCGCCAGGGAGAATCGGTTTCAGTTGCCGGCTACGATTTCGAGTTGCGCAGTTTGCGTAACGTCGAGGGACCAAATTACCAGGCAGTCGAAGGCGAAATCGATATACATAAGGACGGCGAGTTTGTCGCGCAACTGCGGCCGCAGAAAAGAACTTATCTCGTACAACAGAGCCCGATGACAGAGGCAGGTATTGAGGCAAGCTGGAATCGAGACTTGTTTGTCGCACTGGGCGATCCACTGGGCAACGATACCTGGAGCCTGCGTGTGCAATACAAACCTATGATTCGATTTATCTGGATGGGCGCATTTGTTATGGCGCTCGGCGGAATGCTCGCCGCCAGCGACCGTCGTTATCGACTGACCGCAAAAGTAAAAGAGAAAACGACGAATTTGAGCGGGGAACCAGCCTGATGATGCGGTACCTCGCACCTTTGGTGGTTTTCGCCATCATGATCCCCATTTTTATGGTCGGGCTGAAGAGGGACCCCACGATGTTGCCGTCGCCCTTTATCGACAAACCGGCGCCGCAATTTGAATTACCGAAACTGAAGGACCTGAGCCAGACGGTTAGCAACAAGGATTACGCAGGGCAGGTCGCCCTCATCAATGTATGGGCAACATGGTGTGTCGGTTGCCGCCAGGAACACGACTTTCTCGTGCGCTTGTCGCAGGAAAACCCGTTACCGATTTACGGATTAAACTGGCGGGATGATCACGAGAAGGGACTTGCATGGCTGAACCAGCTTGGCGATCCCTATGTCGCATCCGGATATGACGCCGATGGCCGGGCAGGCATCGATTGGGGTGTTTATGGTGCGCCGGAGACGTTTCTGATCAGCGAAAATGGCCGGGTTTTATACAAGCACCTTGGGCCACTGAATCGTGTGATCTGGGATCGTGAATTCGTGCCAAGAATTGCAGCAGATAGTGGTGCAGCCCAATGAAAAAGCTTTTTGCTGCGATTTTATTGCTTGCCATAACTTCGTCGAGCGTATTTGCGATCGATACCGGCAAGCCATTTGATGACCCGGAACTCCAGGCGCGTTACGAAACGATTGTCTCAGAAGTGCGTTGCCTGAAATGCCAGAACCAGACCATTAAGGACTCAAGCGCATTTCTCGCCGGCGACTTGCGCCGCGAAATTCGCCGCTTGCTTACCGAAGGAAAAACCGACGCCGAAGTTTATGATTTCCTGGTGGTGCGTTACGGTGAGTTCGCGCTGTATCGTCCACGTATGAGTGGCAAAACATTGATTCTTTGGATCGCTCCGGGCTTGTTCATATTGCTCGGCAGCATTGTCGCCATACGTGTCGTACGGGCCAGAATGTCCATGCCGATAGATGATGAAGAAATAGAACCCGAACAGGCAGCGAACTAGATAATGCTCTGGGTAATTTTCGGCGGTATGCTGTTTGTGGCAGTGATGATCGTAGCGATACCGCTCTACAAAAAGCAAAACAGCCTGTCGGCAACATCTTTGCTTTCGGTCGTTACCGTAACGGCAATCGCTGCCGTCATATACTCCCAGATTGGCACGCCAACATTACCAGCAGATGTGAGCGAGACACCGAACGTTGAGGCAATGGTCGAATCACTGGCTGCCCGACTGCAGGAAAATCCGAACGATGCTGATGGCTGGAAAATGCTCGGCCGCTCCTATCTGCAGCTAAAAGATTTCTCCGGGGCCATAACGGCATACCAGCAAGCGGTGAACCTTGAGTCCGGGCAGAACGCGCAAACGCTGGCAGATCTTGGCGAGGTAATCCTGTTGAGTGACCCGCGTACATTGCACGGCGAAGCGGGTGAGTTGTTTGAAAATGCGTTGGTCATACAACCTAACAACCCGAAAGCATTATTCTACTCTGGCATGGCAGCGATTGATCGCGGTGAACCAGAACTCGGTGCCGATCGCTGGGAAGCGTTGCTCGCAACATCACCCCCACCGAATATAGAAAGCATGTTGCGAGAACGTATCGCCGAATTGCGTGGTGAAACGGTAGCAGCCCCTGCGGCGAGTCCGGGGCTGGTAATCAATGTCGACGTATCTCTAGGTGCTGCAGCCGCAGCTGTCGCTAATGGCGATGCAACTGTGTTCATCATTGCCCGGGATCCGGCACAACCATCGCCCCCGCTTGCCGCGGTTAGGCGGCGCGTATCGGAATTACCTGCAGTGGTTGAGATTGGGGACGCAGATGCCATGATCCCCGGGCGCGTGCCGTCTGGATTCAAGACAGTGGAAATCATTGCGCGAGTCTCTATGTCCGGACAACCCATTGCCCAGTCCGGCGACTGGTTTGGCCAACAGGTCATCGAAACGTCTGCCGCAGATATTGTCCGAATAACGATCGATCAGCCCGTTCCTTAATCTGCTCGCGAACACTGCACGAATTCGCTGCAGTTCCATGAAACCGGTATCGGCTTCAATGAAAAGCGACGCTTTGGCGCCATTGCAGGTATTCGCCCGCTGGGCGGGCTCCTACAGTTGCTAATAAGAATTGTAGGAGCCTGCCCAGCGGGCGATTGCCTGACAGCCTCATAATCGGTTACTGCTTGACAGCGGGCGGCCAGTGCCCGGATATTGGACTGACCAGATGCCGGGGGGCACCATTACGTGGACAAGTTTGAGCTGACGAAAACAGCGCATGGTCATCAGCTGAAGGTGCCAAAGCGTGGCACTTCTTTGCTGCGTTATCCGTTGTACAACAAAGGTACGGGGTTCTCGCAGGAGGAACGCCGTCGGTTCGGCCTGGAGGGTCTGCTGCCCTCGCAACACAACGATATCGAGACTCAGGCGCAACGGGTCTTCAATACGATCATGTTCAACGAGGATCCCGTTGGTCGGCATATCGGATTGGCCGCGCTTCAGGACAGGAATGAACACCTCTATTACAAAATCCTGAGCCAGCATCTTGAAGAGCTCATGCCGATTGTTTATACGCCGACGGTTGGCAAAGCCTCACAGTATTTCAGTCGCGTGTTTCGACGTGCGCGCGGCATCTGGATCACCCCCGAATACGTTGGCCGCATCGAACAGATACTGCGCGACGCGGCACCTTTTACCGACGTCCAGTTGATGGTCGTAACAGATAACGAATCAATACTTGGTATCGGAGATCAGGGTGCTGGTGGCATGGCAATTAGCGTTGGCAAACTCGCTCTCTATTGCGCCGGAGCAGGCATCCATCCGGCGCGCACATTGCCCATTAGTCTTGACGTTGGTACAAACAATCAATCACTGCTCGATGATCCGCTTTACCTGGGTTGGCGCCAGCCACGCTTGCGCGGCGCGAAATATGATGAGTTGATTGAGGAGTTTGTTACAGCTGCGCGTGCGGTATTTCCTGAGGTTGTCATTCAGTGGGAAGACTTCCGCAAAGAAAACGCATTGAAAATTCTGGATAAGTACCGGCATGCGGTACCGTCCTTCAACGACGACATACAAGGCACCGGCGCTGTCGCGCTCGCTTGTATCCTGGCAGCATGCCGCATCACGAGCACAGACATCAAAGAGCACCGTGTATTGATCTACGGCGCCGGCGCAGCCGGTCTCGGAATAGCGCGCCAGATTAAAGTTGAAATGCAAAGAGCCGGTTTGAGCGGGGACGATCTGCAGCGAGCAATCCTCGTAATGGACAGTCGCGGCATCCTCAGTGATGACCGGACATTTGACGACTACAAACAGGAACTCGCATGGCCCGCGGCGATGGCAGCCGATCTTGAACTGAACGACGCACAACGGAAAACGCTGGAACGCGTCGTTGGCGCGTACAAACCCACGGTTTTGATCGGTACGTCAGGGCAGGGTGGCTCGTTCGATGAAGAGACCATTTGCACGATGGCAGCGGCCACCGAATCGCCCGTAGTCCTGCCAATGTCCAATCCCACATCGATCAGTGAGGGCACACCCGAAAGCATATTGCGCTGGACTGAGGGGAAGGCGCTGGTTGCAACCGGCAGCCCGTTCGACGACGTTCCGATGCGCGGTGGGCCGCAAAGAATCGGGCAGGCGAACAATGTTTTCATATTTCCTGGTCTCGGCCTCGGCACCATAATTAGCGGGGCATCAGAAGTGACCGCGGACATGATCAGCATGGCGTCGCAGGCTTTAGCTGATAGCCTCAGTGATGAAGAACTGGCTGCACGCTGCCTTATGCCGGAGGTTACTCGCTTGTGGGAAGTGACAGGGGCTGTTGCGATGGCCGTGGCTCAGTGCGCGATGGACGATGGCGTAGCGGAGAGAGTGGATAGCAAGACACTGCACGGAAAACTCGAAGACTACCGTTGGAAGTCGGAGTATCCGGATTTTGTTACCGAATGACTCGGCCCGATCCGGCTGGAGATTAAAATTGAACGAAAATGAAAACATTGAAGCGGCGCCGATGTGTTTTGCCTGTGGCGCCGACAATCCTATCGGCTTGCGAATCAAGTTCGAATTTGCAAATGATCGTTGCACGGGA
>CAYOHF010000075.1:0-16161 GCA_964403695.1 uncultured Woeseiaceae bacterium | reverse complement strand
CGGCACGGCCACTGTCGCAACAGCTTAAATGGGCGGCCTGGAATTTGTTTATCCAGACCTGACTGATTGTCGAGAATTACAAGCTATCTATTTGTTTTTATTAATTATATTTCGTAACACAATTTAGATTCCAAACTGTATACCAGCAGCCTGCGGTCGCCTTGTGCGTCAGCAACGCCGTCCAACTTTACATAGCAACAACCGACCCGGCCGGCCGGCTCTGATCGGGGGTGAAACAAAGCCATCTGCCGGGTCGGTTTTTTGCGCGGTTTAGCTCACCGTCTGGTTGATCATTCGACAGCCAATTCGCCTTTAGGATGGTGCCGCCGCCCGGACCCCATTCTGCCGACGCGGTCGGCCATTTTCTGTTGTTGCTCGGCGGTCAGGACCGCATGAATTTCGCCACGGACTCTGCCATGCAAGAGCGTCCTCTCTGTCGCCAGTTCACCGCTTTGTAACGACAGATTTTGCAAGGTCGCATTGTAGTTCGCGTCATTCATATCAAGTGCGCGCAACGCATCATGATTCGTACGGCTGCGCTCTCGTAACGAGTCCGCTTCAGGCTTTACTGCCTGCAAAATATTACTGATGGTCTGCGACTGCGTTTCGTCCAGATCAAGGTGACGACTCATCATTTCCATCATGTGCGCCGGATCACCGGAAAAATCCCCGCGCATGCCCTCTTGGCCACGATGCCTGTCGTAATCGCCACCCGACCCTCGGTGTTGTTTTGCGGCGGCACCAATCGCCGTCAGCATCGCCACCACTGTCAATGTAATCAATATTTTTCTGCTCATGTTTTTACCTCTTGTTGCCTTCATTTTTCCACTTGCGAAGTTGCAGCAGTTGTCATGCCAAAGAATACTGCTTCAGTTGTAGGCGAACGTCAGCATAAGCACAGGCACTGCCAAGAATTGTCAAGGAAGTCCCGCCGGCCGTTGCACGGCTCAACGCTTTGGCGGACGATGTAATGCGACACAATGAGACAGACCCCGTATACGATGATTGAGCACTCACAAATCACCAACATCCTGTTGATCGACGATGATCAGGAGCTTGGTGCCATGCTGAAAGATTTTCTCGCAGTGGATCACCTGACATTGTCCACCAGCAATACCGGCGAGAAAGGGCTGCAGGCGTTTGCAGCGAGCAAATTTGACCTGCTTATTCTCGACATCATGCTGCCGGGCATCAGTGGCCTCGATGTACTGAAGAAGATCAGGCAAAAAAGTGCTGTTCCTGTGATCATGCTTACGGCACGCGGTGAAGATATTGATCGCATCATCGGGCTGGAATTCGGCGCTGACGACTACCTGGCCAAGCCATTCAACCCAAGAGAGCTGGTCGCCAGGATTAAGGCAATTTTGCGCCGGGCCAAACATGCCAACAGCAATATTCAGAAATTGACGCTTGGTGGCATCGACCTTAACGTTCGAACACGCGTTGCAACAGTCGACGGCAATGTTTTGACACTGACCGGCACTGAATTCGAAATCCTGCAGTTCCTGCTCGAAGTGCCGGGTGAAGTAGTCAGTAAAGAACGACTCAGCGAACGAGCGCTTGGTCGGCGGCTTCTGCCCTATGACCGCAGCATAGACACTCACATCAGCAATTTGCGCGGCAAACTGGAACAGGCTGGCAACAGGAACGACACGATTCAGAATCAACGTGGCGTTGGCTACTTGCTGGTCCCTGGCGATTAGCGAACAAGGCAACACTGATCATGAAAAGTTTTTTTGTACGATTCTTTTTGTCTTTCTGGTTAATCATCGGCATAACGATCGGTGCCGCCGCGATCGGCGGTTTCTGGTATGCGGAGCGCATGCGCGATGCGATCGATAATTTCGAGCTTGGCGATTCCATGCTCGATGCAAGTGCCGCACTCGAGGCAGGTGGACATGAAGGGCTGGCCAGCTGGCTTAAGGATATTCCGCAATCGAACGCAATCGCTATTTTTGTCCTTGACGAGCGCGGCCAGGATATTCTTGAAAGACGTATTCCATCTGGAATATCAAGAATGTTTCGCCGGCATCGGCAACATGAACACAATTTTCGACTCGATCGCGACGAACCGAACAATCTGCGCCGTGCACGTCCGTTGCCACAACTGGTTGCCGCAAATGGCGATACATACACTTTTTTTGTGCTGCCCTCGCGGATCCCGGAAGCGATTCTGGGCAGCGCCGACGCCCGCGTATTACTACTGATCTTCGCGCTGTTGGCCAGCGGCCTGGTGTCCTACGCACTAGCGAGCGCGATATCCAGGCCGGTACGGAAACTTCGCAACGCCACAGTTGCGCTCGCGGATGGTGATCTCAACGTGCGCGTGGCGGACTCTATTGGCAAGCGTCGCGATGAAGTCGGCATGCTCGGTCGCGAATTTAATTCAATGGCGGAGAAACTGCAGCGTGCCGCCCAGCAGCAGACTGAGCTCTCGCGTAACATTTCGCATGAGCTTCGTTCGCCACTTGCACGTATGCGTGTAGCCGTCGAACTCGCGAAAAGACAAGCCGGGGAGCTACCCGAATTCGACAGGCTGGATATTGAAGCGGAACGACTGGACAGCCTGATCGGCCAGATTTTGAGCTACACGAAACTTGATGCCATCCCGCATCAGGACCCTGCGCCAGTCAATCTTGACGACCTTATTGGCGAGGTTGTTGAAAACGTAAACTATGAATGCAAGGCTGAGGGAATCGCAGGCGTCTCTGTGGATTTACACATTATTGCAACACCGGAAATTTGCGGCCACGCCGATCCGCTGGTCAGCGCAATCGAAAACATATTGCGCAATGCGGTCCGGCATAGTCCGCCGAACAGTGACGTAACCATCAGCCTGGACCAACAAGACGGTGAGGCAACCATTGCAATCGTGGATCACGGCCCGGGCGTAGACCAGGACGACCTGCCGAAATTGTTCGAACCCTTTTTCCGAACGAGAAAATCTGCAGAGTCAGAGCGTGATCACGGTACCGGGCTCGGCCTGGCAATCGCCGAGCGCGCCGTGCGCATGAATGGTGGCCGCATAGATGCCCGGAATAATGCAGGTGGTGGGCTGATCGTACGAATTTCCCTGCCAATCCAGTCCGATCCTATTTCATAAAAAAGGGACCTGACGGCATTGCTGTCCACTAATCTATAAGCTGTGGTGATACTCAGGATTCGCGGCTAAAGCCGCTCCCACGAGATTTTCGCAGCGCTGTGGGAGTGTCTGTCTCAATGGATGTACCTATGTTCCAGAGCCTGGGAATGTACAGCAGCGAAATCGCCGCGAATACTCCATTCCGGCAACGCCAAAAAAACAATCGCGTTTTTCGAATGGCCACGCTCAGCATGTTTCGAATGACTTTTTCGCGAGACAATCAGGACTTACTGACTACCCGATAGGGCTTTCTATAAAGTATCACCGACAGATCGTCCGGTTTGCTGGGCTGATGCATGGTTTCAATGGTCATTCTTCTTTTCGCCAGACCCGTAATCGAGTCAATAGCTTTCGACAACGGCCCTTTGCGAATTAATTCGGTGATCTCATGTATATGAATGTTGTCAGTAAGACCGTCGCTCGCAAGCAGAACAGTATCGCGCGGGCTAAGTTTGATTTCTGCACCCAAATCAATACGCATGTCGATAGTGCCTATAAAATTTGAAACGAGGTGGCGCTCCTCGTGATGCAGGGCAGCACGCTGATCGAGAAAACCCGCCTCAACAGCAAATCCTGTCGGTGAGTGCGCCATCGTTTGCGATTTGATCAGTCCGCGCTGACCCACCACCAGCGCTTCCGAGTCTCCGATCTGGTAGGTGCGAAGAATCAGCGCTTCTATGGTAACGACGGTCATTGTTGTTGCCGAACCGTTTGCCAGTGCGAGGACCGCCTGATTGGCCGCATCGATACCGTTCAGGATTGCCGTTCGTAAGAGTAGCGTTTCCGTCAATGCGCTATACAGCGATTCCCGCAACGCCTGAATGGCCGTTTGTGATGCTCGTCGACCGGCAGGCAGACCACCTGCTCCATCGGCGACAACGAGTACCACCGCATTGGGACCATAAGGAATCGCTGCAAGGCCATCCTCATTTTCGGTCTCCTTGTCCGGCGCAGGACAGGTAAAGGCAATCATTGAACCACCGCCGACGTTCACATCGAGCTGCTGCGGCGCTATTGCACCGTCAAGCAGTATGATGTCGTCGACTAAGCCGTCCATATTATTCGTTTCGTCTGCCAATCCTCTATCTGCGCCGTACCGGTTCTCTGCACCAGGCACAGAAATTCCAATACTCCTTGACGATGCCCCAGTCACACGCTTTGCACTTATGCCTGCTGCCAGCAATTTTCGAGGGCCGCTTAACTTTGCTGCGACACCATGGGCAGTAGCGCATGAATGGCATCAACGGTTGCTTGCAACGCGAATTCGAACATTTGCTTACATAGCGTTTGTCCGAATATCGCCGCGTAGTTTCCGCCTCGAAGCCCGGCCCGTAGCACCACGCGCAATAATTCCAGTCAATTTTTACGCCGCGCTCGCAGCGCGGGCAATGCGCCGGCATTCGTGTCGTGGCCCCACGCGCCGGATTGTCGAAGCCGCACCATGGGCAAGCCTTCATGCTCTCGGCAACCGGCCCCTCGCAACGGCGGCACTGGTGCCTGGTATCCAGTACGCTGCGAAACTGGCGCTGAAATTCACGCCATTGCAACTGTCGCCAGGAAGAACCCGGTTTCGCCGTTTTCTTGCTGCCATTGCGTATTGATGCGCGTCGTTGACGACGCGCGCGACTTTGCAATTTCTCGAATGCGGCATACATTTCGATCGCGTTCTTGTATCGGTCAGCAGGATCAAGCTGAATTGCCTTACGCAACATCTCGGCCACTTCAGGGCGAATGCGTTCCTGCAGTTTGTCGTGGCCAATCATCGGCCACTTGAACGGCCACTCCGGTAACTTCCCGGAAAACAAGCGATACAACACCAGGCCAACAGAGAACACATCCGACTGAAATTTTGGTCGACCCATTGCTTGCTCCGGAGCGATGTAATCGATCGTTCCGGATCCTGACGCTTTGAGCGTTCGCAAACTGATCTTGGCAAAACCGAAATCCGCAAGTTTCAGCCGATTGCCGGGAAACAAGATGTAGTTTTCAGGCTTGATGTCACAATGGATAATCTTTTTTTCGTGTGCATAAGCAAGCCCCGCAAGCGCCTGATCGGCGAGATCCAGCGCATGCGTTGTCGAAATGCGCCGCGCTATTCGATCCGCGAGTGACTCCGTCCCCAACTCCATGGCGATAACGAAATTCCCATCGATAAAGCTCGCATCCTGGACCGTGAGAATATTCGGATGTTGCAGCCGGGTCGCGACCTGCACCTCGTGCAAAAAATCCTCGTGGCTTGCACCATGTGCAATCTTTGGAATTTTCAATGCAACGCGAGTTTTATGAATCGTGTCCGCTGCTTTGTATACATCCGCAAGCGGGCCTGACGCTATCCGTCCAAGAATGCGATATTTACCAAGCTTTTGCCGTACCCGTAACAAGGGAAATTTGTCCTGAAGAAGTTAGGTCAGACGACCTCGAAAAGGCCTGCGGCACCCATGCCACCACCTATACACATAGTGCAAACAACATACTTCGCATTGCGTCTTTTGCCTTCGATCAATGCGTGGCCAACCATTCGGGCACCTGACATGCCATACGGATGCCCAATAGATATTGCGCCGCCGTTGACGTTCAGCAGCTCATCAGGAATGCCCAGCTTGTCACGGCAATATAAAACCTGCACGGCGAATGCTTCATTGAGCTCCCAGAGCCCGATGTCATCCATAGTCAGGCCTGCCCGCTCCAGCAGTTTTGGCACGGCATAGACCGGACCGATGCCCATCTCGTCTGGTTCTGTCCCGGCAACTGCAATACCGCGATAGATACCCAGTGGCTCCAGGCCGCGCTTTTCGGCGAGCTTGCTATTCATAACAACCGCTGCCGATGCGCCATCCGACAACTGGCTCGCGTTGCCCGCAGTGACATGTCCGTTTTCAAGAACAACCTTCAGTTTACTGAGACCCTCTATGTTCGTATCAGGTCGGTTGCCTTCATCTTTATCCAGGGTCACTTCATGGAAGGATATCTCTTTTGTCTCCTTGTCCATGACACCCATATTCGTCGTTATTGGCACGATCTCGTCAGCAAAAGCGCCGGCTGCCTGGGCAGCTGCAGTACGTTGCTGGCTTTGCAGGCCATACTCGTCCATTTGCTCACGTGTAATACCGTATCTTTTTGCGACAACCTCAGCCGTCTCGAGCATGCTCATATAAATGTCCGGCGCCGCTGCCAGAGTGTTTGGGTCCGACGCACGATAACTATTGTAGTGCTCGTTCTGCACCAGGCTGACTGACTCGACACCACCACCAATGACCACCTGCATGTTGTCTTCCAACACCTGTTTCGCGGCAATAGAAATTGCCATCATGCCGGACGAGCACTGGCGATCAACGCTCATGCCAGCCACAGTAACCGGCAATCCGGCTGCAAGCAGCGACTGACGGGCGATATTTTGCCCGCTCGATCCCTGCTGCATGGCGCAGCCGATAACGACATCGTCAACTTCGTCTGCTGCAACACCCGCTTTCTCAACGGCGTGTCGAATAGCGTGTGCCGCCAGGGTTGGTGCTTCAGTATTATTAAATGCACCGCGATACGCCTTGCCAATCGGGCTGCGCGCCGTTGAAACGATTACTGCTTCTTTCACTTTTGACCCCTAAGACAAATCAATGCCAAGTTCTTTTGCTGCTTTAGTCATAAATTTAACGGTTTGCTCGCCGCCCGTCTGCAGTTCCACCTGCCCTTCAGTAGCAGAGATTTGCTCCCACGCCGCAGCGACATGCTCGGCATCGCGAACATCTTCTGCCAGGAAAACACCCGGTGTTTCCTGCACCACAACTTTGGCGAATACCCCGGCGCCCGCAGCAATAATCTGCCGCGTCGGAGCATCTTCACTCGCCATAAAAATGACGGCTGGCGTAACTGCTTCGGGCTGCAACAACGACAATATATTTTCCGGCATCAAATCCTCGGTCATACGTGTTGCAGCGACGGGCGCCAGTGAATTGATCTTAATGCCGTACTTCTGTCCTTCCAGCGCGAGTGAGTTCATCAAACCAACCACACCCATTTTCGCAGCGCCGTAATTCGTTTGACCAAAATTGCCGTAAATACCGCTCGATGATGAAGTCATGACAATGCGGCCGTATTGCTGTTCCCGCATTTGATCCCACACCGCTTTTGAGCAATTCACTGAACCAGTGAGATGAACATCCACGACCATTTGAAAATCTGTCAGGTCCATTTTCGCGAACGTTTTGTCACGAAGAATCCCTGCGTTGTTGACCAGGACGTCAATGCGCCCCCATTGGTCCATTGCCTGCGATACCATCGCCTCAACCTGCGAGAAGTCTGCGACATTGGCGCCATTCGCGATCGCATCGCCGCCTTCTTCCTTTATCTGGGCAACGACTTCTTCCGCCGCTGCGCTGCCACCACCGGATCCATCGCGCGCACCACCCAGGTCGTTGACCACAACGCGTGCTCCGCGGCGTGCAAATTCGAGTGCATGGGATTTACCGAGACCGTTGCCGGAACCGGTAACGATCACAACCTGATCGTCAAATCGAATACTCAATTGCTTTTCCTTTTGTTCTGAAGATTACTGGAGAATAAACAGGCCGAGAATTTCGGCAACCAATGCCGGTTTGTCCTGCCCCTTTATTTCAATGGTTATACGAGACTTGGTCAACAACTGACCCGGTGCCTTGTCAGATACTTCAATTAACGTCGATTGTGCACGGATTTCACTATTCACCTTAACCGGTTGCAGGTAGCGGACTTTGTCCGAGCCGTAGTTGATAGCCATAACAGCATTATCGGGACCGACCGCGCATTCGCCCAGAAAATGGGATATCAGCGACATCGTCAGGTAGCCGTGTGCAATTGTTGAGCCAAACGGCGTCTGTGCCGCTTTATCCTCGTCGACGTGAATGAACTGATGGTCCATTGTCGCGTCTGCAAAAGCGTTAATTCGCTCCTGGTCTATGGTCACCCAAGCTGAGGGCTCCATCGGTTTGTCGATGTAATCGCGTAATTTTTCACTTGGCACTTTGAGCATTAAATTAGATCCAGCAAGTTGGCCCGAACCTGCAAGTGTACCGGGTTGGCAGCCCGATGCGGAATAGCCGGCAGGAACAAAATAGACAGTGCAATAATTTCAGGCGGAATTTGTGCGTACTCGCTGCACAGCATCCTGCCAGCCGGCATACAGGCTGGCACAATGCGCAGCATCCATTTTCGGCTCAAAAACAGATTCGCGGGACCAGAGCGCCGCGATCTCAGCAACCGAGCCGAAGACACCACTTTGCAAACCCGCCAGGTAAGCGGCGCCAAGAACCGTGGATTCGACGTTTTCTGGTCTCTCAACAGGAATATTCAGCATGTCCGCCAGGAACTGCAAGAACCAGTCATTGGCCACCATGCCGCCATCGACACGGATGATACCGGGTTCGATGCCATCATCCGCCATGGCATTGATCAGGTCTTTGGTCTGATACGCAACCGACTGCAAGGTCGCGGTAACAATTTCATCGCCGCCGCTATCCTGTGACAGGCCCAGGATTGCGCCGCGCGCATTTGGATCCCAGTAGGGTGCGCCAAGACCTGCAAAAGCCGGCACAACATGTACATGCTCGACCACCCCTGTTGCCGCTGCAATCCCCTCACACTCAGGCGCGGATTTGATGACCTTCAGCTGATCCCGCAGCCACTGGATGGCCGATCCGGCAACAAAAATGCTGCCCTCCAGACCGTAGGTCACCTCACCACCCAGGCGATAGGCAACGGTAGTCAGCAGGTTATTCTGTGAGCGCAGTGCATTTGCGCCAGTATTTGCGATGACAAAACAACCAGTGCCATAAGTTGACTTGGTCGTTCCAGTGGCGAATCCAGCCTGACCTATCAACGCAGCCTGTTGGTCACCAGCGATGCCACAGACAGGAATCGCCGCGCCGATAACAGATTCGTCCGTTACACCATAGTCGGCGGCGCAATCTTTCACCTCAGGCAACAGGGATTCAGGAATATCAAATAACCGCAGCAGGTCTTTATCCCATTCCTGCGTATGGATATTGAACAACAGGGTGCGCGACGCATTACTGGCGTCGGTCGCATGTACGCGCCCGCCAGTAAGTCGCCATAACAGGAAACAATCGATCGTACCAAAGGCGAGTTTCCCTTGTTCTGCAAGCTGGCGTGCGCCCGGGGAATGCTCAAGTATCCAGGCGACTTTCGTTGCCGAAAAATAGGGATCAAGGCGCAATCCGGTCTTATCGATGACCGACTTTTCTGCACCCTGCTCTTTCAGGTTCTGACAATAATCTGCTGTACGCCGGTCCTGCCAGACGATTGCGTGATGTACGCACTCACCCGTCTCACGATTCCAGATCAGTGTGGTTTCACGCTGATTGGTTATCCCAAGTCCTGCAACCTGCTGCGCGCCACTTTCAGCAAGCGCCTTTTTCGTTACGTCGAGCACCGACTGCCAAATCGCTTCAGGGTCATGCTCGACCCAGCCTGGTTGGGGATATTCCTGTGGAAATTCCTGTTGTGCGCTGGCTATAACTTTTGCATGTTGATCGAAGATGACAGTACGGCTACTGCTCGTACCCTGATCGATCGCCATTAAGTATTGTTTTTTTTCGCCCATCGATTATCGCTGCTCGTACATGCTGTATTGCGGCTTTCTGATGCTCATTTGTTTGCCAACTTCATCCGGCATCGTGAACTCTGACTGTCGGTTCGTGATTTGTGCGAGATTAGCCAGAATCCACTCCGGCCAGACGCTCACTTTGCGCGTTCCGAGGTCGATATGCAGATTCATCCACTCAGCAGTAGCAGCCAGAACCTGGGTCTCAGCATGATAAAGCCGTTGAAAATGATGAATGCGTTTTTCGTCGTAAGCGAGGATCTGCGACGTCACGGTATACGGGTCATTCTCCAATAGTTCGGTCTGGTAAGTGATATGACAATCGACGGCAAATGTAGATCCGTTCGTTTCCCTGATGTACTCATCGGTGATGCCAAACTCGGCCCAAAGATCATCGCCTGCCAGGTCGAAAATCAAGACGTACCAGGCAACGTTCATATGACCGTTAGCGTCGATCCACTCGGGCTTTACCGCCCCTTTTGCAATGACTGTGCCTGTCATGTTCGCCACGCTCATTCTGTTGCCAGTTCCGGCCGGTCACGAAAATAATCCAGCGCCTGCGGATTTGCCAGTGCGTCAGTGTTTTTGACAATTTCTCCATGCACCACAGACCGAACTGCAAGCTCGACAATTTTGCCGCTTTTCGTGCGCGGAATTTCCGCTACTGATAGTATTTTCGCCGGTACGTGGCGCGGCGTCGTATTGTCGCGAATCATTTTTCGAATCCTGGCTTGAATCTCATCGTCCAGTCTCACGCCCGGACGCATGACGACGAACAGCACAACCCGCACATCGTCCTCCCAATTCTGACCAATCGCGATACTCTCCAGCACCTCTGCAAGCTTTTCGACCTGGCGATAAATTTCAGCAGTTCCAATACGCACACCACCCGGATTTAGTACAGCATCCGATCGACCGTGAATCACCATGCCACCGCTCGATCTTATCTCTGCAAAGTCGCCGTGCGCCCAAATGCCAGGAAATTTCTCGAAGTAGGCAGCGTGATATTTCCGGTCGCCCTCGTCCTGCCAAAAACAGACGGGCATAGACGGAAATGCTTTCGTACACACGAGTTCGCCATTTTGCTCGATAACTGACTCGCCCTCGTCAGTGAAAATTTCGACCGCCATGCCCAGTGCCAGGCATTGCAGTTCGCCGCGGCGTACTGGAAAAAGCGGATTACCCCCGGCAAAACAACTGATTATGTCGGTGCCGCCGGAAATTGACGCCAACTGGATATCGGCAGATATAGCATCATAAATGTAGTCGAAACTCTCGGGGGCGAGCGGCGAGCCGGTAGTGAGCACCGTTTTTAGCGGACCAAGATCGAATTCGTCAATCGGCCGGATGCCCGCTTTTTGCAGTGACGATATATATTTCGCGCCGGAACCGAAAACCGTTAGTTTTTCTTCCTCCGCCATTTTCCACAAAACGCGACCATCGTCATAGAACGGGGAGCCGTCGAACAGGACTATTGTCGCACCCACTGCGAGTCCGCTCGCCAGCCAGTTCCACATCATCCAGCCACAGGTTGTAAAGAAGAACAGGCGGTCTTCCGGGCCGATATCGCAATGGAGCATGTCCTCCTTCAGGTGTTGCAACAATGTGCCACCAACGCCATGCACAATACACTTGGGCACACCGGTCGTGCCGGACGAATACATGATGTACAGCGGATGATCGAACTCCATTGGCACACAGTCTAATTCGGCACCTTTCTCAACAAAGTCCTCCCACATCGCTGCGTTTTTAATATCGGTCAGTGAAACGTCATCGCCTGTAAAGGGTACGACGACGATTTTTTCGATACTTGCTATTTTGTCGAGGACACCACGAACAGCCGGCAAAGAATCGAACTGCTTGCCGTTATAGAAATAACCATCGGCGCAGATCAGGATTTTCGGCTCGATCTGGCCGAAGCGATCGACAACACCGTTAATACCGAAGTCGGGCGAGCACGACGACCAGATGGCGCCAATACTGGTTGCGCCAAGCATCGCTATGATCGCCTCAGGACAGTTGGGCAGGAACGCTGCAACCCGATCGCCCTTCACAACTCCGGCGGACCTGAAACCCGCTGCGGCGGCAGCGACCTGATCTCTCAGTTCATCAAAACTGATTTCACTTCGGTTGCCGTTCTCGCCACGAAATATAATCGCCGCACGGCTGCCACTGTAGCGTAACAAGTGCGCTGGAAAACTCAGCTCGGCACCGCTAAACCACTTCGCGGTTGTCATGTCACCGGACTGCTCGAAGGTGCTTGCAGCGGGTTTCGAAAAATCGACGTCACAAAACCGGCATTGTGCTTCCCAATAGTCGGCCAGGTTGCTTATTGACCATTGATACAAATCTTCGTAGGAGTCGAAGCCCTGCTCCGTCATGAAACGAAACATGCCACTATTTTCCAGCCTGTCAGAGCCTGGGGACCAGATTACGGGATTTTCTGTCATTTATTGATCTCTTGTTATTCGCGTAATTATCTCAGGACCGATGACTTGTGTCTGCATAATTAGTAGGCTGGCAGTCAGTCGGTATTACCGAGGATGGCTATGAGTACGTTGTTGGTTGGCATCGTCCTGTTCTTTTCCATACACACTATTCCCATGTTGCCTGATGTCAAAGCGGCGTTGCTGGCGCGCCTGGGAGAGAACCGCTTCAAAGGCATTTTCTCATTATTCGCAATGGCGGGATTGGTAGCGATTGTTTTTGGTATGGGCAGCGCACCGTTTCAACCGGTATGGGCACCGCCTCCCTGGTCGCACAATGTGACGAACCTGGCCATGCCGGTCGCTTTCTGCCTGCTGGTTGCTGCCTATATCCCCAGCAATTTTCGGCGCCTCATACGCAATCCGATGTTGTCAGGCGTTCTGCTGTGGTCGCTCGCACACCTGCTGAGTAACGGCGACCTGGCATCGGTTTTACTATTCGGCAGCTTTGGCATTTTTTCGGTTGTGGACATTATTTCCGTTAACAAAAGATCGGCGCCAGTAGTGCCTGACAAAAAGCCTGCCTATTTCGATGTCCTGGTGATCGTCACGGGGCTTGTCGCGTTCTGGCTGGTGCGTTACTACCACGCTTCCATATTCGGTGTGGCGGTGCCCTACTGATGTCCACACAAATGCAGGCAATCACGATCAGCGAACCGGGTGGCCCCGAGGTTCTCGTTGCGACGACGGTCCCAATCCCTGCGCCAGGCAATTCCGAAGTATTGATCAAGGTAAAAGCAGCTGGCGTTAACCGCCCGGACGTTCTGCAGCGACTGGGCCTGTATGCTGTTCCTGCTGATGCCAGTCCACTTCCCGGGCTGGAGATCGCCGGTGAGGTCGCCGCAAATGGTGACGCTGCCAGCCGCTGGAAAATTGGCGATAACGTAATGGCACTGACCCACGGCGGTGGGTACGCAGAATATTGTTGCGTGCACGAATCGCATTGTTTGCCAGCACCCGCATCACTGTCGATGATTGAAGCCGCTGCTATCCCGGAGACGTTTTTTACGGTCTGGTACAACGTCTTTATGCGCGCGCGCCTGAAAGCTGGTGAGACGATTTTGCTGCATGGCGGCTCAAGCGGCATAGGCACGACAGCAATTCAGTTAGCGAAGGCAAATGGCGCCGCCGTAATCACAACCGCAGGCAGTGATGAGAAATGTGCATTTTGCAGGGATCTGGGCGCTGACCATGCGATTAACTACAAAGACAGCGACTGGGAATCGATCGTCGGCGAGTTGACAGGCGGCAAAGGCGTAGATGTCGTGCTCGATATGGTGGCAGGCCCGTACATGCAGAAAAACATCAATGTCCTCGGTCGCGACGGTCGTTATGTCATCATTGCGTTTTTACAGGGATCCTCTGCAGAGTTGAACATGCGCGCAGTACTCGGTAAACGCCTCACGATAACCGGGTCGACACTCCGGCCGCAATCCACCGTGGAAAAAGCTGCGATTGCTAAAGATCTGGAAGAAAAAGTATTGCCCTTACTTGAATCAGGCAAGGTCAAACCCATCATTCACGCCTCATTCCCCCTTGCCGAAGCCGGACGCGCGCACGCGCTAATGGAAAGCAGCCAGCATATGGGGAAAATTGTGCTTGAAATCTGAAGTCCGGAGACAGCCGTTGGAAAATACATTTATCTGGATAATCACCGCCGTCGTTCTTCTCGTGGCCGGTGTCTGGTGGAAACTACGTGGCATTTCGCGTGGCAGACCAGCACCCGCAGCCCTGCTAACGGGTCAGCCGCTGCCGGAGTTCACCGCCGTTGACGAAAAGGGGAATCCCGTATCGTCATCAAATCTCATTGGAACACCGGCTGTGTTGTTGTTCGTGCGTGGAACCTGGTGCCCCTTTTGCAGCCGGCAGGTAGAAGGCCTGACTAAATACTACAAAGAGATAACTGCCTCAGGTGCCAGGCTCATTTTGCTGACGCCACAACCACTTGAAACGACCCGCCGCGTTGCCGATTTTTTCGAGGTCGAATTCGAATTCTGGCTGGACGAATCCTTGCACGTTACCAAGCAACTGGGCCTGTTACTGCCGGCTGGCGTACCGGATGACTACCGCAAGGAATACGGTGAGGATACGGTCTGGCCAGCGTCACTGGTGATCGATGCAGAAGGCATCATCCGCTACAGCGGAATATCAAAGTTTATTGTCGATCGGCCGAATCCCGAAAAATTACTCCGCGTCGTGAAAAACTTGTAGAGTCACCGGAGCCTGTTATCGGAGACCCGCTAGTGAATTTCCGCACAAACGTATTCCTGATTGTTCTGCTGTCGTTTTCTGCAGCCTGGGGACAGTCGGGCGCGGCTGACGATACGCGACCCAATATTCTGCTCATCGTTGCCGATGATCTCGGCTACGCTGATCTGGGCGCTTACGGCAGCGACATTAGTACGCCCAATATCGATGCGCTTGCTGAGCAAGGTATGTTGCTAACGCAGTTTCACACTGCCCCAAGTTGCGGACCAACCCGCGCGATGCTTCTCAGCGGCAACAACAACCACGTTGCAGGCACGGCAAGACAAAATACAACCGGGGTGGCTGGCTGGCCGGTCCGGGGCTACGAAAACTATCTCTCCGATCGTATTGTGCCATTCCCAAAATTGCTGCAGGAAGCCGGCTATCACACCTATACCGTCGGCAAGTGGCACCTGGGGGTGGCGGCAGAGCACAGTCCCCGCGCGGCCGGGTTCAGCCGGGCGTTCAATATGCTCAAAGGGGCGGGTACGCACTTTGACGCCAAAGGCTTCATGGTTGGCGGCTCCAGGTATCGCCTCGACGATGACCTGGTGGAGTATCCCGTCGGTCGTTATTCCACTGATCTCTACACCGACCGACTGATCGAATTTATCGATTCGAACAAAAATGACGGCAAGCCGTTTTTCGCCTATGCCGCGTATACGTCACCGCACTGGCCACTGCAGGTACCGGATGAGTACCTGGATATTTATGCGGGTTTTTATGATGACGGCTACGATGCATTGCGCACGCAACGATTCGAATCACTACAGGAAGCGGGCATCGTTCCTTTGTCATCGGCACTGCCGCCGCGCAATGACGCGGTAACGCACTGGGAAGAATTGACTCGCGATCAAAAGCGCATCGAATCACGCAAGATGGAATTGTACGCCGCGATGGTCGACAACCTGGATGATCAAGTCGGACGGCTCATTGACTACCTCAAAAAGAATGATCTGTATGACAACACACTGATCGTATTCATGTCAGATAACGGTCCAGATGGCGGCGACTTTTACCGCGAAGGACCGTTCGCAGAATACTTGCAGGCCAATTTCGACAATGCTTACGAAAAGATGGGCACGTCGGAATCATTTATTTCATACGATGCACCATGGGCGGAGGCAGGCTCGGCGCCATTTCAACGCTTCAAAACTTATTCCCGCGAAGGCGGCATTGTCGCACCCATGATCATAGCGGGCAGCGGCGTTGCAGCACGCGGCTTGATCGACTCGACCTACCTCACGGTGATGGACCTCGCGCCAACGTTCCTGGAGATCGCGGGCGCGAAATATCCGGATGATGAATCGGTGCAACCAATGCTTGGCGAAAGCATAAATCGATTCCTGGCGGGCGACTCAGACACAGTCCATGACGACGACTATGTGTCAACGCTCTATCACGCCGGTCACGCGTATATGCGGCAAGGAAACTGGAAAATTGCTAATCTCGAACCACCGTTCGATGAGTCCGGGTTTGAGCTTTTTAATCTCAGGGATGATCCTGGGGAGACCAGTAATCTTGCAAATGTTGAGCCGGAGAAGCTCGCCGAGATGATTACCCTGTGGCGGGTGGAACGAAAGAAACTGGGAATAATTCTGCCGCAGGATTTGTGATATCGCCCGCTGGGCGTCGTGGATTTCGCCCGCTGGGCGGGCTCCTACAATTCTAATTAGCAATGTAGGAGCCCGCCC
>CAYOHF010000074.1:0-16356 GCA_964403695.1 uncultured Woeseiaceae bacterium | reverse complement strand
TTTATTTTGTAATTATTGATCGGTGGTTTTGCCGCTTTGAAGAAGAGAAACTCATTGCAACGTTTGGACACGACTATGAAGAATACAGGTCCGCGGTAAGGCGCTGGATATAGCCCGGCTAGTCAGCGCTGAAGGCACGATTACATAAACCGGCAGCAGTGAATAGCAGACGCAATCCTGCCGGGTCATACATCCAAATTTGAAACCGCCAATGCATTCTTTTCGATAAACTCTCTGCGCGGTTCCACGTGGTCGCCCATCAGCGTTGTGAATATTTCATCCGCTTTGACAGCGTCGTCAATTTTTACTTGCAAGAGGCGCCTCGTTTCGGGGTTGACGGTCGTGTCCCACAGTTGATCCGGGTTCATTTCGCCGAGGCCTTTGTAGCGCTGTATGGACTGGCCCTTTCTTGCTTCGCTCATAAGCCATTCGACAGCCTCAGCGAGTGATTGTACAGGCTGGGTTTTTTCACCGCGCTCGATAAATGAGCCTTTGCCGAGCAGGTCTTTGAGTTTGCTTGCCAGTGACGTGATGTGACGATATTCGTTTGTGTCGAAGAACTCGCGCGGCAGGTATCGCGTTGTCGTAATGCCGTGCTGCAGTTTGCGAATGGCAATTCTTACGCCCTCGCCTTCACCATCACCACGGTCAAGGTCTGCGACGTATGATCCGCCGTTGCCGTTCATGGTTCGCTCGCCGGTGGACTTCGGCAACGCTGCAGATAGTTGCCCGGCCCAGGTGTCCAGCGCATCCAGATTTTCGGATAACTCTTCTGTGACTTCGGGTAGCTCGCTTAGTGCTCGAACGACGGTTTCATCGTAACGCTTCGACAGGCGGCTTACGATGCTCTCTACCGTCATGTGCTCGGTGGCCAGTGCTTCGAGCGCTGTGCCGGACAATGGCGGCGCATCTGCGTTTACATGCAACGCTGCTTTGTCGAGCGCGGCCGTTAATAGGTGTGCGTTTAATTCCGCATCGTCCTTAACGTAAACTTCTTGTTTGCCTTTTTTTATTTTGTACAGCGGTGGCTGTGCTATGTACACGTGGCCTCGTTCAATTAGTGCGGCCATTTGCCGGTAGAAGAACGTCAGCAACAACGTGCGAATATGTGAGCCGTCAACGTCAGCATCAGTCATGATGATGATGCGGTGATAACGCAGCTTCTCAATATTAAAATCGTCCCTGCCGATACCGGTGCCGAGTGCGGTAATAAGCGTGCCGACTTCTTGTGAGGAAAGCATTTTGTCAAAACGTGCTTTTTCGACATTGAGTATTTTTCCCTTCAACGGGAGAATCGCCTGGGTGCGGCGATCTCTGCCCTGCTTGGCGGAGCCGCCGGCGGAATCACCCTCGACGAGGAACAACTCGGAGAGTGCCGGGTCTTTTTCCTGGCAGTCGGCAAGCTTCCCTGGCAGGCCGGCAATATCCAGCGCGCCTTTGCGTCGTGTCATCTCGCGTGCTTTTCTTGCGGCGTCGCGGGCGCGGGCGGCGTCGATGATTTTGGAAACGATGATCTTCGCTTCCTGCGGGTTTTCCAGGAGGAAGTCTTCCAGCCGGGCGGACATAGCTGATTCAACGATGCCTTTAATTTCAGATGAAACTAATTTGTCTTTGGTCTGGGAAGAAAACTTGGGGTCCGGAACCTTGACGGAAAGAACAGCGGTCAGGCCCTCGCGCGCATCGTCGCCACTCGGCGTAAATTTGTCCTTGTGTCGGGACATCTCTTTTTCGATGTAGCTGTTCAGCGTGCGAGTCAGGGCGCTGCGAAACCCAGCCAGGTGGGTGCCGCCGTCTCGCTGCGGGATATTGTTGGTGTAGCAGAACACGTTTTCCTGGTAGCCGTCGTTCCACTGTAACGCGGCCTCGACAACCACGCCTTCGCGCTCGCTCTGGAAATGTATGACGCCACCGTGTATCGGCGTTTTATTGCGGTTGAGGTGCTCTACGAAGGCCTTTATGCCGCCCTCATACTCAAACACATCTTCCTTTTCATCGCGCTCGTCACGGAGCTCGATGCGTACGCCCGAATTGAGAAATGACAGCTCGCGCAACCGGCCGGCGAGAATGTCGTAATGGTATTCAATGTTGCTGAATGTTCCGTCGCTGGGCTTGAAGCGCAGCGTGGTGCCGGTTTTGTCGGTCTTGCCGATCACCGCAAGGGGTTCCATCGCCTCGCCATGCCGGTATTCCTGTTGATGAACCGCGCCATCCCGGTAGACGGTAAGCACCAGGTGTTCGGACAGCGCATTAACCACAGAAACACCGACGCCGTGCAGCCCGCCAGAAACCTTGTAGGAGGTATCGTCGAATTTACCACCAGCGTGCAAAACAGTCATGATGACTTCCGCCGCGGAGCGCCCCTCTTCCGGGTGAATGTCGACCGGGATACCACGTCCGTCGTCGGTAATGGTTACCGATTCGTCAGCATGGATTGTGACGGTAATAACGCTGCAATGACCCGCCAAAGCTTCGTCGATAGAGTTGTCGACGACCTCGAAAACCATGTGGTGCAATCCGGTGCCATCGTCGGTGTCTCCGATATACATTCCCGGTCGTTTTCGAACGGCCTCAAGGCCCCTTAAGACCTTGATATTACTGGAAGTATATTCTATGTCGTCGGTCATTCTATGTCCTCGGCGGGTAACCGGCGTATTGTACCATTTACCGTTAAACAATGGGTCTTAGAAACTGCTCGCAAAGCACTTTTTAGTTAGTTTTTTTGCGCTGGGCGGGTGAGAGGAAATGACTTGTTTTTACCCTGTTTTGCGGCGCTTTTGGGGTGCACTCAGGGCCCTCTCGACGACCGGGTCAATCGACCTGCTGCAGGCGCCCCTGTTCCACGTGGAACAAGCACGGCGGTTGCGGAAAAAGACTCTTATCAACCTCCAGTGCCGTCGCAACAACCTGGCAACCGAGATTGTCAATGCTGGCCATCAGCCGGCCCAGCGAGTTGCCATCAAGCTCAGCCGCAGGGTCATCCAGCAGCAGTAACAGCGGCCTTTCAAGGTGTGTCTGCACAACATCAACCGCCGCCACGACCAGCGCACAGGCCAGCAATTTTTGCTGCCCGCGAGACACTCTTTTTCGCGCCCGTCGTTCATCATAGATGAGTCGCAAATCTGACCGATGCGGGCCCGTCTGGGTACTACCGATTTGCAGCTCCCGATCACTGGCAGCAGCCATGGCCTCCAGCAGGGTTTTATCCGCGGGCCAGCCCCGTTGATACTCGAAACTTACACCGCTGCCCAGCAACGCTGCGCCAACTGCCTCCAGCGCAGGCCGCGCAATTTCCAGTGCCCGGCAGCGGGCTTCGTGAACCTCGAGGCCGGTCGCCGCCAGCTCTTTGTCCCAGCCCGCCAATCCCCGTTTGTCCGTGCCGCCCCGCAACGCTGCATTGCGCTGCTTCAAAGCGCGGCGAAAACGTCGCCACTGCTCGAGGTAGCCATGTTCCACGTGGAACGCGATCCAGTCGATATAGCGCCGGCGCTCATCCGGACCGCCAGCCACCAGGTTGTGTACGTCCGGGTCTATCACCTGCAGCGGCAACATTTCAGCCAAAACCGAAGCGCCAGCACGTTTTTCGCCGTCTACATGCACCTCTAGCCCTTGACGGCTGTTGCGGACGCCCACCGATGCCTCACGCAGCCCGGCAGTCGTTTTGCCGAACAAGACAAACTCACTGGAACCATAGCGGATGAGGTCCTGAGTTGACGCACCGCGAAAAGAGCGACCGCGGCCAAGATATGCGATCCCTTCCAGCAAGCTGGTTTTTCCAGAGGCATTGGAGCCGTAAATAAGGTTGTAGCCCGGATCCAGCCGCAACTCTGCCGACTCAAGGCAGCGAAAATCAGTACATTTAATGGAGTTTAGCGACAATCGACGACACCACCCCGGGGCTCAAATGAGCCGCACAGGACAGCTAAAGCCGCATTGGCATGACAACATACTTGCAGTCATCATTGCCCGGTTCACGCAGTAAACAGCTCGAGTTTCCGTCGACGACCGAGAGCGTAACTTCGTCCGATTCTACTGCTCCCAACGCATCGAGCAGGTAATTTACGTTAAAGCCGATCTCGATATCGTCGCCAGAATAAGCGACTTCCAGCTCCTCCTCCGCTTCCTCCTGCTCCGGGTTGTGCGCCTGGAGCATAATGCCACCCGACTTTATTACCAGGCGAATGCCGCGATATTTTTCGTTCGACAAAATAGCCGTTCGCTGCAAAGCACCTCTCAACAGCTCCCGATCCGCGGTCAGCTGGTTGCTGGTCTCCTTCGGTATAACACGCTCATATTCGGGGAACCGCCCATCGATCAGTTTTGAGGTGAAACGATTGCCATCGAGATGAATACGAATATGATTGCTGCCGAGCTCAACTTTCAGATCTCCTTCGCCCGACATCAGCCGTTGCAACTCTAAAACACCTTTGCGCGGCACAATGACCTGCTGCTCAGTTAGTTTCTCTGTATCCAGCTCGACCTGACAAAGCGACAGACGATGCCCATCGGTTGCAACCGCCCGCAGGTGCTTTTTCCCGGTTTCGAGAAGCAGGCCGTTCAGGTAATAGCGAACATCCTGCTGGGCCATTGCAAAATGTGTCTTGTCCAGCAACTTGCTCAACAGCGCTTGTGACAGTTCAACGCTCTGACCGGCATCGATATCTTCTACGCTCGGGAATTCCGCAGCAGGCAGCGTCGTCAGCGAAAATTTACTCCGCCCGGACTTTACGCTGAGTTTCTCACCGCTGAGAGCAATCGACACCTTCGCGTCTTCAGGCAGCGCCCTGCAAATATCCAGCAGCTTCCGCGCCGGCACTGTCACCTCACCCTCAGATTCAACGTCTACCTCTGCGCTTGCGACAAGCTCCACCTCCAGGTCCGTTGCTGTAACGGCTAACTTGCCGTCTTTGGCGACCAACAGCACATTTGCCAAAATTGGCATCGTCTGTCGGCGTTCCACAACGCCAATTACAGCTTGTAAAGGTTTCAAAAGCGCTTCGCGCCCAGCGGTTAACTTCATTGGTTCCACCTGTTTATAAATATTGGAAATATAGTTATTATTATTATTATTAAGGGACCTAAGTCCTGTGGATAACTAATTAAATTCGTTTAAAATCAATGCGATAACCCTACTAATGTGACCGCGAAAACCAGGTATCTTTAGCAAACCACCTGTGTACTACCTGTGCATGAAATCCCAACGCGGTGTTATACACCACTTATCCACATCATCCTGTCAAAGTTCTCAACAGATTCGAATAATCCTCACGAACCCGTTGCTCTGTCTCACGTAGCGCAGCAATACGCCGACAACCGTGCAAAACAGTCGTGTGATCGCGCCCGCCGAAAGCATCACCAATTTCCGGCAAGCTGTGGTTTGTTAATTCTTTCGCCAAAGCCATCGCAACCTGCCGTGGTCTGGCGATAGATCGACTGCGACGCTTGGAAAGCAAGTCAGCAACGCGAATCTTAAAATATTCTGCAACAGTCTTCTGAATATTTTCGATAGATACAAGCCGTTCCTGCAGCGCCAGTAAATCACGCAAAGCTTCTTTCGCAAAATCCAGGCTGATCGGTCGTCCGGTAAACGTGGAATTTGCGATGACTCTGCGTAACGCTCCCTCAAGTTCGCGCACATTCGACCGAATACGTTTCGCAATGAAAAAAGCAACCTCATCCGGTAAGTCGGTACCTTCGAGCGCCGCTTTGCTCTTCAGAATAGCAACCGATGTTTCGAGCTCCGGTGGTTCAATAGAGACAGTCAACCCCCAACCAAAACGCGATTTAAGCCGTTCCTCAAGACCATGTACCTCTTTCGGATATCGATCACAGGTCAACACGATCTGCTGCTTACCTTCCAACAACGCGTTAAAAGTATGAAAAAACTCTTCCTGAGAGCGTTCTTTGCCGGCGAAAAACTGAATATCGTCTATAAGCAGCGCATCCAGGGACCGATAAGAGCGTTTGAATTCTGAAATCGTATTGTGCTGCAGGCCACGCACCATATCGCCAACGAAGCGTTCCGAGTGCACATAGCTGACACGCGCGCCCGGCTTGCGAGCGAGCATGGCGTTGCCGATTGCCTGCATCAGATGTGTTTTGCCGAGCCCGACGCCGCCATAAATAAACAGTGGATTATAGGACTTGCCCGGGTTCTCTCCGATCTGAGAAGCGGCAGCGCGAGCTAACTGGTTGCTTTTGCCTTCAACGAAATTCGTGAACGAAAAATCCGGATTGAGACCGCTTGCCACTGGCGCGCTAGAGCGCACTGCGGCCGGCATTGCCCTGCTCACCTTAACGGCTGGCGGATCCGCTTTTTGCCGTGAGCCAACCTCCACCACCACCTTGCTGGCACTGCCGGCATCATCAACCAGCTCGACAATTCTTTCCATGTAGTGCTGCTGGAGCCAGTCAACAACGAATCGATTCGGCGCCAAAAGCTTAAGAATCTCTCCTTCCTCGACGGCTTGCAGCGGCCTTATCCAGGTGTTGAACTGTTGCTCCGGCAGTTCAGCCTGGAGGTCGCGAATACAGCGATTCCAAAGAGTTGTATCGGCCTGCAAAAGGATTCCCCGGAGTTCGAGCAGCTTTAGTTATAATTATTCGAGACCGGCCAGTCTATAACGTCTATACGGGCTGCGCCAGACAACGTAACGCACGCGCATATTGCGATATAGCGCAGATTTAGAGCCATTTTTAATAACGCGTATAAGGCCTTATTCTATTGACAGAAAAGAGCCTCACGAGTACCCTTGCCGGCCTTCTTGGAGGAGGGCTTGGTCCCTTCGACAATTTATATCGGCGCAGCAGAAAAGGCGCAAATAACAGCCAGGTAGCATCGCAATGAAACGCACATTTCAGCCCAGCAGAATTAAGCGGGCCCGCACCCATGGATTCAGAGCACGAATGGCAACAAAAGCCGGCCGTCTCGTATTAAAACGCCGCCGCGCAAAAGGGCGAGCGAAGCTGATACCGTAGCGCCCGCGCTGTTCAATTACGAGCGCTACAAACAGCAGAGCAACAACAATCAAAAGCATGGATGAGCGCTTCACACCAGGAAGCCGGCTAGCGGACGCGGCAGCTTTTAGCCGCGTTTTCAAAAAAGCACAACGCAGCCGCGATAAATTGTTCACTATTCTCTATCGGGACAATGAAGAAAACGAAGCACGACTCGGACTCGCCATTGCAAAGAAACAATGCCATCTCGCGACGGGTCGCAACCGTATAAAACGCGTCGTCAGAGAGTCTTTCCGCCGACATAAGGCGGAGCTTTCGGGTCTCGACATAGTGGTGCTCAATCGACCAGAAGCAACGCAAGCGGACAGCGGACTGCTTTTTACATGCCTGGAAAAACACTGGCAAAAATGTCAAGCCACAGCAGCCGGTGAGGCAGGAAAGAACTAAATGGAAAATCAGCGCCTGCTCGTATGGGCAACATTTGGCATGCTCCTTTGGCTGACTTACCAGTCGTGGACGCAGGACTATGGTCCGCAGTCGGCTGCCATACCGCAGCAAACGGCGGATGAATCGCTGCAGCCGCCGAACGACGCAGACAGCCTGCCATCACTGCCAACAACAACCGCTGACTCCACCGTAGATGCACCCCAGATAGACGAACAACCTGCAGCGCAGCAAGGCGCAACCGACGACGCGACCGCAGCAGACGGCGAAATAATTCGCGTCGTGACGGATGTATTGAAAATTGAGATCAATACCCGGGGAGCAACCCTGCAGCGCGCGACACTGGCCAAGTACCCGGTTGCCAAAGACCAGCCAAACACCCTGGTCGAATTACTGAACCCGACAATGCCGGAATTTGGCCTGGTACAAACAGGACTACGGTCCGCCGGAGATGGTGAGGAAGCCAATCACCTGGCGATGTTTGCGGCCCAGGCAACCGACTATGAGCTTGGCGGAACCGACGAGATTGTCGTGCCGCTGACATGGACGGACGGACAAGGCATAACTGTTGAAAAAGAAATTCGCGTTTCGCGCGGTAGTTATCGTATCGATGTTACACAGCGCGTAATCAATGCAAGCGGCGCAGACTGGCGCGGGGCAGAGTATGCGCAGCTGCAAAGACGTTCACGGGAAGTCGAGCGCTCGATGTTCGACGTCGACACTTATTCTTTCGATGGGCCGATTATCTACGACGGCGAAAAATCTGAAAAGTTGAAGCGTGGCGACCTGCAGTCAGATGGTCCATTTGCCGCCACTGCACAGGCTGGCTGGATGGGCGCCATTGAGCATCACTTCCTGACAGCGGTAGTACCCTCGGCTGAGGCGGAGTATCGATATAACATCTCGGTTCATGGCGACACCTCGACAGCCAGCCTGATTGGGCCGGCGCAAACGATCAGCAGCGGCGCAGAGCACGCGTTCGCGACAACCGTTTTTGTTGGCCCCAAACTTCAGGATCAGCTCGAAGATATCGATGAAAGCCTCAAGCTCACCGTCGATTACGGCTGGTTAACAATTATTTCTCAACCGCTGTTCTGGCTGTTGAGCAAGGTTTTTTCAGTGGTCGGCAATTGGGGCCTTGCGATAATCCTGGTCACCATCATGATCAAGATGGTCTTTTACAAACTGACTGAAGCCAGCGGCCGCTCCATGGCAAAAATGCGCGAAATCCAACCGCGTATGAAGGCGCTACAGGATCGTTATAAGGACGACCGCCAGGCGCTAAGCCAGGCGATGATGGAGCTATACAAGCGGGAGAAGGTTAATCCGGCAGCCGGCTGCTTGCCAATACTGATCCAGATGCCGTTTTTCCTGGCGTTCTACTGGGTGTTGCTGGAAAGCGTGGAAATGCGCCAGGCACCATTTGCGCTGTGGATTACCGACCTGTCATCCCGGGACCCGTTTTTCATCTTGCCGATCATCATGGGTGCGGCAATGCTCTTCCAGCAGAGACTGAACCCGGCGCCGGCAGATCCCGTGCAGGCGAAAGTTATGCAGGTGATGCCGGTTATCTTTACCGTGTTCTTCGCGTTCTTTCCGGCGGGCCTGGTGCTTTACTGGGTCACGAATACCGGGCTGTCGATCGCTCAACAGTGGTATATCAACAAGATCGTCCACGAGGAAGCCACGGCACGAAAGGGTGGCAAGAAAAACAAGAACAAGGACAAACAAAAGTCCTGACCCCGGAGGGCCGCATGAACGGAATGCCGGACTACATCGAAGACACAATTGTTGCTGCAGCCACGCCGCCGGGTAAGGGCGGCATTGGCGTCGTGCGTATATCGGGCCCCGCTACAGAAAAGATCGCCACGCAAATGCTGGGGGTTTTACCGACACCGAGATACGCAACGATCGCCGCTTTTCGCGCGGCAGATGGGACGCCCATCGATACGGGAATCGCATTGTATTTCCCCACACCCGATTCATTCACCGGCGAGTCCGTGCTGGAGTTACAGGGCCACGGCGGTCCGCTGGTAATGTCGTTGCTGGTTGATGCGGTTATCACAATGGGCGCGCGCCGCGCGCAACCCGGCGAATTTTCCAAGCGCGCTTTTCTTAATGGCAAACTCGACCTCGTTCAAGCAGAAGCGGTTGCTGATCTGATTGATTGCGGCACCGCACGGGGAGCAAGAGCTGCGTTGCGCTCTCTTGCTGGAGCGTTTTCCAAAGCGGTGCAAGAGCTTCAGGAACAACTCACGCGGCTGCGCTTACATGTCGAGGCCGCGATCGATTTTCCGGAAGAGGGAATCGATTTTCTGGATGACGCAAGACTACAAAAACAGATTGAACGGTGCGCCGAGGCGCTTGCTTCATTAAAAAATGAAACGCGCATAGGCAGCGTATTGCGGGACGGCTTCCAGGTCGTCATTGTTGGCAAACCAAATGCAGGAAAATCAAGTTTGCTGAACGCGCTTAGCGGACAAGAAGCAGCTATTGTTACCGAGGTAGCCGGAACAACACGCGATATTTTGCGCGAAAACATCGACGTCGATGGGCTCATGGTAGAGCTTGTTGATACCGCCGGTTTGCGGGATGACCCGGACAAGATCGAAGCCGAGGGAATTAGGCGCGCCCGCGCCGCGCTGAAAAAAGCTGACGCCATTTTGTGGATACAGGATGCTGCCCAACCCATGGAACAAAATCACGGTGAAGATATAGCAGACGATATTCCCCTGATCGTCCTGCGTAACAAGACCGATGTCACCGGTGAACCGCCAGGCGCGCAACAGAATAATCCGTCGGTTCTGAACATCTCGGCAAAAACCGGTGCCGGACTCGAGGCGCTTAGAGAAACCATACGGCAGGTGGCGGGCTATGAGAATCTTGGTGATGGTGCGTTCACAGCACGCCGCCGTCATATCGATGCGCTCAACCTGGCGGCAATCCACTTCGAGCGCGGCCGTGATGCGCTGACCAAGAACAAAGCCGGTGAGCTGTTCGCCGAAGAATTGCGGCTGGCGCAGAAAGCGCTTGGCGAAATTACCGGATCCTTCACCAGTGATGATCTTTTGGGGCGTATTTTCTCGGAATTTTGTATCGGCAAATAGACCACTACACAGGCTAAAAAACCCCAAAAGCCTCCAAAAAAGCTGGTTTTCGTGTTGCCAAAACACCACAAAACCAATTTTTAACATGACCTGGTGCACAGTTTTCACAAATGTTCTGACGTAGCAAAAAATTCACCCGAATTCTGTGAACCGGGTCGCTCGCCACAATGTGAACCTCGTTAGCCTTGGTCCACAGGTGTGCTTTTTAGCACCTTTCTTGGGCAAAAAAGGAGAACGTCATGTTGCGTTCAACATTATTGGTAGTACTTTTTGCGTTTTCCGGTGCGGCATTCGCAGATGGGTTTAACTATAACCAGGTTACCGTTTCCTACGGCCAGATCGATTTTGATGATTTTAATGCAGATGGTGACACCCTCAGCATAAATGGCTCGGCAGCGGTCAGCGAAAACTTTCATGTATTCGCCAGTTACGGCGTCGGCGAAGTCGATGACGGAATTGATACTCTTGATGTCGATACGTGGAATGCGGGCGTTGGTTACAACACCGCTTTGTCAGATTCCGTCGACCTTGTCGTGGGACTCTCTTACGAGTATATCGACCTGTCGGTTCCGGGCTTCGGTAGCGTAGACGACAACGGCCTCGGTCTTGGCGTCGGTTTGCGCATGGCCGCAAGTGAAAAGCTGGAAATTAATGCTGGAATATCCTATATCGACATGAGCGATAGTGGAGATAACACAGCCTTTAGCGGTGGCTTGCTTTACAGCTTCACCGAAAATTTCGCGTTAGGACTTAGCGGAAGCTTCGATGACGACGTTACAGAGTATAACGTTGGTGGCCGATTCTACTTCGGTAACTAAACGTACCATTGGTATGATGAAGAACCCCGCCATGCGCGGGGTTTTTTTTATTGAAGAAAACCCTTGTCGCCCAGCGCAACAATTGTTTGTACAGCAATCTGCCTTTGGTTACTCTTCGCGCTCCGAAAAAATGTATTTAGAAAATGGAGCAAGCAATGCAGAAAAAATTAACCAGCCGGGTAATTGTCCTGGCGACGACGCTCGCGTTGATCGCGCCGGTTTTGGCCGACACGACAGCCGAAGACGCAAAGGACTATCGGATTTCCATTATGACGACGTTGCGTGGGCATATCGGAGCGACGTCGATGACTGTCCGTGGGCTGGTCGACGACCATGGCCAACTTGCGGCACATGCGGATGGGCTGGCAAACGGCGTAGCTGAGCTCAAACATGTCTTCCAGAAGGGCTCGATTGTTGATGACTCTGAAGCATTGCCGGTGATTTGGGAGCAGCCAGAGAAATTCGCTGCCGCCATCAAAAAGTCAGAGGATGCAACCGTTGCGTTCCAGGAGGCTGTCAGCACTGGCGATAGCGAGGTTATCGGCGCGGCCTTTCGCAATGTAGGCATGTCATGCCGTGGTTGCCATGATGATTTCCGCGTAGCACAGGATTAAAACGGTGAGATTCAGGGTGGCGGCAGTTTCCCTCACCCTGTTTTTCGCCGGGATCGTTATCGCGGCAGATGACCCCCTCGTCGCGAAGGGAAAATACCTGGCACATGCTGCTGGCTGCGTCACCTGCCACACTGAAGATGAGGAAGGCTCGGTACCACTGGCTGGGGGGCGGGCGCTGGAGTCACCGTTTGGCACATTTTATTCACCAAACATTACGCCTGATATCGAAAGCGGCATCGGCGCCTGGTCCGACGATGATTTTGTAACCGCACTTTGGGAGGGATTAAACCCCGAGGGCGAACATTACTATCCGGCGTTCCCGTTCCCCTCGTATACGGGCGTTTCTCGCGACGATGCACTGGCAATAAAGGCGTATCTCTTCAGCCTGGAACCCGTTGTCAAGCAGAATCCGGAGCACGATCTGCCCTTCTATATGTCCTCACGCATGGCCGCCGGTGGCTGGAAAATAAGATACTTCGATGCGGGTCGTTTCGAGCAAGATCCCGAGCAAAGCGAACAATGGAATCGCGGCGCCTACCTGGTACGCCACCTTGGTCATTGTGGTGAGTGTCATACACCAAGAGGCCGCCTGGGGGCGCTGCAAAACGACGCAGAGCTGGCTGGTAATGCGGAATTCAGCCCTGATGAGAGCGCGCCGAACATCACACCAGACAAAGAACACGGAATCGGTCGCTGGTCACTGTCAGACATTGAGTATTTCCTGGATATCGGCATGTTGCCGGATGGTGATTTCACCGGCGGTGCAATGGGCGCTGTAATTGAAGACAGCACAAGCCGCATGACCCGCGAGGATCGGCTCGCAATCGCAACCTATATCAAATCGTTGCCGCCCCGGTAGCCGCCCAACATCCGCATCTGAAAAATACGGTTTATCCAAGCAGGCCCTCGCGTCGATACAGGCGCGCACATATCCACGTAAACAAAATGCCGAGCAACAAGGTTCCACCAACGGAAACCAAAACGTGCAGCATATTGATCGGCTCATTCTTGATAAGCCCGACGAGCAGCAGATGCTGGCTCAGGCTCGGCACAAACATGAGCAATGTGCTTGGGCGCACCATCAGGATCGATACAATAAGAATCGGCATCGTGGGTGCGAGTAATACAACGCTTAGCCAGGATTGCGCTTCCTTGTAACTCTTGGTGAAAGAGGCGACGAGCGTCATTAACGCGGCGCCGAGCAGTGCGAAGGGCGCCAGCAATAAAAATGCGATGACAACCACATCGGGTCCGAAGTTAGGCGTCATCCCGAGCTCCTGCAACGGCAGGAATTTCAGCGTGAAATGAAACGTTGTCAGGCTGAGCGCCAGGGATATGCACATAAAAAGGCAGGCGGCGAAAATTTTGCCGAAGATAAGATCATCGCGTTTTACCGGCAGACACAAGAGTGGCTCGAGGGAGCCGCGCTCGCGCTCACCCGCGGTTGAATCGATCGCGAGATTCATGCCGCCCATCAACAACGCAAAGATAAAAAAGTAACTGAGCATGCCAAGCAGCATTGCGGACCGTCCGCTCGGCGTCGATACATCGACCTCATCGATATTCAGCGGTCGCATAACACCCGGACTCACACCACGTAAAGTAAGTCGCATTGCGGCCAGTTGCTGACTGTAAGCATTAAGCGCCGCGTGGGCGCGACGCGTGTCCTTTCTACCCTGGGTGTTCGACTTGTCGTGTATCACCTCTATCGTCGCTGGAACGGCTGCCGCAAGATCGTCGCCAAAAGTATCGGTGATAACAATGACGACGTTGTGTGCGCCACTGGTAATTGCATCGAGCGCAGCATCACGTGTCACCGGCCCGTCAATGATATTGATGTTGGCGCTTTGCAGATAGGTGACGAGATTTGGGGCATGTTGCTGACCGATCACTGGAAGGTCGAGCGCCTCGCTGACGTCACTTAAAGACTGTTTCAGCGACAGGTTGATCACGAACGCAAACAGAATCGGGCCAAACAACGGCCCCATCACCAATGTCGTCAACAGGGTGCGACGGTCGCGAATATTGTCAATGACCTCTTTGAGGAACACAACGCGTGTAGTACTCATGTTGCCGGCTCCACGGTGTGAATCGCTTTGACAAAGGCATCCTCAAGATCGTCGCAGCCGGTCGCGGCGCGAATACCATCCGGGCTGTCATGCAAAGCGACCTGGCCCTCGGCGATGATTACTATTTCATCGCACAGTGCGGCGACTTCCTGCATGACGTGACTTGAAAACAGCACACATTTTCCCGCGGCCTTCAGTTGCCGGATCACCTCTCGCAGGGCGCGGGTCGCCATCACGTCAAGACCGTTGCTTGGCTCATCCAGAATTATATTTTGCGGGCCGTGCACCAGCGAGCGGGCTAACGCGACCTTGGTACGCTGGCCTTGTGAAAACCCTTTGCTGCGCCGATCGGCGAAGTCGTTGATCTCGAGCTGGTCGATGATCTTTTGCACGCTTTCCTCAATGGTCGCCGGGTTCATTTCATAGAGCTTCGCGTAGTAACGAATGTTTTCCCTCGCGGTGAGGTGCGGATAAAGACCGGCGCCATGCGGCAGCGTGCCAATCCGGCCCCTTGCCTGCAGAGCATCAGTAACGACGTTGATGCCGTCGATAGTCGCTGTCCCTGAATCCGGTTTCAGCACGGTATAAAGAATGCGCAAAGTGGTGGATTTGCCGGCGCCATTGGGTCCCAGCAGGCCCGTGATGCGCCCATCCGCTGCAGCGAAAGATACGCTGCGTACCGCCTTCACCTCGCCGAAAGACTTCTGCAGGCTGTCGACCTTAATCATGGCGAGGGCCCCGAAAAATCGAGGAAAAAGGGCATCGCGAAAAGCCTCTCAAGGCAACCCGTTTCAAGTGTGTTGATGTCAGTGGAGGCCACAAAATCAGCAATGATATCCGGCATGCAACCGCGCGGGGCCTGGCCGTGGCCCTGTTTCCGCCCAATAAGATGCAGCGCATTGCCAAGATCGACCGCGGCCAGCTCAGCATAGCGCGGCGGCGTTATAGGGTCGGCCTCACCGGAAAGCAACAACACGGGAACATCGCTCGCGACGGGCATTTTGAATTCGTCATCGAGCGGACCCCTGGGCCAAACAGAGCAAATCGCATCAAGCGTGTCGAGTTGTAGCGGACCCATGTAGGTTGCCTCGAGTGTCTCCCGGGCTACGTTTTCCCCGTCAAAGAATGGTGCGTCTTCCGTGCACACAACGGCGTTATGCATACCAATACTCATGCTGTCCGACAGGCTTTCTGCAACCATCATGAACTGAGCCGCCAGCGGCAAATAGTTTTCCTGTGCGGCTTCATGAACAAGCAGGGGCATGAGCGCGACCGTGGTCGGCGAATAACTCAGCAGGCGCAGAGCGCCGGCCAGTTCCTCATCGCTGAATTCGATTTCCTCTCGCTGGCCGGTCACCGGGTTTGCCATATCCAGCAATATCGGCGCATCAGCCAGGCGGGCACGAAGCTCTGCAAACTCCTGCACAATTTCTGGAAACTTTGCGGCGCAAGCCTCGCTTTCTTCGCAGCGGTCAAAAATCGCGTCAATCGCGTTTTGCGCTTCCACAGCAATGCCCGGGCCGAGCGCTATCTGCGGTGCGACAACCCCATCGAGAATTACGCTGCGGGTAGAGTCCGGGAAGCGTCGCAGGAAATGTTGCGCGACGCGCGATCCATAAGATATGCCATACAGGTTGAACTGCTGATAGCCAAGTGCTTTACGCAGGGCCTCAAGATCCCCAACGGCCACGCTGGTCGTAAAAAAGCGCGGGTCATAGGGTAGTGATTCCAGGCACTCGCGCGTGGCTGCGATAGTCTTCTCGGCCGAGAACGGTCCTTCAAATTCGTCGTCGTCGATCTCGCATTCCAGGGCGGCCGACTCACCGGTCCCGCGTTGATCCAGCAAGACGATATCGCGATCCCGACGCACCGCCTCAAAGGCACCCGCAAAACCCGCGTAAAACTCCGATGATGCCTGTCCCGGTCCACCGGCGATCGGCACCAGCGGGTCTGGCGCGGGCTCAAGGCTCAATGCCGGGACAACCGCGACAAACAGTTCAATTACCTGTGAACCCGGATCGGCCGGATCCAGCGGCCTCGGCAGGGTCCCGCAACGTGCTTTGATGCCAGGGTAGCCGGCACCGGCGCGGATACGGCAGTCTTCGAGCACCATTAGTGGCTCTGTCGCCGGTTCCTGGGACCAGGCCGATGGCACTGGCGCCAGGAAAAACAGCGCAAACGCCAGCATTGTTATTTGCTTCAAAACAGCTTCCTCTTAGAGTTGCGACGCTATAGTCGCGACTCGGCGATTCCAAGTAAAGCAATGCTGCAAAGTTAAGGCGTATCTGGCTGAATTGGCGCAATCGCCCGCTGGGCGGGCTCCTACATTACTAACTAGCATTGTAGGAGC
>CAYOHF010000073.1:0-16389 GCA_964403695.1 uncultured Woeseiaceae bacterium | reverse complement strand
GGACTGTCGGTTTCTGTGCCGAGTGCAGCGCGTGCGAGAGACGTAGCAGGGAACTACGTATGGAGTAGGATCGAGCGCGATGCGCCGGCACAGGAAGCGACAGCCCGACAGGCGTCAACTGTAACCCGTCGGCATTGGTCGATAAATTCCGAAATTCTTGAATCATAGGCTATCTTCCTTTCACCAAGCCGGCACTCAAGAAATATTCGGGCTTGCGGAAAACTCTGCTTTAATCTTGCAGCCATCGCGCGGCGTCGCTATGGTTGATGTATGTCGCAACGCTGGATAATTTTACTCTTGCTTGGCTGTGGGCTTGCCTGCAGCGCAGCCACTGACGCTTTCGCGGCAGACGATTATCAATTCAATAATCCCGATAGCCAGTTAATGGAACAACGGCGTTCGATATTTCGCACCGTTTACCCCGACGTTGAACGTGGCAACTGGCAAACCGCAGTACAGTACGAAGACCTCCTGCGTGACTACGTCCTGTGGCCGGACCTCAGGGCAGCTTATCTACGGACCCGGCTGGATGAGGCTGATACCAGTGAAGTTCTGGCTTTCCTCGATGAGTACGGCACGCTCAAACCCGCGCGGGAACTGCGTTATCGATACGTGTTGCAGCTCGCCCGCGACGAAAAACTGACTGAATTCCTGACGATATACCAACAGTTCTATCAAGGCCTCGAGATCGCGAAGCTCGACTGCATTGCGCTGCATGCGGAACTCATCGCGGGCCGGCAACAACGAATCGTTTCGCGGGCCATGGACTTGTGGCTGGTTGGCAAGAGTCAGGCAGAAGAATGCGATCCGGTATTTGAATCATTGCGCGAAAGAAAGCTTTTGGGCAGCGAACAGTATGCTGACCGGTTCAACCTGGCTATCGGAGAAAAACAATTTTCACTAGCTCGATATTTATCGCGGTCGCTGGACGAAAGTTACTTGCAACAGGCGAATGACTGGCTTAGCGCTCAGAACAAGCCGCGTGAATTCCTGGCTGCTCATAAAGACCCTGACAACAGCAAGCTGGGTCGCGATCAACTGACTTTAGCCATAGGGCAACTGGCTTACAAAGACCCGCTTCAGGCGCTGCATCAGTGGCAGGGAATATCGGCCGGGCATGCATTCACCGCGCAGCAACGCAATGAAGTCGACCGCCACATTGCGCTATGGGCGGCCCGGGATCACCTGCCTGAGGCCATGACGCTGCTCACGGCCCTGCCGGCAGCAGCCGTCAACACGGAGGTCGCTCGATGGCTCGCAAGGACTGGTCTTCGTCATCACGAATGGCTGCAGGTAATTCGCAGCATCGATGCAATGCCTGCGGAGGAGCGTGAGAAAGAAGAATGGCTGTACTGGAAAGCTGTAGCGCTGCAGGGAGACGGACCAACCGATATTGCGGAAAGTATGCTTCAGGATCTCGCGAGCAAGCGCAGCTATTATGGCTTCCTGGCCGCCGACGTTCTCGGAACGGACTACGTTTTTGCAGATAAGCCGCTGCAGAATGACGCTGCGCTGGTTGCACGTCTGGCTTCGATGCCCGCGCTGATACGCGCTCGGGAGTTGTTCCTGGTTGGGCTCGACGGCCGCGGTCGCTCCGAGTGGGACGCTGCGATTCGCAGCCTGGATCGCGATGAGAAGCCGCAGGCAGCTATTCTCGCGCATAGCTGGGGCTGGCATTCAAGGGCGATCGCGACCGTTGCCACCGCGGGCGAGTTTGATGATTTGAGCATTCGCTACCCGTTGCCATGGCGCACAGACTTTGAAAAGTCCTCTAAGGTCGCCGGCATCTCGCATAGCTGGGCCTATGGTATAGCCCGCAGCGAAAGCCTGTTCATGCGCGACGTTCGCTCCAGCGCTGGTGCGATCGGTGTCATGCAACTGATGCCGGCAACCGGCAAGCAGACAGCGCAGGAAATTCAATTCCCCTATGCCGGACGAACGACGTTGACCGATTCTTCGAGCAATATTCGTCTTGGTACCGTTTATCTCGGCAAGATGTATGAGCGTTTTGCCGATAATCGCGTCCTCGCAACCGCCGCCTATAACGCAGGGCCACACCGGGTGAAATCATGGTTACCTGAATCCGGGTACCTCGATGCCCGTGTCTGGATCGAAAACATTCCATTCAGGGAAACGCGCCAGTACGTGCGTCGCGTGCTCACGGATGAGGCGATCTTCCACTGGCGGCTGACCGGTGAACGCAGACGCATTTCCAGCGAGCTACCGCGCATCGACCCGGATGCGGACTCAGCACAAGTAGCCAGTAGCCAGTAGGCATTCGCTATTCGCAGCTAGTTCGTTGCCGCGTTTTCCGGCAAATCCAGCAACTCGAGTGCCTGCTGCCTGTCGGCCATCGACAGCGCGGCAAGTTTCTCCGTTTCGATATAGAAACACTCAAGATCGGCGAAACAGTTCTCCAGTATTCGATCGAATGCACCCAACTGCCCTTCATACAGGCCCAACGATACCAGTCGCGCATTATTCAACGGCGCAGCCAGCCAGTTACCGGCGCCGGTCCCGCTATTTTCGACCATCAGTCCTGCTTGCGTGGACAGCTCGTTCAGAAGTGTGTGTTTTCGGTCTCGCTTCTCATTGTTGACCACATCCTCTGCGTAGAGCTGCTGCAGGCTCGCACGGGTATTCTGAACCAGAGCCATCATCGACCGACGCAACGCCTTGCGCTGCAGATATGCACTCAGGGCATCAGGTTCATCGATCTCGGCCAACCAGCGCTCTATGCCAAAGGATGCAACTGCGGTGGCGAAGGACTCGTTAAAGGCTGTGTCGCCTTTGATGTATAACTTTTGGTGTGCCAGTTCATGGAACATAGTGGCCGCCAGGTCAGCATCCGACCAGCGCATCATTGTGTTCAGGAGAGGGTCCGCAAACTTGCCAAGTGTTGAATACGCGGATACACCACCAACGGTGACGTCATACCCCTGCGTCGAGAGCTTGTCGCCCAATTTCCTTGCAGACGCTTCGCTGAAGTACCCTCTGTAGGCAACACAACCCGCAACGGGGTAGCACCACGTTTTTGTTGTAAAAGAAAATTCTTCGGCAGCAATAACATTCCAGACTACGTAATCACGCTCAAGATCTGCATAAGTCCGATAGCTGTCATTGTCCGGCAATAACAAATCACTCACCGCATAGTCGCGTGCCCGTTGCACAAGTGTAAGGCGCTCTGCCAGGACTTCGGCTGACTGGTCATCCGCAATGACGTCAGCAACCGGCCGGCGATGATTCATTACGCTGAAATGTCCGCGTGCGGCCTGCATGTAATAGCAGCCGTCCAACTGCAATATAATTATTGCTGCCACGACAGCGACAATTAGCCGGCCGATATTCCTACGTTGCAAATACGTGTTCAATAGCATTTGTCCTTGTGCGGGTACAGCCTGTTAGCCCGAATATTTCATGAGTGGGCGGGACTGTCGGTTTCTGTGCCGGGTGCAGCGCGTTCGATCGTGTGAAAGAAGTAGCAGGGACTACGTCTCGAGCAGGATCGGGCGCGATGTGTCGGCACAGGAAGCGACAGCCCGGCAGGCGCATATCGTAACGCCATAACAAAGTCGAGAAACACTGATCTACTTAAATAATTTACCGTTTTCCTCTCTGGAAGCCGCCACTCGTGAATTATTCGGGCTAGAATTGTTGTCATGGAAGTTTACCTTGTCGGTGGTGCGGTTCGGGACGAATTGCTTGGCTTGCCCGTTAAAGAACGGGACTGGTGCGTCGTGGGCGCGACCCCGGATGACCTGGTGAATTTAGGTTACCGACCGGTGGGCAAGGATTTCCCGGTCTTTCTTCATCCACAAAGCGGTGAAGAATACGCGTTGGCGCGCACGGAACGAAAGACCGCTGCCGGCTATCACGGCTTTAAGTTTCACACATCACCCGAGGTAACCATTGCCGAGGATCTAGGGCGTCGGGACCTGACTGTCAATGCAATGGCCAGGGATGGTGCCGGCAACCTCATCGATCCGTTTAATGGCCGTGCGGATATTAAAACCAGGTCGCTGCGCCATGTATCCACTGCGTTCGCCGAAGACCCTGTACGAATATTGCGTGCCGCCAAGTTTGCGGCCCGCTTTCATGATCTTGGTTTTCATATCGCGGCGGACACAGTCCGATTGATGAAAGAGATGGTCGTAAACGGCGAAGCAAATGCACTGGTTCCTGATCGTGTCTGGAAAGAAACCGAAGCGGCCCTGGCCGGCGCAAATCCGCGCGTGTATTTTGAGGCGCTGCGCGAGTGTGGCGCACTGGCGATCCTGTTTGCAGAAATAGAGGCTTTGTTCGGTGTGCCTCAACCTGCCAAGTGGCACCCCGAGGTCGATTCCGGATTGCATACCATGATGGTCCTGGAACAAGCTGCAAAATTAAGTGCGGACGTCGACGTACGTTTTGCGGCGCTGGTCCACGATCTTGGCAAGGCCACTACCCCAAAGAGTGAGCTGCCGAGCCACAAGGGCCATGAACTGCGTGGCGTAAAGCTGGTTAAGACGCTCGCCAAACGCCTGCCGGTTCCCAACGCGTGTCGCGATCTGGGCTGCCTGGTTGCCGAGTATCATGCGCATTGCCACCGGGCATTCGAGCTACGTCCTGAGACCATCCTCAAAGTGCTTAATCGTGCCGACGCATTTCGCCGGCCGGAACGGTTTGATAAATTCCTGCAGGCCTGCGAGGCGGATTCGCGTGGTAGAAAAGGACTCGAGAGTAATCCTTATCCGCAAGCAGATTACTTCAGGGCAGCCTTTGCTGCGGCGACGATGGTTGAGATTAGCGACCTGACCAACGCTGGCCTGGATGGCGCTGAAATCGGCAGGGAAATCAGTTCCAGACGACTGCTCGCAATAACTCAATTCAAACGTGATCAGGAACCACCAAAATAATAGACGTAAACAGACAGCGCTGTCGTGTTGCCGAAATTCTCAGAATCGTCATAAGAAAATCGAAACTCCAGGTCGGTGCGATCACTAAACGGCGTCAGGAAGCCCAGGCTGAATGAATTTACCTTGCCGCCATCAACAGCCGTTTGCCAGCTGCCCGCGGTCAGATCGATGCTGCGCAGTCCGAACTTAAATTCAAGACCGGCGTTTACGCGGTGATCAATCAGACTATTGATCATGCTGAGACGAGAAGACGACAAGAAACGCAACGAATCAATATCCTGCTGAATGCGAATTTTTCTCGAATAGTCGAATTGCATCCCGCCCAGGTGCAGGCTAACGCTCTCGCCGAGCGGAAATCGGCCCGTCAGTCCCCAACCATCGGCGCTGAATCCGACTTTGCGTCTTAAGTCAGGAAAGTTGGAAAGTATGACGAAATCAAAATCTCTTTTTCTGTAGTCTGCTGACAGCATGAAATTGTCGCCGCGATAGTACAACGACGTCGCAAGATCAACAGAATCAAGAATGTCTGAATTGCCCCAGTAGGAGGCACCGAGTCGAATACCGACCGGTTTGAACCAGTGATCGACACCAACGTCGACGAGTGTAGTCCGCATTCCGCCAAATACGTTGTCGGTTTCGTATGAACTGGCAGTAGTCGATAGCCAGGTCTTTTCGCCAATACCAAAATCACCGAACGCTCTGATGGCCCGCCCGTCGGCCGAGTCCGCTTCGGCACCGACGCCCAGAACAAACCCCTCGGCTTGTGCGGCAATCGCAGGAAACAACGATAGAAGTACGGATAAAGTGATGGACCTAAATAAGGACATAAAAGATCACGCTCGCTAGCACCAGCCTGTAAATGGCAAATGGCAGCAAACCGATCAAACTGACAAACCTCATGAAAAACTCGATGCTAACGTAAGCAACGATGCCGGAAATCAGTGCCGCCACCGCCAGATTGTCCCACGCGACAGCCACATCCCCTGTGACGAGTATCACTAACTCATAAATTGTCGCCAGCAAGATAACAGGCGCGGACAACAAGAATGAGAACCGTGCCGCATCCTGTCGCTTGATACCAAGCATCCGTCCGGCGGTGATTGTTATGCCTGACCGGGAAGTCCCGGGAACCAGCGCCAGCGCCTGCGCCATACCGATCAACAACCCGTCTCGAATAGTGATATCTGCGAAGTTTCTCTCTCGCGGCGCAAATCGATCAACCAGTGCCAGCAAAATGCCATAGCCAGCGAGTGTGAACACAACAACAATGGGATCACGCAGGTTCGCTGCTATCCAGCCGGCAAACAGGAGTCCGGCTACAGCGGCGGGAATCGTGCCAAGTCCAAGGCTCCAAACCATGCGAGTGCGGGCATTTGCCGGACGCCGCATGATTATTTCACCGGTGCCGCTCAGCAGACTGAATATGTCGTCACGAAAGAAAATAACAACAGCGACCAGTGAACCGAAATGTACGGCGACGTCGAAGGCGAGACCCTGGTCAGTCCAGCCAAAAATGCTGGGTACCAATACCAGGTGGCCGGAACTGGAAACGGGCAGAAACTCGGATAATCCCTGCACAATAGCCAGGACGACGATTTGCAACCAGCTCATGACAAAAATCCTTTTTTCATGGTTATAACAACGGTCACAACATATGTGTCCTGTCAGACATCCGGAAAGCAGACGGCAGGTCAATATTGCCGCGACTAAGTCCGATGCACTTGAAGCTTTCGCCCATTTCGCCAGGCAGAGTGAGTAATTTGACCTGGCGCGACAATTCTAACTGCTGCGTAGCGGGCAATGATGTGAATTCAGTCAATTCCTGGTCCAATCCGCCGTTAAGCATGAAGTGTGCTTGCGTAACGTAGCCGGCTATATCCAGTCCCGAATCCTTTGCTGCGTTTGCGACTGCCGAAAAATCCACCCAGGTCGTCAAATCCTGTATCCCGGGAAGAATAAGCGGATCGTTGTGCACGCGATGCCGGAAATGGCAGCGCAACCAACCGTGGTGTCGGTCAGGTGCGTAATATTCGCGCCGGGTAACACCATAATCAAACAGGAAAATAAGACCTTTATTAAGCGACGCAGAAAGATCACCAATCCAGTTCGATACGCCTGGTGAAATTTCTGTTACATACTCATCAGCCAGCGGCTCATCCAGGTGCGCTTCAATATCGCTGAATGCTTTTTGCAGCAACTCGGGCGCCGCGGCATATCGCCAGGTAAACTTTTCATCTTCAACACCGACCCTGAACTGCTGCAGTACCCCCTGCCGTTTCACCACTCGTTCAAAAGGCAACGCATCGGCGACTTCGTTGGCGACGATTACGCCGCTAAAGTCCTGCGGCAATTCAGACAGCCAAATCACCCGATTTGCAAGATGCGGTACTTCTTCGAGCAGTCGTTGCTCCTGGCGCTGCTGCAAATCTGCCGAAACTTCCAGAATCATGTACTGATCGGGCAGCGAATTTAACTCTGCGAGCTTGCTTAACAGCGAAACTGCCAGCGCGCCGCTGCCGGCCCCCGGTTCGAGCACCTGGCCACCGGGTAGTTGTCCGAGAACAGCAGCACATTGCCTTGCCAGCACGTAGCCGAACAAGGGTGAAATTTCCGGCGCCGTAACGAAGTCTCCGCCCGCACCGAATTTCTTCGCACCCGCACTGTAATAGCCCAGCCCTGGCGCATACAGGGCATCAAACATGAACTCGGCAAAACTGATGCTGCCGCCAGCGGAATCGATCTGCGTGCGAATATGTTCGGCGACCCGCTCGCAATGCTGCGCGCTGTCTGCATCAGGCATGGGCAATTCAAGCCCTGTTCGGTGTTCTGGTTGCATTAGTGCCGCTGGTTCCCAACAATGTCGACAATGTATGTCGCCCGACCCGCAAATACCATGCGCGGCCAGGGCATTATTTCCAATAACCCGGACAAAGTGCAGAATTGAATTCGATGTCAGAAGACCAGGTAATTTCTCTCGAGGGCAAATACGCGCTGGTGACAGGGGCAGCCAGGCGCATTGGCGCGGCAATAGCAGAACGTTTGCACGCCGAGGGCGTCAACGTCGCAATTCATTACCGTCAGTCGAAGGCTGACGCCGAAGAATTCTGTGCGCGGTTAAATGCGATTCGCCCAAACTCAGCCAGGTTGTTTCAGGCCGATCTTAATGTGGAAAACGAATTGGTCGGACTTGTCGGCGCGGTGGTGGAATGGGCGGGTCGCCTGGATATTCTCGTCAATAACGCATCGTCTTTTTATCCGACACCGCTCGGGCAAATTACCGAGGAAAACTGGTCAGATCTGGTGGGGAGCAATCTGAAAGCGCCGCTGTTCCTCTCGCAGGCGGCAGCTCCGCACTTGCGGGCAAGCCACGGTAATATTATTAATATCGTCGACATCCATGCCTTCCGGCCATTACGGGAACACGCGATATACGGCGCGGCGAAAGCCGGCCTGGCAATGCTGACGCGTTCCCTGGCAAAGGAACTGGCCCCGGATGTACGAGTCAATGGTGTCGCACCGGGCGCGATCAGCTGGCCTGAAAATGGCATGTCCGATACGGTCAAGCAGGATATTCTCGACCAGATTCCCCTACAACGAACCGGCGCGCCTGAGGATATCGCCGGTTGCGCGATTTACCTGGTGCGTGACGCAACTTACGTGACGGGTCAGATTATTGCTGTGGATGGCGGTCGGTCGCTGGGTTGGTAAAAAAACCGGGGTCGAACCGAGGTTTTCATTTGGCACGTATTATTTAAAAACCGGGGTCGAACCGAGGTTTTCTTTTGGCATATATTATTTGATACGTGAGCCTGAATCGAAAACCTCGGTTCGACCCCGGTTTTTTACCAGGCGTTGGCGAATTCTCGCGATGGTTTAGCGCGTCTGTCTGCACGCAATAATTTCCGTTCGTTCAACGGCTTTTGCAGGTTTGCTGGCGTAGCCAGAACCGCCGGGCAGGCGCCTGTATCGAGCAATGTTAGTGCTGCTGTTATGTTCGGATCAGTATCAGCACCCACCGCAACAGACAGTTCGTCTATGGCATCGCAGTCTGCAGGCAGGCCGTCGAAATAGCCGCCCTCGTCGTTTGCGTTAACACTCTCGAACGCAGTAGGTCGAATGATTTTGTCGCAAAACTCTATGCCGAGCTGACCGACAGGCTTACCGAAGGTCGTTGATCCAACAATCGACACGTCAGCGTGTGGCTCCATACTGTTGGTTATCAATTCGCTGGCCGATGCGGTTCCGTCAGTAGCTATGACTACCAGCCGTGACAGGTTGATTGAGTTGGAGAGCTGCTGAAAAAAAGCAGTGCGGTTCAGTGCGGCATTGTTGGCATTGAACAGGGTCTTTGAAAAAGTCAGGTTGTTTGCACTAACGCCTCCCAGGAAATCTCCCAGGAGTTCGGCAGTGCTAACCAGGCCGCCGCCATTGTATCGCAAATCAATTATCACGTCATTGACACCGGCTTGCATGAATGCGGCAAATACCGTGTTGAACGCTGGCTCCGCAGTACTAATAAAGGTGGCCAGTTCCAGATAGCCGACGGACGAGCCGTCGGGCCTGTCGATAATGCGCCACTGCGGCACAGGATCGATAGTCACCAGCCCCTGCCCGACAACAGCCGTATATTCACTGCCATCCAGCCGACGAACCATGAATTCTAGTGGTGTTTGTGAAAACAGCGTGGCAACGCCTTCGTTTGCCTGGATATCAGCTATCGTGCGCCCGTTCAGCATGAGAATACGTTGGCCACGGGCAAATCCAGCCAGAAACGCGGGCCCGGACGAAAAAACACGCGTGAAGCGCAAGTCATCCGCTGCCTCGAAGCGAGAGCTAAAGCCGTAGCCGTCGTACTGGCCAGCACCAAAAAACTGCGCGTCAGCGGCGGCGGCGTCGATATAACTGAAGTCGTCCAGTGGCTGGAAAGATCGCAAAAACTCGAGTAGTGCCTCCGGCGTCGCGTAGGCGCCAAGATCGACACTTGCGGGCAGGAGATCGTTCCAGAAATACACGTCGTTCATCGTATCCAGCACGAATTGTTTCTGCGCATCGACTGTACAGGCTGCCGTACCCGGTTGGGGCTGAGCGTTGCTGTTGTCGTCGGACAGGCTACAGGCGCTAATCAAACACGACATGAACGACAATAGTAGTAGTGATTTGCGCATCGGGATCTCCCGCTGCAAAGCGGCCTGTACTGCATTAAATGCATACATTATTACCGTGAAACCAGAATATTCCCGTGACCGGTGCCCGCTTTTAAGGAACCTCTATATGCCGTCAATTTTTCGTGAGTGCAAGGAAGCACCGCGCGGAGAACCGCAGTGTATATACAGTACAAGAGGATTCGAGCACGCTGCTGACGCGGCAATCGCGGAAAAGGGGCGGTTTACAGGGGTTCCTTTTAGCGATGCGGTCTTTTACAAAACAACGGCTTCTTTGCTTAACGGGTGAGTGGCAGCATCAAACTCACGCCAGTGTTGGGATATCGCTCTGCCGGTCACGGGATGAACAAGATCAGGTGCGATTTCCGCCAGCGGCCGCAATACGAAACTGTACTCAAGTACGTCACTGCGCGGCACGTGGATTGGCGCCGCGGCAATTACCTGCTGACCATAAAGCAACAGATCAATGTCGAGTGTGCGTGCACCGAATCGATCCGAATTACGCTCGCGATTGGCCAGATCGTGAATCTCCTCCAGTTCACTACACAGCTCCAGCGCAGTCTTATCCGTCTCTATGCAGGCCACTGCGTTAAGAAAATCATCACCGTCGAATCCCAGTGATTTACTGCGGAACACAGAAGACAAGGCCAAAAGTCTGAACCGCCTGCGCAACTCACGCGCCGCCAGCTGCAGGTTTTCCTCGGGCGCTACGTTGCTGCCAAGACCAAGATAGACGATCGGCATTGTTCAGACTTTGTGGCGGCGAATAACGACACCTACGTTTTTCGCATTGCGAATCGCGCCGGGCTTACTTACCCGCAACTGAATCCACGCAATGTCGAACTCAGTAAGAATTGTTTCGGCAATTTTTTCAGCCAGTGTTTCAACTAACTGGTACTCCGAATCGCCGACAAATTGTTGCACGCGCTTGGCAACGGCTTTGTAATTCAGAGTGCCCTCTATGTTGTCAGTCTCCGCGGCCTTTGCCACATCAGCGGCCATCTCAATATCGATGCTGACGGTTTGCCGGATCTTGCGTTCCCAGTCCCAGATACCAACGATCGTTTCGACCTTGAGATCCTGCAGGAATATTGTGTCGGTTCGGGATTCGGTTGCCATTATTTTTATGCCTTATTCGATCGTGGGCGCGCCAGCGTTTCAAGTGACCAGCGTGCAGTTGCCTGAATGTTATCTGCTTTAGAACCATCGGCAAGACGCATTGCGCCTGCAAGTGCGATCATTGCGCCGTTATCCGTGCAAAGGTCCGGCCGCGGATAGTAGACCCGCCCGGAGAATTGTGCTGCAAGTTCTGTGCGCAGCAATTTGTTGGCGCCGACTCCGCCGGCGATAATCACTCGCTCAAGCTGCTCAGACTTTGCTGCGCGTAATGTTCGTGCTACGAGTGTGTCTACCGCCGCACGCTGGAACGATGCCGCCATATCTGCGCGAACAGCATCAAGTTCACCGGCCGCCCTGGCCTTCTGAACTTCACGCATCACCGCGGTCTTCAGGCCACTAAAGCTGAAATCCAGACCTTTCTTATTCAGCATTGGCCGCGGAAACTGATACGCATCTTCGCTGCCCGTTGCAGCCAGCCGCGCCAACGCCGGCCCGCCAGGGTATTCCAGCCCGAGCAGTTTCGCGGTCTTGTCGAAGGCCTCGCCGACTGCGTCGTCCAGTGTCGAGCCAAGCACACGATAATCGCCTAGCGCAGCAACCGACACGAGCATGGTATGCCCACCGGAGACGAGCAACGCGAGGAAAGGATATGCCGGCGGATCATCTTCCAGCATGACCGCCAGCAGATGTCCTTCCATGTGGTGTACGGGGATAACCGGGCAATCCCATGCTATCGCCAGGCCGTTGGCCAGGCCGCCAGCGACCATCAGGGCGCCAACAAGGCCCGGGCCCGCTGTGTAGGCTAGCGCGTCCGGACGCTCAGTGCCTGCCTCCTGCAGCACCTCACGGACCAGCGGCAGCAGGCGCCGAATGTGGTCTCTTGAGGCGATTTCCGGGACAACACCACCATAAACGGCATGCAGCTCAATCTGGCTATGCAGCGCTTGCGCCACGATGCCCCGCTCGGTGTCAAATAGCGCCACCCCGGTCTCATCGCAGCTCGTTTCCAGTCCCAGTACCTGCATAGGCGGGGCATAATACATCAGGCAGTGCCGAATACCGGCTATTTTGCTTTGCAAACTGCTTGAGGTCCCGATATCATACGCGGCTCAGTCCCGGCCATGTGCCGGGTTTCTTTGTCTCTGACATCAAGAAAAGTAAATCGTATGCCGAGTGTTCGCATTAAAGAAAATGAGTATTTCGACGCTGCCCTGCGTCGCTTCAAGCGCGCCTGTGAGAAAGCCGGAGTTCTGACTGAACTGCGCCGCCGCGAGTTTTATGAAAAACCGACGCAGGAACGCAAACGCAAAAAAGCCGCCGCGGTCAAACGCCATCTGAAACGTATATCCCGCGAAGTTACACGGCGTAAACGCCTCTACTAGTAATAGTTCAACGTAGCTCAATACTAATCAGGCCGGTAATGACTCTTAAGGGCCAGTTCCAGGAAGACATGAAAAGCGCCATGAAGGCCGGTGACAAAGACCGGCTCAAAGTGGTGCGACTGGCGCTTGCCGCATTCAAACAGGTTGAAATCGACGAGCGCATCGAGCTCGACGATACCCGGGTGCTGGTCATTCTGAACAAAATGGTCAAACAGCGCCGCGACTCCGTCAGCCAGTTTCGCGATGGCAACCGCGAAGATCTTGCAGAAATTGAACTTGCCGAAATCGCCGTTCTTGAGACCTACCTGCCTGAGCAGCTGTCTGCCGCAGAACTGGACCAACTCATCGACCAGGCCATAATCGATAGCGGAGCAAGCAGCATCCGCGATATGGGTAAAGTTATGGGCCAGGTCAAAAGCAAAGCCCAGGGTCGTGCCGACATGGGTGCCGTTGGGGCGAAGGTAAAAGCACGCCTCAATCAATAAAGGCCGGACATGCCACTGGCATCTGCAGCTTTTTTGGCTATGCTAAGGGAACCGACCTCAGAACCAATCTCAAGCTCATGGCTTGCGACTAAATAAGAAAAATAAGTAGCCGGTAACCCCCGCCGGGCCGGGTTGCCGTTAGATCAAATAGCAATGGTCAATCGACAGGCAATGACAAGTAGCTAAAGGCATGAGCGGACTGATACCACAGCATTTCATCGATGAGCTTATCGCGAGAGCCGATATCGTCGAAGTGCTCGGCCACAGGATTCAGCTCAAGAAGGCCGGCCGCGAATTTAAAGCCTGCTGCCCGTTCCATGGCGAAAAAACACCCTCATTCACCGTGAGTCCCGCGAAGGGCTTCTATCACTGCTTTGGTTGCGGCGCACACGGCACTGTCATTGGTTTCCTGATGGAACATGATCACCTGACGTTTGTCGAGGCTGTGGAAAGTATTGCCGGTATGCTAAGCATCGAGGTGCCGCGTGATGAAAACCAGCGCCCAACACGAAAATTCGATGAGCTGTTTGAGCTCATGCGTAAAATCGAATTTGATTTCCAGGCCGAGCTAAAAACCCATCAGCCGGCAGTTGATTACCTGAAAGCGCGCGGCATCGATGGCGCCACCGCGAAACGCTTCGGTATTGGCTACGCCCCATCAGGCTGGAGTCACCTGCTCGACAAGTTCGGCAAGTCGAAAGAGGCCACGGAGCGACTCCTTGCCGTCGGCGTGATTATTCGTAAGGATAATGGTCAGCACTATGATCGATTCCGTGATCGGCTAATGTTTCCAATCAAGGATTCGCGCGGCCGGACTATCGGTTTCGGTGGGCGTGTTCTGGGCAACGAAGAACCCAAATACCTCAACTCGCCGGAAACGGTGTTGTTTCACAAGGGTCGTGAACTTTATGGGCTGTACGAGGCGCGCCAGGCGTTGCGCAATATTGAGCGCCTGGTTGTGGTTGAGGGCTATATGGATGTTGTCGGACTCGCACGTCACGGTGTTGACTTTGCGACGGCGACACTTGGTACGGCAACGACAGATGAGCACCTGAACCGGTTGTTTCGTATTTGCGACGAAATCAGCTTTTGTTTCGATGGCGACCGGGCTGGCCGCGCCGCCGCGTGGCGGGCACTGGAAAATGCGCTGCCGCAAATCAGGGAGGGTCGGCAAATTCGCTTTGTATTTCTGCCTGATGGTCAGGATCCGGATTCCTTTGTGCAGGACAAGGGCGCAAGCGAATTTGAAAAAGAAGTAAATGAAGCCGTACCACTGTCGGATTTCATGATTGGCGAGCTGAGCGGACAGGTAGATATGGATTCGGTTGATGGTCGCGCCCGACTCGCCGAACTTGCCAGACCTCTGATCAGCAAGATTCCTGCAGGCGTTTACAAGGAGCTGTTGATTGAGCGACTGGCCCAGTCTGTGGGATTGTCGGCAAGCAAACTGGAAGCCATCCTAGTGAAGGACGTGCCAGCAGACAGGCCGGACAAGCAAATCATGTCAATGCAGCTACGTGCCAGACCACATGGTGGGGCAAGTGGCAAGCCTTCCATCGTAAGGCGCGCTATCACCCTGCTTCTGCATCATCCGGAGGCGGCACAAAAACTGCACGTTGAACGCCTTGCTGCCGTCACAAAACCCGGTACAGATTTATTGCGTGAACTCATTGAGACCATGCATGCCGAACCCAATATGACTACGGCTGGATTGCTCGAACGCTACCGTACGCACGACGAGGGCCGACACCTCGGAAAACTGGCCGCGGTGGAGATCCCTGCGGCTGATGATTTTGACGCTGGCGCAGAGCTGGCCGACTGTATCGCCCAGCTGGAGCTTGCCGGAGAACGTGAAAGAATTAGTTTTCTTATTGAAAAAGAAAGGCTTAGCTCGCTTTCCGATGACGAACGAGGCGAGCTGCGCGGGCTCGGCCGGGGATCAGCATGAGGTATATTGCGCATCAATTTATGCTGATAATTATGGATCAGTAACGGTCAAACCAGTATAATTGTGGGTTGGCATTTTTAGAATGTAAGGATAATCGTTTTGACGGATACACGACCAGCGCCTAGCAGCAGCAGCAAACAAGCCCAGCAGTTGAAAGAGTTAATTGCCCGTGGCAAAGAGCAAGGGTACCTGACGTATGCGGAGGTTAATGACCACCTGCCAAACGATATCGTCGATCCGGAACAGATTGAAGAAATCGTCAACATGATTAACGACATGGGGATCGCCGTCCACGAGAAGGCTCCTGATCCTGAAACGTTGTTAATGTCTGAGAATGCCGCCTCCAGTGACGATGAGGATGCTGCTGAGGAAGCCGAAGCCGCGCTGGCCAGTGTCGACGCCGAGTTTGGACGTACCACCGATCCCGTGCGCATGTACATGCGCGAGATGGGTACCGTCGAATTGCTAACGCGCCAGGGCGAGATCGATATCGCCAAGCGTATCGAGGATGGCCTGAATCAGGTTAAGTATCACATGGCGCATTTTCCACCCACTATCGAGCGTTTGCTCGAAGTGAGCGAAGCGGTCCGCGCCGGTGAAACACGCATGCAGGATTTTGTTGTTGGCTTTATCGATCCGAATGCGCCTGACGAAATCAAATCGCCAATGGCTAAATCGGATGACAAAAAGGATGACGACGAAGAAGAAGTCATCGACACGGGCCCGGATCCTGAAGAGGTCATCGCACGTTCGAAAGCGATAAAACGCTTGTACAAGCGCTCGTTAACAGCGCTGGAAAAATACGGTTCGCGAGACAAGAAAACAATCAAGATTCAGGCTGAGCTGGCCGACCAGATTATGGAAATCAAGTTCGCTCCCAAACTCACCGACGTGCTGGTCAGAAATTTGCGCGGCTCGGTTGCGGTGCTGCGCACGCAGGAACGGCAGATCATGCAGATCTGCGTACGCGATGCTGGTATGCCGAGAAAAGATTTTCTCGCCAGCTTCCCGAAGAGCGAGACAGATCTTGGCTGGATTGAGAAACACATTCGCGCCAAACGCAAACACTCATCAACGCTGGCGAAGCTCAGGGACGACATCCTGCGCGCACAGCGAAAACTGCTGGCAGTAGAGACGCTGACAAATCTCAAGATCGCAGAGATCAAGGAGATCAATCGTCAGATGTCGATTGGCGAAGCAAAAGCCCGCCGTGCCAAGAAAGAAATGGTCGAGGCCAACCTGCGCCTGGTCATATCCATTGCAAAGAAATACACCAATCGCGGCCTGCAGTTCCTGGATCTCATCCAGGAGGGCAATATTGGCCTTATGAAAGCAGTAGACAAGTTTGAATACCGTCGCGGTTACAAGTTTTCAACTTATGCGACCTGGTGGATTCGC
>CAYOHF010000072.1:0-16572 GCA_964403695.1 uncultured Woeseiaceae bacterium | reverse complement strand
TACGTAGTCCCCGCTACGTCTCTCGCAAGATCGAACGCGCTGCACTCGGCACAGAAACCGACCGTCCCGCCCACTCATGAAGTGTTCGAGCTCATGAGCCTGCTCATCGGCATCAGCCTGGTTTTCGGATTTTTCACGTTCTTCTTCCTGTTCAGGACAATTAATTGCGCGCGACGTTTCAGGCTGGTTCGTGCGAGCGGCGCTGGCGTCGGTTGCCTGGTCTCAGCCACGCTCGCAGGTGTCGGATTCATGCTCCTCATCAGCTACTGGAGCTATGAGCGCTTAACCCGGGAACAACTGGTCTCGCGAATCGAGTTCAGGCGAATTTCCGCGGAAGAATTCCAGGCGCGATTAATGATTGACGGTAAGGCGGATCAGTTTTTTGTCCTGTACGGTGATGAGTGGCAGATCGACGCGAAAATCGTTAGCTGGAAACCGCCTGCAACAATCCTCGGCCTCGATCCAATTTATCAACTGGACAGACTCAGCGGCCGCTATGCAGAGATTGCTCGCGAACAGTCCGAGCCGCGAACTGTGCATTCATTGAGCCCCGGCACACCGGTCGATGTCTGGAAAATCGCCCATCGATTTCCGACACTGCTACCGGGAATCGACGCCTACTATGGCACCGCCACTTATGCGCCAATGGTGGATGGGGCGCGCTACGACGTCTCATTAAGTCGCGACGCATTAATCGCTCGCCCGTCGAATGACCGGGCGCGCGATGCAATCGGCGCGTTTTAGCCGAAATATTGCGGGTCTGACGCGCTGTTGTCGCATAATGACGAGTGGGCTGGCGTGGGCTGAAGCGTTGGCGCATTGTTCCGGTGATTTTAGGGATTTGCGCAATCGCCCGCTGGGCGGGCTCCTACAGTGCTAAATAGCATTGCCGGTGATTTTGGGGATTTGCGCAATCGCCCGCTGGGCGGGCTCCTACAGTGCTAATTAGCATTGCCGGTAATTTTGGGGATTTGTGCTATCGCCCGCTGGGCGGGCTCCTGCAGTGCTAAATAGCATTGCCGGTGATTTTGGGGATTTGCGCTATCGCCCGCTGGGCGGGCTCCTACATTGCTAATTAGCATTGCCGGTGATTTTGGGGGTTTGCGCAATCGCCCGCTGGGCGGGCTCCTACAGTGCTAAATAGCATTGCCGGGGTTTTTGGGGATTTGCGCTATCGCCCGCTGGGTGGGCTTCTACAGTGCTTATTAGTAATGTAGGAGCCCGCCCAGCGGGCGATTGCGAGCTATTCAAGGCAACTTGATGCTTCCTCCGGGCACCGAATTCGAGTTTATGGGACGGCCGCGGGTCTGACGCAACTTTCTCGTATTATGTCTAACCAGCACAAGCGCGGGCGAAACTTGAGGATATACTGCTAACGCACTGTCTGGACTGGCTAAAAATAACAACAGGCAGAGTTGGAAAGAAAAATAATCATGGCGATCATCGTTGAGCGAGGCAAAGGACTACACGATCAGGCGAACGAGCAATTCGGCCTGGAGTGCCCCTATTGCGGCGTTTACTCGCATATGACGTTACAGTCAGCTCCGGAATTCGAAAATCTTAACGCGGTGCGACCAAAACATATTGGCGTCGTCTATCAATGCGACGCTTGCAGTGCGCCCGTTTTCCTCCGCTATGCGGTCAAAGAGTTCAGCGAAAATACCGTCGAGCTCTACAGGAATTTTATCGAGCTTGAACGACCGAAAGAACGCTTCGCTTTCTCCTACTTACCAAAACATGTAGAGGTGCTGTTCCGGGAAGCTCTCTCCTGTTACTCAAACAACCACTTCAATGCATTTGCCTCAATGTGTCGCAGAGCAGCCGCAAGTTCTTTTTCCGCGTTGGGAGAAAACGGCAAGTTGCGTGCGTTTGATGAAGTGATGATCGCACAGGGAATTGCTGAAATAGACGATGACAGCTTCGATCCCATCAAACGAGTCATTTTCGAAGCTGGCGAAGAAGAAGATATTCCCCTGCTCAACCGTGCCCAGGCCGGTGTATTGCTGGAAGTCTTAAAAGATATGTTTTATCAATGCTTCGTGCGCCGTGGAAAACTCACCCGCGCCATTAAGGTACGACAATTTTTTGTCCGCGAAGGAAATGGCGGGCTGAAATCTTCCGCCTGATCGATTAATCCTAACGCGGCTCTTCCAGCTCGATTTCATCCGCAGGTGTCAGCGCATCGGTGTCATCTGCCATACCTGGTTGCTCGGCCTCGTCAACTTCCGCCGACTGCCCACAATCCCAGCCCATGTCAGTGAGTGTCACAATAAAGTCCTGCGCTTTGCTCGCGCAATAAGCCGCGTCGTTCTGGGCCTGCCATAACACCTGTCGTTCTCCGGGCGCCTCTGTGTCTTTGTAATAGTGCACCTCACAGGGTACTGCCACGCCGGGTTCGGAGAATATCTCTACACGTCGGATTAACTCGCCGAATGTGCATTGATAACTTTGCTGATCCTGGGCCATCGAAAGAACAGGGATAATTAATACGGCAACAAAAGCCAGGATTCTTCGGTGCATGATGCGCTCCGGGAAAATAGGGTGGTGTCTTTTGATTATAGTCGCAGAAGTGGCGTTTTGCTGCGATCTCTGTCGGGCGACTCGTAGAAATTCAGGATATGGCATGGGAAATCCTTTTCCTGCGCCAGTAGTAAAAAAACGGCACTCCAACCAGGACGATACTAACGCCGGTCAAAACAGCCACGGGTTTGCTGACAATAAGGTTAACTAAATAAACCGCCGAAATAAGCAGAAACGCGACCGGTGTAAACGGGTAGCCCCATACTTTGTAAGGGCGCTGCAAATCCGGTTCACGAATGCGTAAAACGATCACCGCGAGCACGGCAAGACAAACGAAAAAATGAATAACAAACGCGATATATCCAAGTATCTCTACGTAGCTCCCACTTAGCGCGAAAATTGATGACAAAACCCCCAAAAGCACAATCGCGTTAGATGGCGCACGACTTCGCTTGTTGATTATGGCGATGCGTTTGAAAAAATAGCCATCACGAGCCAACGCAAACACGATCCGCGGGTAATTCAGAAGTTGTGCGTTCAACACACCCACTGCAGAACAGAAAATAACAAACGCGGTTACCACGGCACCTTTTGGACCAAGAGCACGCGCCATAACATCACTGGCAATATGTTCAGAGGCTGCCACATCGGCAAATGACATTGTCGACATGTAAGTAACGTTAATTGCCAGATAGAGCCCGAAGACAATCATAAAACCCACGATTATCGCGCGCGGAATATTTTTGTGTGGCTCGCGCACCTCCTCGGCCACGTGCGTCACAAAATAGGCGCCGCTGTAAGAGAACAAACAAAGAATCATGGCGTTGCCCACATTCTGCAACGTTCTACCCAGGCTGTCATCGCCAAAACCGCCCTGCACAAGTCGCGCCGGTTGCACGTCAATCAGAACGAGTGGAATCAGGATCACGAAGAGAATCAGGGCGACCTTCAAAGCCGTCAAGACGTTCTGCGCCAGACCCCCGTACCGGACACCGCGAGCATTCAGCAGTGTCAGGAGCACAATGAGAACCACTGCAGTTTCATTAATGTATTCGGCAATATCGAGCCCAAAACTATCCAGGACCGGTGCCAGGAACGTAGCCGCCATAATGGCCACGACAGCGATAGCGCCTGTTCCGTAGGCAAAACAGATCATCCAGGCGAAAGCGAAAGGAATGAGTTCAGAGTTATAGGCGCGCCTGAGAAAAACGTAGGTGCCACCGGTCTGCGGCATAGCGGCAGAGAGTTCCGCAAAACACAATGCGGCGGCGCCGGCCAGGAGTCCCGCGACGATCCAGGTGATAAAGACGAGCAACGGACTGCCAACCGACTCGGCAATGTTACTCGTGATGAGGAATATTGTTGTGCCGATTATGCCGCCAACAACGAGCGTCGTGGCTTCCAGCCGACCGAGACCCTGGAGCAGCGATTTATTTGGCGATTCGTTTGACGATTCGTTTGACGACGTATTCAGAATGTCACCATCGGTTTACTGCGCGACGCTGCAGCATAACAGGCGACGAATAATCTCTCAGGAAACCGAAACCCGCGCATTGCGGAACATGCGCATCCACGGCCCGTCCTCACCCCAGTTTTCAGGGTGCCAGGAATTTTGTGTCGTGCGTGCGACGCGCTCCGGGTGCGGCATCATTATTGTGACACGGCCATCATCGCTACTGAGACCGCAAATGCCACCGACCGAGCCGTTCGGATTCGCCGGATATCTTTCTGCGATATTTCCGTAGTTATCGACATAACGAAGGGCAACCTGCGCATTCTGCAACGCCACATCACTGGAAAAAACAGTTCGACCCTCGCCGTGCGAGGTCGCAATCGGCATGCGCGAGCCGGCCATACCGGCGAGGAATATTGACGGGCTCTCATTGACTTCGACCAGGCTAAGCCGAGCCTCGAACTGCTCTGATCTGTTCCGCAGAAATTTTGGCCAGTTGTCTGCGCCAGGGATAAGTTCATGCAAAAGCGACATCATCTGACAGCCATTGCACACGCCCAGTGAAAATGAATCGCTACGCGCAAAAAATTCTGCGAACTCATCGCGCAGTACGGATTGATAAATTATAGAGTTGGCCCAGCCACCACCCGCCCCAAGCACGTCGCCATAAGAGAAGCCACCACAAGCGACAATCCCCTGGTACTGGTCCAGGCTGTCGACGCCGGAAACAAGATCGTTCATGTGTACATCGGTCGCGGCGAATCCGGCTCGCATAAAGGCGGCCGCCATCTCATACTGACTATTAACGCCTTGTTCACGAAGAATGGCAATTTTTGGTTTGGCGCCACCAACGAACGGTGCCGTTATGTCCTCAGACGGATCGAAACCTGTTTTTGCATTCAGGCCCGGGTCATTCGTATCGAGAATACCGTCGAATTCTTCCACAGCCGTCGCCGGATTATCACGTAGTGACTGCATGTGATAAGAGGTTTCCGACCACGCTCTTTGCATTAGTGTGCGATCAAGCCTGAGTACAACTTCGTCGTCATTGTAAATCGTGAACTGGTCGTCGGGCTCGACCAACCCTATGTCTACCCAACCGGCAGCATTGGCTTCCAGTACGTCGTGCACCGCCGCCAGATCGCTGTGCGCAACCTGAATTACGGCACCCAATTCCTCACTGAATAACTGTGCCAGCATATCGCTATCGGACCCAGGCAACTGCAAAGAAGCGCCAAGTCGACCCGCAAACATCATCTCTGCTACGCAAGCGAGCAACCCGCCGTCCGAGCGGTCGTGATACGCAAGGATCAAACCTTTCTCACTCAGCGCCTGAATAGCCGTAAAGAAATGTTGCAGTCGCTCTGTATCGTCCAGGTCCGGCGTGTCGCCGCCCGAGCGCTCATAAACCTGTGACAGGCAGGATCCACCAAGCCGGTTCGCGCCGTCTGCAAGGTCAAGCAACAGCAAATGACTCTTTTCCTCGAGGCACTGTAACTGCGGCGTCAGGTGCCGGCGAACATCCACAACCGGGGCGAATGCCGAAATAATCAGCGATACCGGCGCGACGACTTCGAAATCACCATTTTCATCCCGCCAGCTGGCACGCAGTGACAGCGAATCCTTGCCAACCGGAATCGCAATACCAAGCTCACGACAGACGGTAGCTACAGTTTTGACGGTGTCAAAAAGACGGGCGTCCTCACCAGGATGCCCAGCGGCTGCCATCCAGTTCGCGGACAGCCGAATCTTGCCAATGTTTTCAATAGCGGCCGCAGCGATATTGGTCACCGCCTCGCCTACGGCCATGCGCCCGGACGCTGGCGCATCGAGCACCGCCAGTGGGGTGCGCTCGCCCATCGCCATTGCCTCGCCACAGCTAGCCGCAAAACCGCTCGCAGTAATAGCAACATCGCTTACCGGTACTTGCCAGGGCCCTACAAGCTGATCGCGCACGCAAAGGCCACCGACAGTGCGATCGCCAATATGAATAAGAAAAGATTTATTGGCGACCGCAGGAATTCGTAACACCCGAAAGATTGCCTCTTCCAACGCGATACCGTCGATATTAAGTGTTGTCGAAGGTCGCGCAAGCCTGCTCACATCACGTGTCATTTTGGGCGTTTTACCGAGCAGCACGTTCATCGGCATATCAACAACACGATTATCGAATTCCGCGTCAGTAACAATCAGCTGCCCGTCTCCGCTGAGTTCGCCGATTACCGCGTGTGGACAATTCTCGCGTGCACAGATCGCGGCGAATTCTTCGCAGCGATCGTTGCTGATGATCAGCACATAACGTTCCTGTGCTTCGTTACACCAGATACCCATCGGGGACATACCACGCTCCGCGTTGGGTATGTTGCGCAATTCAATAACCGCACCGTGCTTGCTGTGATCGACTGCCTCCGGGACGGCGTTTGACAACCCCCCGGCGCCAACGTCATGGATGAGCAAGATCGGACTGCTCTCGCCCATCGCGGTGCATCGATCGATGACTTCCTGCGCGCGGCGCTCCATTTCGGGATTGCCACGCTGGACGGATACAAAATCCAGATCTTCTGTGCTCGTACCACTGGCGACACTTGACGCAGCGCCACCGCCAAGACCGATTAGCATTGCCGGACCACCAATAACCACAATGCTGGCACCGACCGGCACCTCTATTTTCAGTGCATGCTCATCACGCACGTTGCCAACACCGCCGGCGATCATGATCGGTTTGTGATAGCCGCGAATCTCGCGATCCGCCAATCCGGGCACTCGAGATTCATACGTCCTGAAATAACCCAGCAGATTAGGTCGGCCGAATTCATTGTTAAATGCGGCGCCACCGATGGGCCCTTCAAGCATAATTTCGAGCGGTGTTGCCATGCGCTCGGAATGACCAAACGGTGTTTCCCACGGTTGTACAAATCCGGGTATACGCAAATGTGAAACTGTAAACCCGGTCAATCCGGCCTTTGGTTTCGCCCCAAGCCCGGTCGCACCTTCATCGCGAATTTCTCCGCCTGAACCGGTTGCCGCCCCGGGGAAAGGTGAAATCGCAGTCGGGTGGTTATGCGTTTCGACTTTCATAACGATGTGGACAGGTTCGTCAGAATATTCGAACTGTCTTGTCGTGCCGGGCATCAGTCGTGCACCCTGCCAACCCTGGATCACAGCGGCATTGTCTGAATAAGCAGAGATCACACCATCCGGGCTGGCCGCGGTCGTACTCTTGATCATGTTGAAGAGTTTTTCCTCCTGCTGCTCTCCGTCGATGATCCAGTCCGCATTGAATATCTTGTGCCTGCAATGCTCCGAGTTAGCCTGCGCGAACATCATCAGCTCTGCATCGGTCGGATTTCGCCCGAGTCGCTGGTAGTTGTCCTCGAGATAAGCGACTTCATCGGCCGATAAAGCCAATCCCAACTGACGATCTGCCTGCTGCAACGCGGCCTTGCCTTCTTCCAGTAAACTAATCGTAGTGATCGCTGCCGGAGAGTGCCCGGCAAACAAGACGCTCGCCGTGTCGCCGAATGACAACTGACATTCCGTCATGCGATCAAACAATGCCGCACCCAGCAGCAACAAGTCTTCCTGGCACAGCTCATTTTCACTTTCCAACGCGTAACATATACCGCGCTCGATTCGGTTGACCTGATCAAGATGGCACGCCCGAGCAATATCTGTTGCTTTGCTGGACCACGGCGAAATTGTGCCCGGTCGCGGTGCGGTAAGAATTAGTTGTGCGTCAGGTGCGAATGATTCGCTTGCTTCTCCGCCGAGGAGCAAGGTATCGAGTCGCTCTCGTTGTTGCGGCGGTAGTTCCGCGATAACGTCGACGAAGTAGGTGAAACGCGCACTAAGGCTGGTGACGCGTTGGTCCAGTTGCTGCAGATCGAGCAACAGCTTTTGCAGTCGGAATGCCGACAACGCGGATTGACCCGGCAACTCCAAAATAATGTTGGGCGTTTCTACCAGCGGGTCGGTTGCTGCTGTGGACAAGCGTGTTTCCTGATGGAAAGGCACAGAGGTTTCGAGAGACCGGAATAATACCGAAGCCATCGACAGGCGACCAGCAATAATCGCCTCTGTCGCGGCTGATCAGCTAACAACACTAGTCCGGGCTAGGGCTTATTACCTTCTCCCGGCGTATAAACCGGCAAAGGGAACTGGGTCACGTTGCCACCCTCGAGCTTCGAGATCTTGCTCGTGCCCTGCTTGTCTACCTCGTCGATTCGAATAATCGAATGCATCGGCAGGTAAGTCCGTTTCACCCCGGCAAATTCAGTCTTGATCTTTTCCTCAGACGGATCCACTACAACCGATGAGCGCTCACCGAAAATCAGCTCTTCGACTTCCACAAAGCCAAATAATGTCCCTTGCCCAACAGAGCGGGCATAAATCTCGTAAACCTGCCCCTGGTTCATGAAGACGACTTTATAGAGTGTTTCACTGGCCATATTAATGCGCACCACCTGCGGAAATGGCGGCCAGTGTACCCAAATTGTGTCATTGAAACTTCCTGTAATTTCGTCTTGGCTACAGAGCTTCATATGGTCGTTTTTTTACGTTTATGGAGATTTCTTCGTCGAGATCAAATTGATTTATGTGAACTACTCGGCAGCCAAAATACCCCCTAAAACGGCAATATTTGTCTATACAACCGGAACTTAGCTATCAGGGCCGGTGAGCCAACTATCTGAGAGACATAATGCCATTGCAGCTGCAAATCGTAAGTAAGCACGAGGATATCCTCGAGGAAGATTGCACCCGCGTGTTTGGCGAGGATGGCGGCACACTCGGCCGCTCGCTGGAAAGCGACTGGATTTTGCCTGACCCGCAGCGCTATTTGTCCGGCAAACACGCCACTATCGATTTCCAGAGCGGTGCCTTTTACCTGGCTGACGTCAGTACCAATGGGGTATACGTCAACGATGAAGAAGAACCACTGGGCAAAGGTAATCCACGACGCCTCTTCAGCGGTGACCGCCTGCGTATGGGCGACTTCTCATTTGTCGTCGGCCTGGATGAGGGACAAGGGCTTGACATGCCTCCACCGGAGGCAATGTCCGTTGTTCCGGATCACATTGAGCAACTGGTGCAGGAAGACATCCTGAAAAGTGGTGTGCAGCTACTCGAAGAAGAAGCGCTGACCGGTGACGCAGAGTTTGAATCAGCACTTTTTGGCGTCGAGGAAAAAGACGAGCCTGAAAAGAAAGACGCACAAATGAATAGTCAGCCTAATCCATTTGCGCCATCGCCCACCAAGCCACAGCAAACGGCATTGAATACAGCGAAATTGCTGGACGCGTTTATGAAAGGTCTGGATATCACTCGCGCGGAGATTCATCCATCGACCGATCCGCTGGAGGTCATGGAAAATGCCGGGCGTGTACTGAAAGAATTTGTGGATGGATCGACCGAGCTTTTGGCCAGTCGCACAGCGCTAAAGAGCATGTTTCGCCTCGATCAGACGACCGTGCTACCACGCCACAATAATCCCTTGAAAGTCGCAGAGAACACGCGCGATTCGATGATGCAATTGCTGGTCGGCAAAGAAGGCGAATACCTGGGCCCTGTAGACGCAGTCCGGGAGGTTTGCCGCGACCTTAAATTTCACCAGGATGCAGTGCTCGAGGCGATGATCAGCTCCTTCATCGAGTTTGCAGATCGGTTTGATCCCGATGAGTTGCAGCAAAATTTCGACAAGACGCTAAAAAAGAAACCGTTGTTCAATAAGTTAAACCAGCTGAAGTACTGGCAGCTATATTGCGATTTGTATCCCATCATGACACAGGCGGGATCCGGCAAACTGCCGCATCAATTCGGCGAAGAGTTTGTGCGTTCCTATGAAAAGCATCTCGCTGAATATAAACGCCTGGAAACAAGGGGCGACAGCCAGAAAGTCAGGCCAGTGGTTGATCACATACCGCAAGAGAGCTATGACGTCGAAGAGCTTGTCGATCAGACGGAAGAAGCAGGGTACGCCGATCAGTTTTAGGCTTGGAAATTTGGCCAGGACACCCCTCTTCTCATAGTCCCTAATTTTCTTGTAGCAGAGCATTCGCGGCTGAAGCCGCTCCCACGACGATTGTGCTAGACCCTTGGGAGAGCTGGTAGATCAGACTGAAGAGGCAGGGTACGCCGATCAGTTTTAGGCTTGGAAATTTGGCCAGGACACCCCTCTTCTCATAGTCCCTAATTTTCTTGTAGCAGAGCATTCGCGGCTGAAGCCGCTCCCACGACGATTGTGCTAGACCCTTGGGAGAGCTGGTAGATCAGACTGAAGAGGCAGGGTACGCCGATCAGTTTTAGGTTTGGAAATTTAGCCAGAACACCTCTTTTCTCTTAGCCTCATATTTTTCTTGTTGCAGAGCATTCGCGGCTGAAGCCGCTCCCACGGGTCTGGCGCATATGTTGTGGGAGCGGCTTCAGCCGCGAATACGCGAAGCGCACTCCCAGTATTTCTCCACGACATACTCTGTTTAGCGATTCATCCTGTTATCGACCAGATCCTGCACTACACCCGGATCTGCCAGCGTCGACGTATCACCCAGGTTGCTGTAATCGTTTTCCGCAACCTTGCGCAAGATTCTTCGCATTATTTTTCCTGACCTGGTTTTCGGCAACCCGGGAGCCCATTGAATAAAATCCGGGGTCGCTATCGGGCCGATTTCTTTACGCACCCATTGGCGCAATTCTGCCAGCAGTTCGTCAGTTGCCTCGATTCCTTCCATCAGGGTCACGTAAGCGTATATGCCCTGCCCCTTTATTTCGTGCGGGCATCCAACCACAGCGGCTTCCGCGACACTTTTGTGTGCGACCAGTGCACTCTCCACCTCGGCCGTTCCCATGCGGTGGCCGGATACGTTTAATACGTCGTCAACGCGGCCTGTAATCCAGTAATAGCCATCTTCGTCACGTCGCACACCATCACCAGTGTAGAACTTATCTGCATAAGTCGTGAAATAGGTATCGACGAAGCGTTTGTGATTGCCGTAAAGAGACCGTGCCTGTCCCGGCCAGCTATCAGTCACAACCAGGTTACCCTCGGCCACGCCTTCCAGGACTATTCCCTCTCCATCTACGACCGCCAGTTGAATGCCGAAAAACGGTTTCGTTGCAGAACCCGGTTTGAGTGCAGTCGCGCCTGGCAATGGCGTGATCATGATGCCGCCCGTTTCCGTTTGCCACCAGGTGTCGACGATCGGGCAGCGCTCGTTACCGACGACATGGTAATACCATTCCCAGGCCTCCGGATTGATAGGCTCACCAACCGTGCCCAGTAATCGCAGGCTCTTTCTCGAGGTTCTTTTAACCGGTTCATCGCCCTCGCGCATCAATGCCCGAATTGCCGTTGGCGCCGTGTAGCAGGTGTTGACCTGATGTTTGTCGCACACTTCCCAGAATCGTGAAGCGGTCGGATAGTTTGGTACACCCTCGAACATCAGCGTGATGGCACCATTGGCAAGCGGGCCATAAACAATGTAACTGTGACCGGTCACCCAACCAACGTCGGCAGTGCACCAGTACACATCACCCGGGTGATAGTCGAAGACATATTGATGGGTAAGTGCTGCAAAAACCAGGTAACCGCCTGTTGTATGCAGAACACCCTTCGGTTTGCCGGTGGAACCGGACGTATACAGAATGAACAACGGATCCTCGGCGCCCATTTCCTCGCAAGGACAATCCGCATCCACATCCGCCTCAAGATCATGTAACCAGGCATCTCGTCCCTCAACCCAGTCAATGTCAGCGCCGGTATTGCGTACAACGAGGACCTTCTCCAGCGTCGTTACCTGCGGATTCTGTGCCGCTGCGTCAACGTTATCTTTCAACGGAATCGCCTTGGCGCCACGCACTCCCTGATCCGCGGTAATGACGATATTCGAGTCGCAGTCGTGAATTCGACCCGCCAGCGCATCCGGCGAAAAACCACCAAAAACAACCGAGTGCACTGCGCCGATCCGGGTACAAGCCAGCATGGCGACAGCAGCTTCAGGAATCATCGGCATATAGATAGTAATTCGATCGCCTTTCTTTGCGCCCAGCTTTTTCAATGCATTGGCAAACTTGCACACCCGTGTGTGCAACTCGCGATAGGTGATGGTCAGGTCCCGCGTCGGATCATCGCCCTCCCAGATAATCGCAACGTCGTCGCCCTTGCTTTCAAGATGCCGGTCCACACAGTTGTAGCAAACGTTCAAAGTGCCATCGTAGTACCAGCGAATGTGCACATCGTCCTTATCCCAGGAAACGTCTTTCACTTTTGTGAATGGCTTGATCCAGTCGATGCACGCAGCCTGTTCGGCCCAGAAACCCTCGTTATCTTCGACCGACCTCTTGTACATTTCGTCGTAGCCGGTTTTATCAATAAGAGCACGGCTCGCGGTTTCGGCATCTACTTCATAGGTTTTTATCGTTGTCATTACCTGTTCCTGATGTTCTTGTTCTGCTTGCAGCGAAGATTCGGTTATTTGCTACGTGTCGCTGATTTTATAATCCGTTGCGCTTGCAGCAGATGTGGCCTGTCGATCATTTCGCCGTCCATGCCCAAAGTACCGGCATCGGGATTAGCGGCAAACAATTCGACAATGCGGTTCGCACGCTCAATTTCGGCAGCGCTGGCATCGAAGGCTGCATTGATGACAGCAACCTGGTCCGGGTGTATCGCAAGCATCCCTGCAAAGCCGTCACGCCGCGCACAGGCTGCATAGTCTGCCAGACCATCCATGTCCTGGTAATCGGTATACACCGTATCAATCGCTGCAACCTCTGCGGCGGATGCAGCAAACAGGCAAAGAGATCGCGCAAGTTCATAAGGTGGCAGCCAGTTGCCGGCGGCATCGCGACTTGCGGTCGCGCCAACTGCGCTACTCAAATCTTCGGCACCCCAACTTAGCGCCACAAGCCGGCGCGTTGCATCTGCATACTCATGCATTTTAAAAAGCGCAGCGGGCCTTTCAGTCGCGATGGGCAGGATCGCTGTTTGTCCCGGGGTGTGCCCACCCTCCAGTTCGAGCACGTCCAGTAGCTTCGCGAGCTGATTCGCATCCCTGGCACCGACAGGTTTCGGCAGGATGATCCCACGTGGACCTGAAGGCATCACCGCGCGCAGATCCGCCAGTGCATCTTCCGAGTCAAGTGGGTTGATACGTACCCACAACTCTGCCTCACCCTTGTCAGCCAGGAAGTCGTGGGCAATTTGCCGCGCTTTCGGCCTGGCACTCGCCGCAACTGAATCCTCGAGATCAAGGATCAGCGCATCCGCTGCCGTGTCGCGCGCTTTTGCAAGTTTGCGTTCGCTGTCGGCCGGTACAAAAAGGAAACTACGGCTCACTTCGGCTTCCGTAACATCAGCGCGGAACGCTTGCACTCACCGACCAGCTCTTCATCCTGATTAAAGGCACGATGCGCAAATATGACGATGCCGTTGTCCGGCCTTGATTTGCTATCACGAAGCCCCAGCACCTCCGACTCGACCCGAATCGTGTCGCCATGAAACAAGGGCTTGGGAAAGCGCACCTCATCCCAGCCAAGATTTGCGACCGTCGTGCCCATCGTGGTATCACCCACAGATATTCCAACCATGAAACCCAATGTCAGGCAGCTGTTAACAATCGGTTTGCCGAATGCCGTGCCTTTCATATATTCCGCATCAAGATGCAATGGCGCCGGATTGTGTGTCAGGGCGCTGAACCAGACGTTGTCTGCCTCAGTTATCGTCCTGGTGATGCCGTGCCTGAATTTCTGCCCGACGGTGAATTCTTCGAAATATAGTCCTGACATGCTTGCTATCCATTCCTGACTGAATACGCATGATAATGCCAGCTCAGCAGGAATTAAACGGCTGAAGCGCCGATCAGGCCGATGGCAACGCCTCTACCAGCTCCACCATCCGTCGTCGCGTCGCCTCATCCGGAAGTTCGCCAATGGCCGCGCCAATGTTATCCAGCATATTCTTCGGTTTGCTGGTTGCGGGCGTAACCACTGTTACCGCCGGGTGCGCGGCAACATACTTGATGAAAAACTGCGCCCAGGAATTGGCACCGAACTCCTGCGCCCACGCCGGCACCTGCAAGCCGGATACGCGACTCCACAACCGCGTGCGGCCAAATGGCAAATAAACCAGAACACCAATGCCGCGTTCCTGTGCCAGCGGCAATATCGTTTCCGCGGAACCCGTATTGTCCACAGCATAGTCCACGCCGATAAAATCAATGGGTTCCTCACGCATTACTTTGGCCAGATCCGCATAGCGTCCCGATCTCGTGGAGGTAACGCCGATATAGCGAATCCTGCCCTCCTCTTTGAGTTCCTTCAGAATGCCCAATTGCGTTGGCACATCTGCCAGATTATGCACCTGGATCAGATCGACAGGATCTTTGTCGACGTACTTAATCGATCTTTCAATTTGTGCATGGGCTTTAGCCGCATCAGCCGTGCCACCACCGCGACCAGCCACATTAACTTTCGTTGCCCAGAAAACCTTCTCCTGCGCATCCAGTTCCTGGACAATCCTGCCGGCAACCTCCTCAGAGGCACCGTAACTCGGTGCAGTGTCAAAGACACTGCCGCCATTATCAAAAAGGACGCGCATCACGTCACGCAATGCACTCACATCATCACCACGTGCGACTGACGAAAATGTCGCTGAACTACCGAGCCCAACGATCGGCAATTTTTCACCGGAAGACGGGATCGCCCTGGTTATGAGCTCACCGTTTTCAAGCGCCTGCAATAATCCGGGCTGAATGGTAAGACTGGCACCGGCAAGCGCTGTGTATTTGAGATAATCGCGTCGTGTCAGCATCAAAATCGTCCTCTCGATATGTCCGCGGACATTATACGCAAACGGCGATAAATTAAATCCACTGAACCGGAAACACTATATTCAATTATAGTGGCTGTCGAAAAGTGACGGTGACATTGAATTCATCAATTACGCGAAAACATTTTCCGCGAGGAGCAAAAGTGAAACATACGATTGTTGTCGTAATCGGCGTATTGGCTATATTTGCCGGAGCAAATGCTGCCGATCCGGTCGGGCCAAAACTAACTCCCAGGCTAAAATCGCTGCTTGCTGATGAAATGCAGCAGGTTGCAGAGGCTACCGGCGACCTGGCGCTCGCGATTGCTGCTGGTGATCATGCAACCGTTAACCGGCTGGCCAGCGCAGTACGTGACAGTTTCATTCTCAAACAATCATTAACGGAGCAGGACAAGAAGGATCTGATGAGTGCGGTCCCGGTCGGGTTCGTTACGCTGGATCGAAATTTTCACGGATTGGCCGGCAAACTTGCAGGCCAGGCCGAACTGCAAAACACCGAGTTACAGAACTTTTATTTTTCCAGGATGCTGGAAGCATGCACATCGTGTCATGCGCAGTTCGCGACGGATAGGTTTCCGGGCCTCGCCAGGCAATAATTGGGGCAGCGTTTATTGCCGCATTATTGGCGTAGTGCGTCGTTTGTAATCCACAGGCGAATTTCTGCGATGACCGCAGGGTCGAGTGCGGGGAGGCCCAGGGGCATCTGCGTACCTGCATTGCCTTCGAGTTTCTGGATCAGGTAACTGTTATTCGGATCCATTGGAGCAACCCGCGAAATAGCTGCATTTTGCGAACTCGGTACGCCAACCAACTCAACGAAACTCGTGTCAGCGTCGGAAAGGTTTAGACCTGCTGCTGCACCGGCTCCCGTATGGCAGCCGACCGTTGCACACGTCGGCGTAAATACAACCGTTTGAATCTGGTCCAGTGTTGGGCCGATCACGACGGGTGTACTGATCGAAAACTGGGCCATGAAATCGCCACCCGCGAGGTTGTTGCCTGACGGAAATCCGCCGCCAAATTCCCCATCAAGTGCGTTTGCGTTGAGATCCATAATAATGGATGCGCCTGAACCAAGCAGCCTGACCCTGTAGGTATCATCGGCCATTGGGACACCGGTTAAGTCGAATACCGCACTGCGCTGGTTTGCGCCAGGTACCGATATTAGCGTTGCAATAATCTGCACATCATTCGCTTCGCCGAATGTTCCGTCACCACCGCTCGCGGTCACTATAAAGGTGTTCGTGTTGATGGTTGCTGCGTCGAGATCCTGGTCGAAACCGGCGACAATCTGTGTCGGTGCCACGGTAAGTACTGCGCCTGGCATCGGCGCCAGTGAAGTTACTTTGACAGGCGCGGCCGGCGGCACAATCCGATCGTCAACCGCACCATTGGTAATCCAAAGCTTGATTACATCAATATCCGTTTGCGAGAGGGGTGCTGCACCCAGTGGCATTTGCGAGCTCCCTGCGACCGTTCCTTCCAACTTTTGAATGAGATAACTGATATTTGCATCGCCGGCGTTTACACGCTCAATGCCGGCATCCTGGCTACTGGCAATTCCGACCAGCTCCGCATAGCTATTCGCGTCTTCCAGGTTAAGGCCTGCCGACGCTCCAGCCCCGGAATGACAACCTACCGTCGCACATGAGGGCGTGAAAACACTGGCCTGAATTTCAGAAAAGTTGGGGCCAAACCCTGCCGGTGGTGGTGGTGGTGGCGGTGGTGGTGCCGTCAGACTATCACGTGGAACTCGATGCCCTGAATGCCTTGTTCG
>CAYOHF010000071.1:0-16578 GCA_964403695.1 uncultured Woeseiaceae bacterium | reverse complement strand
CCCCGTGGGAGCGGCTTCAGCCGCGAATTCTTAGTATCACGATCGGTTTTGAGTTCGTGGGACAGCAGTGGTTTCGACCTCGTCGAATCTGCGGCCGCTCCTTTCCCAATCAGGAGTTACGTTGACTCTCCTTACCGCATTTGTTACATCCACGTTATGAAAATATATAACGTGCTGGGCTTTACCATACTTGCGTCGCAGATCCTGATATCAGCGGTTCTGGCGCCAGATTCTCTCGGGGTATATTGGGGAGTGGTCGTCGGCTTCGGCTACTTGTTGATTTCCTGGTTTATGGGCGGACTTTATCTGTCCGACATGATCCACTTAGGCATAGCGCACCGGGCTTTAGAATATAAAGACTGGTTCATCAAAACGGTGACGCTGGTCAATAATGCCTTTTTCGTTTACGTCGATCCCGTGAGTTGGGTCAATCGCCACCGGCTGCATCATAAGTTCTCGGACCATGCCGGCGATCCCAACAAGCTGGGCGCTGATGGTTTTTGGAAAACGATGTATCTGTGTCTTGTGCCCTACCCGGTCACGGACAATCTTGCCAACGACGACATCCTCAAGACCTGGCCGTTCCGCTTGACCTCACATCCGCTGTTCATGCTCATCTCTCCGGTTCTCAGCTGCGGCCTGTTGTGGTTGTTCGTTCGGGACTGGACATTCGCCATCGCGGTTTGGGCCGGCGTGCGGGTTTTCGCACTGTGGGTCAACATGGTGCAGAACTACTGGACTCACGATCGTCGCTGGGGCACACGCACTTATGATGATGCCGGCGATAACGCAATGAACATCGGCCACTGGCTGCCGGTAATGTCGACCTTCAGCGCGTGCTGGCAAAACAACCACCACCACTATCCGCATCTCCTGCGAACCACTCACGCTCCAGGCGAATTCGATTTCGGTTATATGACGGTGCGGGTCATGAGCGCCCTGGGGCTGGTCAAGGCTTCCAATACGGGGAAGGTCAAACCCGACGACCTGGTTCTCGCAAAAGTCGCCCTCTGAGGGCGGCTTAGCCCCGTTTGAACGGGAAGACGAACTGGCGGAAGAACCCCGGCGGCATTGAACTATCGATCAGGCCATACTTCTCTGGCCAGGCGTCTTTCGGCAGATAGTAAGTCCCGAACAGTTTGTCGATGATCGGAAAATGGATGGCGAAGTTAACGTCGATCGCATCCGGATCCGCCGCGTGATGCCAGTGGTGATAGCGGCACGTCACAAAGTAGGGCTCGATCCAGCGTGTACGTGGACGAAAATCTGTGTGTGAGAACGTCGCGTGAAAGGCGACGAAGACAAGATATCCTGCCATCACACCCTGTGAAAACCCTAGCAAAGTCATAGGGATAAGGATCAAACCTCGTGTAACTAGTATATCGACGAAGTGTGAGCGTGAGCCAGCGATCCAGTCCATCGTCTTGATGGAGTGATGCACGGCGTGGAAGGGCCAGAGGAACGAAAACTGGTGGAAGGCCCGGTGGATGGTGTACTGAAACAGGTCCGCCGCAAAAATGGCCAACGGGAATTGTATGATGAACGGCAAGCCCCCTACTGTTTCCATTAGCGCCGGGATCGCAAACCATTTCGACGCGAAAGTCGCAGGTAGCAGTATCGCGAAGGTAGTCAGCTGTGCGGGCAGATGGGTGGCCACAAAATAGAAAGTGTCGGTGGTCCACTCAGGCCGGAACGTACTTTGCTCCGGATGGCGTGGCCAGAGCCGCTCTAACGGGACGAACACCAGCGTCATCACCAACAGGTCGAGGAGGAACCAGTCAAAGCCGATACCGACTTTCGATGCGACTTCTTCCGGCAAGGACGTGCTGGCACCGCCAAAGAGCGCCGCAGCCAAGCCTAGAAAGACACCGGTCAGGCCCAGGACCTTGCGTTCACGCACGATCGCAGAGATAGCGCCGAGCACGAGCGCTGCGGCGATCATTGCCTGGATAAGCACGCGTATGATTTCGACCGGATAGAACTCGCGGGCCTCGGGAAGCGTTAAGAGCCCGGGGAAATGCAGTGTAAGGACCCCGCCAAGTCCGAGCACGCCGAAGAAGACAGATGCCGTACCGCTAACCCAGCCGGTCCCCAGTTGGGTCGACTGTGAATCGCCGAATAGTCTGTTAAAGAAAGCGTCGGACATTTCTTTTCTCCGCAACAGTCGGTTTGTGCGTGTGTCGCACAGGCCGGATCTTGCCTAACCAGTCAATTAGCAGCATAAGTGATTGATACGGGCTATCGTAGTCGCGAGTTCACGTTCGCGTGAAATTGGTCGAAATTTTGCTCGGCGGTGTGACGTGATACCGGGAAAAGTGCCGGGCTAGGCTGATCAGGTAATGGGTCGTGTCCATGGCTGTCTCACAAAATTGTGGCCAGCTGTCCTATTTGGCATTCGCGGCTGAAGCCGCTCCCACGGGCATGCGCAGGACTGTGGGAGCGGCTTCAGCCGCGAATGCCCAATCGGGCACCAGCGTACAAAATTCGCTCCGAGCCTTTTTTCAAACAACCGCTACGATTATTTGAGCGTGACCCAGATAAGATCGATCGTTGTGTCACCCGTGTTACCGGATTCGTGTCCCTCGCTTGACGGGACCGGGTCCATCCAGCCTACCGAGCCGGCTTCCGAAAAAGGAAACGGTTCGGTTTGCACGCCGCCGCTGCGCCCTGACCAGATGCCACCCTTTATGTGGATGTAGAGCTGGTTGCCGGGATGAGCGTGAAGGCCCTCCCACTGGCCTGGTTCAACCTGCACTCGCTGCACGATCACCCGGTCGTTTTCCAACAGTAATTCCAGCGGGATGTTCGGGTAAATTTGCGGCGCATGCTCGATCTCGGGAGCAATTGGTGCATCGTCCTTCAGGGTTACCCAGATCAGGTCGATGGGCGTATCACCAGTGTTGCCGGATTCGTGGCCCTCGCTCAATGGGATCGGTTCCATCCAGCCTACCGCGCCGTCCTCACTAAACTCACCCGTGTAGGTGGGTTCACCGCCGGCGCGGCCAGACCACTCGCCGCCCTTGACGTGCACGTAGACCTGGTTGCCGGGATGAGCGTGCAGGCCCTCCCATTCCCCGGGACCCACGATGAATCGCTGCACCACGACGTGCTCGTTCTCCAGCAGCACCTCACCGCCGGGGTTATCCAGGTTGGGGTAGGTCAGCAGGAATTGCTGATCGGTTTCAGGCGCTTGCTCCGCGGCGATCGTATCTTGTGTGCCGTTGATGCAGACAGCAACGAACAGGATTAATGCTGTGTTAAAAGTCAGGCTGCGTTGCATTGTAATCTCCTGAAAAGTAAGCCGGCAATCGCCCGCTGGGCGGGCTCCTACATTGCTAGTTAGAATCGTAGGAGCCCGCCCAGCGGGCGAAATCTCAAACCACAAAAAGTACTGGAACAATGCACCAAACCGCGCCTTACGCGACACTAGTGGGTCGAACCCATTTAATGGTTATTGTCCATCCGGTGTCGACACTCGATGAATAAATTCTGAAATTACTTCGTCTGCCACTTCAGCGAATTCTCCTGCATCGAAAAACGAGCCCCTGCAGGCGGTGCATTCTTCGTACTGGATATGCGCGCGCTGTTGATCGACCATGCGAATCATGCCGCCACCGCATCTGGGGCAGCGGTAACGATCGATTTCATTGGTTTGCTTGCCTTTGACCGGATCGCCTGTATCGATCGCTGCTGCCGCGTTTTTGTTACGTAGCGAATAGCTTTCTCCGGCATCAAACCAGAGGCCTTTGCAGTTTTTGCAACGATCAACTTCGACGCCTTCATACACGAGCGTTTCCATGTCGTTTTTGCACTTGGGACAAAGCATCGCACCGGTCCTTCATTCGTTGATCACGTTCTGATTGAAGAGCGGATCGCGTACCGTTTTTACAAAATCGAATGCACTAGCGCAGCCTCGCCGCTATTCCATTCAACGTCTCGCTGAGCCCGGCCCGCCGTTTATTCGTGATGGCGTCGCCACCACTATCGTTAAGGGCCATTGATAACATTTCCAGGTTTTTCGCCAGGCCTTCGTCACTCGCGCCGCTTTCGAGCTTTGCTGCCGAACGCTCCAGCGCCTCATTGAGGTCATCGAGCATCATTTGCGACAGCCCGTCGCCACGCTGCAATTGATCGATGTATGCACCAGCCACAACCGGCTCGGCCGGCCAGGTCACCTGGAACTGCTGCTGCGGGTTAAACTGCTCGTCCTGGTTGGCAACGATTGCCGCGGCAATCTCGTTTGCGGACAGATATTCGCTGGGTAGCATCGCAAGCACGTCCATCCCACGCGCGATCTCGGTGCCATAAATCTTGCCTTGGTACCAGTAGGTCGACCAATAGCCACCGAGGATCAAATGCTCCTCGTGGATAGGACCGCGGTCGAAGTACGCAATCTCGATCGGGTCGGCTGAGTCAGTGAAATCGATCACCGAGATGCCGCCCTGGTACCAGGCCTGGACGAAGATGTCGCGGCCCGGGACCGGTATGACGGAGCCATTGTGCGCCACGCAGTTTTCCTGCTCGACTTGCGGTGCCGGCAACTTGAAGTAGCTGCGGAACTCGAGCTTGCCATCGACGATGTCATAGATTGCATCCGCGCCCCATTCCCGCGGATCGTAAGTGCGACAACGCGGTCGGGCGCCACCGCCCCACTCATCCGTGAACAGGACCTTGGTGCCGTCGTTGTTAAAGGTAGCCGAGTGCCAGTAGGCAAAACCCTTATCGAGAACCTCGTCAATGCGCGTGGGATTCAACGGGTCGGAGATGTCAAACAGGATGCCGTTGCCAGAGCACGCGCCTGCGGCAATGCCGAGTTCCGGGAACACGGTGATGTCATGGCATTGGTTGGTCTGGTTGGTCTCTTGCGTGTCATCGCCGTGATCGCCACCTTGCCAGAGGCCAGCCAGCCTGCCCGTCTCCGGATCGGCGAATACGGCGGGGCTTGAGACGATACGTGACTTCGACGGATCGTCTACCGGGATTTCGATGACGTCGATACGAAACAGTGCGGTTCGTTCGTCGCCGGGCGTCTCGTCAAAGCAACCATCCAGCTCTTCCCCTTTGCGCACAGACGATGTGCCGGAGTTGTAGACAATGATTTTGCCGTCTTCGCCGGGACCTGAGACGACCGAATGCGTATGAGAGCCGCGACAGGTCTGGACCTGGCCCACTTGTCTCGGCCGTTCGAGGTCGCTGATGTCGAAGATGCGCAGGCCGCGGAAACGATCCTGGCTGATGTCCTCGTTGATGCCCTCGAGCCCGCAGTCAATCCGACCGCGAGTCTGTTCCACCGACATGATCAACAAGTCACCCACAATGGAGACATCGCCCTGTCCGCCCGGGCAGACCACTGAGCTATAAAGCTCAGGCAAACCATCTTCCTGCAGTTCGTAAACGTTGAAGCCGTGGTAGCTACCGGTCACCAGTTTGTCGCCGGAGAAGGCCATGTCGGTGTTGGAGAAACTTAATAGTGGCGAGCGTTCGCCCCATTCGGTGTCATCAACATTCTGCTCATCGACTTCTTTAGACTCGTCAGAGTCTTCCACCGGTATCGCCAGCGGCAGGCCGGCCGGATTCTGCGGATCGAAGAATCCCGGTGGCTTGGGCAGGGTAGCGACAAGCTCCATGTTCATGATCGCCTGTCCGGCATCCTCGAAGCCGGGTGAGAGCCCGGCGCGGGCATCCGTAGACAAGCTGACCAAAATCGCATTCATGCGTTCGATCTCGGTAGTCTGGTCGTTGGTGACGTCGTCCGTAAACTGGAACAACACCGGGTCGTAAGCCGAACCCGGTAATTCGAGCAGTTCTACGACCATCTTCACCGCGCCTTCATGGTGGGTGATCATCAACTGCAGGAACAGGCGATCGAAATCCGTACCTTCGGCGGCGGCGAGATCAGCCATCTGTTCGGGTGAAGCCATGCCGGCCATCTTGTGCGATGTGTGCATCGCATCATGTGCGGTTGGCTCCGGAATGGGCTCGCCACGCTCACGTAACCACTGCTGCATAAACGCGATCTCGTCTTCCTGTGACGCATTGATGCGCCCGGCAACGTCATTGAGCTCCGGGCGATTGGTGCGATCGGTCACCAGTTCGGCCATCTGGATGGCCTGGTTATGGTGCGGAATCATATCCGTCATGAACTGCGTATCGTCCGGCGAGTGGCTCGTATTGGCAATCTCGATAGCTTCCTCGGCGGTGAGGTCACGTGCCGATTCACCGGGAGCACCCGGCTGAACGATGGGTGCTTCCTGGGCCGTGCCGATGCTTGCCTGGCACAGCAAAATCACGCTCAAGGTCGCGTAACGAACCAGTCTACTCAGGGAATCAGAGAATGCGGTCAATGGAATCACTCCTGTTGTTGGTCTTGTTATTGGAGGTCGGTCAGCCTTTCGCTCGCCACAATTTACCAGAAGGTGAGCGAAGATTGTGGGGAATTGGCATCGTCTGTTGCGGCTAGCCCTGCCCTCGTGTTCATCGGAGTTACGGTCACTGTCCCTATATCTGTTCATCGGAGTTACGGTCACTGTCCCTATATCTGTCAATGTGCCTGGCAGATCGAAGGGTTTGGTAATGTGGCATTATCGACTCTGGATAGCGGATATCACCGCAAATCAGTCTCAATCAGGATCTATCAAATGAAACGTCTGTCACTACCCGCGAGCACCATTTTCGCACTGAGCGTATTTTTAATTTCGTGTTTCATCTCTTCGGACAGCGTTGCCGAGGAAGAGCAGGTACTGCATTTTGGCTACGGCTCCAACATGTCAGAGACGTACATGAAGCAATTCACGCCGAGTCTCGAGTATCTAATGAATGCGCAACTGCCAAATTTTGAAATCCAGTTTCGCAAATACTCAGAGGACATGGGCGGCGGCATCAGCAGCATCATCGATAAGCCTGGCGGGATGATCTATGGCGTTCTCTATTGGATTCCAAAAAAGGAAATAGAAGCGCTCGATATTCTTGAGGACGTACCGCTCGGCATATACAAGCGGGAAACATTCCAGGTGCTGGGCGAAGATGGTGTGTGGTATAGCGCGGATCTTTACCGGGTAACCGAGCCCAAGGGTCCATACGAGCCAGCCAGTCAATATCTGGACCTGATGATCGCGGGATCCACGGAACACAACATCAACCCTGAGTGGGTAGCGAAACTCAAGGAGATGCGTGCCAGCCAGGAATAGCTCTACGCCAGGGGCGCGGGGATGCGGCACCTGATTGGTATCGTTTCGTTACGGGCTCAGTCCTTTGGCGTTAGCTTGAGCAGCCGTCCCTCGCTGCCTTCATCCTCATCCTCCAGCACCCAGAGCTCGCCCTCCGGTCCCTGCACGATACTGCGAATGCGCGCGCCCAACACGTGACGAGCAACCTCACGTGCGCTTTCGCCATCTGTTTCGATGTGCACGATTGCCCGCGATGAAAGACCGGCTGCAAGAAAATCACCTTTCCAGTCCGGGAACTGGTCGCCGGTATACAGCATCAGGTTGCCCGGAGAAATAACGGGCGTCCACCACGCCGCGGGTTTCAGGAATTCGGGGCGCGTATCGTGGTTGGGGATCTCGCGACCGCTGTAATGTTCGCCATTGGAGACCAGCGGGTAACCGTAGTTGCCTGCTCGCATCACCCGGTTCAGTTCGTCGCCACCCGCCGGACCCATCTCTATGTTCCAGAGTTGGCCGTCACTATCGAATGCGATGCCGAGCGGATTGCGGTGGCCGAGCGACCAAATCTGTCCGTAGACACCCTCATCATCCACCAACGGCTCTTGCTCGTGATAATCAACGAAAGGATTGTCCTCCGGAACCGATCCGTCGTCGTTCAGACGCAGGATCTTGCCGATGTTGGCCTGCATGTCCTGGGCAGGCGTGAACTTCTGCCGATCACCCGACGAGATCCAGAGGTAGCCATCCTTGTCGAACAACAAGCGATGGCCGTAGTGTCCCCTGCCGACGACTTTCGGGTACTGCCGCCAGATAACTTCTGCGTCAGACAGGTATCCGCCACGCTCGGTCTCGTTAAGTACTGCCCTTGTAACCGCGGCGCCGCGGGTACCGCCTTTACCAGCTTCAGCGTAGCTCAGGTAAACAAGTCCGTTCTCGGCAAAATCCGGGTGCAAGGCAACATCGCCCAGACCACCTTGTCCGCCATAGTCCACATCCGGCATGCCACCAATGGCACGGGACTTTTGCCCGTTCTGGCTGACGATGAGGAGGTTTCCTTTCTTTTCCGTCACCAGCATGCGTCCGTCGGGCAGGAACGCCAGTGCCCAGGGCTCATCGAACGAAGTGATCGGTTCAATTTCAAACGGCAGGTCGTTTTGCGCCTGTGCGCTGAAACTTATGCTTGCTATGAGGAAAATACTCAGCGTCATCGCCAATAGTCGTTGCATCTTTCAGTACCTGGGTTAATTGGGTTTCGTGTCGGCTAATCACTTTAACGAACGAGGAGAAACGGCGCCAGCCGATTTAGTTCTTAGTGCGGACATCCGGTGAGAAAATCACTCTGACTCCTTTGTCTTTGGGCCGCCACAAGCGGCTTTTCTCCAGCCATTCTTGGCGAATTGGCTCCGGGGATCGGTAATCAGACCAATATCGTCAATTCATCATCTACCCATCAGGCACATGTGCAGTGTCTCGAGCAGAATCCTCACATTGACTTCACCGATGACATGCCAGATCAAGGGGATTCGAATGAGTAACAAAGCGATAGCAGAGAATAAAGAGAATGTGCTGACCGCAGCCGTATTGCTTCTAGTGGTCTTTTGCCTCACAGGATGCGGCGGTACGAAGATTCTCAATAATCCAAAGAACCTCGAATTGCAGGGGCCGCTGGTGGTCGAGTCGGATACCCGGCTGACCGCTGGCCTCGACTGGGTCATCGTGCGTGACGGACCGGGAACCTGGTCGAAGAATGCAGACTGGGATGAGTATCTGATTCGTGTGCACAACACGGCAGATAGCGAAATTTCGATCGAAAGCATCGTTATTTATGACTCACTGGAAACGATGATCACGACAAACTCCAGCCGAAGGCAACTCATCAATGGAAGCAGAGCAGCGTCGAAACGCTACAATAAGGAGGGGCTCAAAGTTAAAGCTGGCCTTGGTGGCATTGGGCTCGTCGCTATTGGTGGCACCTCTCTTGTATCCGGTGCAGCGCTCGGCTCGGCCGCTCTTTTTTCAACGGGCACGACCGCGGCAGCGGCAGGTGTGGTGGCTGCCGGAGCAATTCTTGCCGCACCCGTACTTGTTGTCGGCGGCATTTTCCGTGGCGTGAACAATAGCAAGGTAGCCAATGAAATAGAGGATCGGCAAACGAATCTGCCATTGACGTTGAACGCCGACGATGCAACCGCCATGAATATTTTCTTTCCGCTGTCACCATCGCCGACCAGAATCGAGATCGGTTACTCGGACGCAGACGGTCAGCATCTGTTGACAATAAACACGGCCGAAGCGCTAGGCGGGTTGCACCTGCGAGCGCCCGAGCCAGAGACCGCCTCTGATTAAAAGCGAGTTGAATAGCGCCTGCCGAGTCAGCTATCAGCGCGACGCGGCCACACCGCGTGTTTCATCCGGATGTGAATGTTATATTGCGACTCCGCAAGCGTCATCGTCGAACGTGGCGCTGTGACTAACGCCGAATAATAATAAACGGGGCGCTATGTACGACAGTTTTCTTGCTTTTATCAACTACCTCAGTTATTTGTTGTGGGGACCACCGACGATGATATTCATCGGCTTCGTTTCGGTTTACCTCACAATTAAGACCCGCTTTTACCAGGTCAGCCATTTCGGCTACATCATGCGCAGTACGTTCGGACAGTTGTTCGATCGTTCCGGCGATGAGAACGAAGACCGCATGACGCCGTTCCAGGCAACGACGACGTCGCTGGCCGGTACCGTCGGTATGGGCAATATGGCCGGCGTAGCAACGGCGTTATCGATCGGCGGGCCAGGCGCTATTTTCTGGATGTGGGTACTGGCTTTCTTTGGCATGATCACCAAAGCAGCTGAAATCACGATTGCCGTGCATTACCGGGACATTGACGAACATGGCCATATCAATGGCGGTCCTATGTACTACATTCAGCGAGCGCTCGGCTGGAAATTCCTTGCAATCCTGTTCAGCATAGGCATCACCATCAATGCCTTTTTCAGCTCTTCATTGCTGCAAGCGCACACCGTCGGTCGGGCGTTCGACGCAACCTATGGCATCAATCCCTATTTGACCACGGCAGTCATGGCCATTATTACGGCGTCCGTTGCAGTGGGCGGCGTTCGCCGCATTGGACGATTCTGCGAAAAACTGGTGCCGCTGATGACTACCCTTTACATGGCGGCCGGCCTTGTGATCGTCATCGCTAATCTGCCGCATCTGCCGGACGTATTTGCACAGATATTCAAGTATGCGTTCGCGCCGGCTCCTGCACTTGGCGGATTCGCGGGTGCCGCCGTCATGTCAGCGATTCAAATGGGTATGGCGAGAGGCATGCTGTCCAATGAGGCCGGCCTGGGCACGGCGCCAATGGTGCATGTAAATGCTGAAACAGAACATCCATTCAAGCAGGGGTTATGGGGTGCGGCAGAGGTATTTATCGATACCACAATAGTCTGCACGATCACCGCCGTGATAATCCTGTCTTCGGGTGTCCTGGCAGGCGGCAGCACCGGCATCGAAATGTTACTCGCTGCATTTGCTACATTTTATTCGCCGGAACTTGCGGGCGCGTTCATTTCAATCTCAATACTCACGTTTTGCCTGTCAACGCAGATCGGCTTTTTTATCTACTTTAAAACCGCCATGGTGAGTTTGTTCGGTGAGAACGTGTTTCGTTTTGTGAAATGGATATATTTCATGCCTGGTGTAATATTTGCCGGCATTACTAACGTTGATCAGCTTTGGGCGCTGGCAAACATATCCGTCGTCGTCAGTGCGTTGCCGAACCTGGTCGCGTTGTTAATGCTTGGCGGTGTGTTCGTCACGTTAATGCGTGACTATCTCAACGGGAACTACGAGTACGCCACCGCCATAGTCGACAAGAACAAGAATTACGTCAAAGTCGCTGGCACTTTATAACTTTCTGATTTCTGGAGTATCGAATAAATGGCAACACATCGCCTTGATGAGACCGCAGCCGGGGTCTATATCATTTCCGCCACACCGTTCACCGAAGAAGGTGAGCTCGATCTGGATAGCGCAACACGACTGGTCGACTTCTATATCGACAAGGGCGTTACAGGGATCACTATTCTCGGAATGATGGGCGAGGCACCAAAACTTTCGGCGGAAGAGTCCGGGAAATTTTTGTCCGCCGTCCTGGATCATGCAAACGGCCGTCTGCCCATCATTGTCGGCGTGTCGCACGCAGGTCTGGCCAATCTTACTTCGCTGGCAAGAATCAGCATGGACAAGGGCGCCGCAGGCGTCATGATTGCACCGACAACCGGTCTCGGCACAGACGAGAAAATCTACAATTATTTCAGCCAGGTGTTTGCAGCGCTTGGCAATGATATTCCGGTTTGTTACCAGGACTATCCCTACTCCACAAAGTCGGAAACTTCTGTCGCCGTGTTCAACCGGCTGGTCACAGATTTCGATCAGCTGGTTATGCTGAAACATGAGGAGTGGCCAGGACTGTTCAAAGTCACGCAGGTCCGGCAAACAGCAGAACAACAAGGCATTCGACGAGTGTCTATCCTGGTCGGTAATGGCGGCTTGTATCTCCCGCAGGAATTACAGCGCGGTGTTGACGGCGCGATGACCGGGTTTGCTTATCCGGAAATGCTGGTTGAGGTTGTACGCCTGCACCATGCCGGTGAGGTCGACAAAGCTGAAGATCTGTTTGACGCCTATTTGCCGATTGTTCGTCATGAACAGCAACCCGGTTGGGGGCTTGCGGTGCGCAAAGAGATTTTGCATCGGCGTGGCGTAATTACTTCGTCGAAGGTCCGTGCGCCAGGGCCGAAGTTGACCGCAACCGATCACGCGGAATTGACCCGACTTATGGACAGGCTTGAGCGAAACCTGGAGGCTTTGTGATATGGATCTTGGATTGAAAGGCAGGAAGGCACTACTACTGGCATCGAGTCAGGGCCTTGGACTTGGCGTCGCGACCACTTTGTGTGCGGAAGGTGCCGACGTCCTCATCTGTGGACGTGTGGAAGATAAATTGCGTGATGCCGCTGACGTTCTTAACGCCTCCGGACCTGGCAAGGCGTCTTATGTCGTTGCCGACCTCGGCGATTCATCGGCGGCCGCCTCGCTTTACGCGGCCGCTACAGAGTCTCTTGGTAGCGTGGATATACTCGTTAACAATACGGGCGGGCCGCCACCAGGCACAGTCGAGGCGCAGGTAACGGATACCTGGCAAAGTCAGTTCGACACAATGGTCGTGCGCTTGATAGAAATCACGAATCTCTGTCTGCCGGGAATGCGACAAAACGGCTGGGGTCGAATTCTGACGCTGGCTTCATCCGGAATCCAGCAACCGATTCCAAACTTAAGTATTTCGAATACCATTCGCTCGGCACTTGTTGGTTGGAACAAATCGTTGTCGAATGAAATTGCTGCGGACGGTGTCACGGCGAATATCCTTGCACCGGGGCGAATCAACACGGCCAGAACTGAACAGTTGGATGCCGCTGCTGCCGAACGACAGGGGAAAACAGTTGCTGAGATCAACGCTGCATCAAGAGCAACTATTCCGACCGGCCGCTACGGTGACGTTGCTGAATTCGGTTCAGTGGCTGCTTTCCTCGTCAGCACACGGGCGAGTTACATCACCGGCAGCGTTATTCGTTGTGATGGTGGCTCCATTCGCAGCGTCTGACTACGGCGGCCAATATGAGTAAATTTGATCTGAAAATCAGCGGCGGAACCGTTGCCAATTCGGCAGAAACATTCACTGCAGATGTCGGCATCAGGGATGGACTGATTGTTGCCATTGGCAAGTCGATCGGCGACGCGGACAGAGAAATAGACGCAAGCGGCAAGCTGGTTTTGCCGGGCGGTATCGAAGCGCACTGTCACATCGAACAGGAGTCCTCCGGAGGCATCATGACCTTCGACGACTACTATTCAGGCAGCGTTTCCGCTGCCTATGGCGGTAACACCTGTTTTGTACCCTTTGCCGCACAACACCGCGGGCAAAAGCTCAAAGACGTACTCGAAACCTATCATCATCGTGCCGCAACAAAATCCGTTATCGATTACTCCTTTCACCTGATTATTTCCGACCCAACTGACAAAGTTCTGCACGAGGAGCTGCCACTTGCCATTGAACAGGGCATTACATCATTCAAGGTGTACATGACCTATGACAGTCTGATAGTTGATGATGGCCAGCTACTGGATATATTGGAAACGGCGAAAAAGCACGGCGCACTAACGATGGTCCACGCGGAAAACAACGCGATGATCAAGTGGATCAGCGACAAGCTGGTTGATTCAGGTCACGGCGCGCCAAAGTACCACGCGCCCAGCCATCCACGGACAGCCGAGTCAGAAGCCATCAATCGCGCCATTGCGCTTGCCAGTTTTCTGGATACACCGATACTCATTGTGCATGTATCGACAGAAGCCGGCGCCAGGATTATTGCCAAAGCGCGCTATGCCGGACATAAGGTTTTTGGTGAGACCTGTCCGCAGTACATGTTCCTCAATGCAGAGCAGATGGACCTCCCGGATATGCACGGCGCAAAATTCTGCTGCAGCCCGCCGCTTCGGGACAGGGCATCACAGGAAGAAATCTGGCGTTGTGTGCAAAACGGCACGTTCCAGGTTTATTCGTCTGATCATGCACCGTATAAATTTGATGAAAGCGGTAAATTGCACGCCGGACCGAAACCGGATTTCAAGAAAATTGCGAATGGGCTCCCGGGTATCGAGTTGCGCCTGCCGCTGCTGTTTTCCGAAGGTTATATCAACGGCCGCATCTCACTAAATCATTTTGTGGCGTTGGCGGCTACCAATGTATCGAAGATCTACGGTCTTGATCATTGCAAAGGATCAATTACCGAGGGCAAGGATGCTGACATTGCTATCTGGGATCCGGATGTTAAACGAACGATTCGGGCCGAAGACATGCATGACGATATGAATTTCACTCCCTACGAAGGCATGCAAATCACCGGCTGGCCGACTACGGTGATTCAGCGCGGAAATGTGCTCATTGAAAATGATGAGTTAATCGCTGCAAGGGGTTGCGGTGAATTCGTTCCGCGACAAAAAATTGACTGCACCGGAATGCCGGGCGTTCTTGCGCCGGAACTCGATCCAGACAAAAATTTTGGCGTTGACCTGGGATTGTAGCAATGGCTCGTTTGCTCATCATAAATCCAAACTCGAATGCGAGCGTTACGCAGGGACTGCGTGAGGCGTTAGCGTTACACGAAGGCGCACAAGGCCTGGATATCGACTGCGTGGAACTGGCCGATGGGCCGTTTGGTATAGAAACGGACGAGGACAGGCAAAGCGTAGTGCCATTACTGGTACACGAGATATCGTCACGACAGGCGGACTATGATGTATTCGTTATCGCCTGTTATTGCGATCCGGGGTTGACCGAATGCAGGGCGATTTCCGGGAAGCCTGTTCTCGGCATTAACGAGAGTGCGGCTGCACTGTCTGCATCGTTAGGCGCAAAATTTGGCGTGCTCGCGCTGGGAGCGGAATCCATCGAGCGTCACATCGCCTACGTGCGTGAAATTGGCATGCAGGACTATCACGCAGGCGAACGGCCACTCAATATCACTGTTGATGAGTCCGCTAACGATCCGAATACATTGCAAAAGATAATAGAAACTGGCCGCGAGCTGATCGAGAAGGACGGGGCCGAGACGCTGGTCCTGGGTTGTGCGGGTATGGCGCGACACAGACAGGCTGCAGAAGAGGCGCTTGGCGTACCGGTCATCGACCCGGTGCTGGCGGCGGCAACTCTGGCCCTGCAAGCACTGCAAAACGGCCGCTCCTGACTGAACCTGTCGGTTCAATACGGGCATGACTACGTGCCCGCCTTTTCCTATGAACAATTGCGTAGAATGAACTGAATATGTCCCGAATCCTCAGAATTTTCGCATTGATTCTTGCCGGCGAAATGATCTTCGCACTGCCTTTTCATACGCAGCGGTTTTTTCGCCCTACGCTGCTGGAGGCATTCGATCTCAGTAATACGCAGCTCGGCGACATGTTTGCCGCCTATGGCGTCACCGCCATGATTTGCTACATCGTTGGCGGGCCTTTCGCCGATCGGTACCCCGCACGATCACTGCTCGCGGGATCGCTGGTCCTGACCGCCATTGGCGGTCTCTACATGGCGACCTTTCCGGGCGCACTCGGATTGACTGTGCTGTATGGCTACTGGGGCGTGACCACCATTTTCTTTTTCTGGGCGGCGCTTATCAAGGCAACCCGTGACTGGGGTGGCTCGACCTCGCAGGGAGCAGCCTTTGGCATTCTCGACGGGGGGCGTGGCTTGCTGGCAGCCGTCTTTGGTCTGCTCGCGGTCACAATCCTGGCGCTCTACTTACCTAACGAGACTGCCCGCGTTACCGATGTCGCGCGCCAGGCCGGGCTACGCAGCATTATCCTCTACTACTCGGCAATTACGCTGCTCGCGGCCGGTGTTGTCTGGATCATTATTCCGCACTCAGATAGGACGGTTCGTGAAGGACATAATCCCTTTGCCAACCTGCCGGCCGTCATTCGCCGACCCCTTATCTGGGTGCAGGCCGGAATAATCATCTGCGCCTATTGCGGCTACAAGGGGCTCGACAACTACGCACTCTATGCTGTGCAGGTGCTGGGTATGAACGAAATTGAAGCCGCCAAGCTGGCAACTTATGGCGCATACATTCGACCGATCGCATGCGTAACGGTGGGACTTGTTGCGGACCGCTTCGATTCGGCCCGTTCGATCGGCGTCATGTTCATAATGATGGCAGCTTCATACAGCGTGCTCACTGTCGCCACACCTGAAACGGTTGCACTCAACACTATTTATGCGAACCTGATTGTCACATTCTTTGCCGCATTCGCGCTGCGCGGCGTCTACTACGCGTTGCTCGAAGAGACAAAAACACCAAAACACCTGACTGGTACGTCGGTAGCCGTCATTGCATTTGTCGGCTACACGCCGGAAGCATTCTTTGGCCCGATTACGGGACGCATTCTGGATGCCAACCCCGGTGTCCAGGGACACCTCAATTTTTTCGCGTTTCTCGCCGCGATTGCGGTTATCGGAATCGCGATGACCGCAATACTGATATGGCTCAAGAGAAGACAGCGTGTACGACACGCGGCGTTGTCTACTCCCGGTAATGCCTGAACCGAATTACGGGGACAGTGACCATAACTATCTATCTCTGGTCGAATTAGGGGGACAGTGACCATAACTACCTGTCTCTGGTCAATCGTACTCCTGGATATAACTGGAGAATTTGAATAATTGTGGTCACTGTCCCCCTAACGAAATAACTGGAGAATTCGAATAGTTATAGTCACTGTCCCCCTAACTCCGCCAATCGTACTCCTGGATATAACTGGAGAATTTGAATAATTGTGGTCACTGTCCCC
>CAYOHF010000070.1:0-17172 GCA_964403695.1 uncultured Woeseiaceae bacterium | reverse complement strand
TTTATCGTTCGCGGACAGCATCTGCGATCGCGGATTTTCCGACGCTCGAACGTATCGAAGTATTGCGTGGACCACAGAGCACGTTGTTCGGCAAGAACGCATCTGCTGGTGTCATTAGCGTAGTCACGGCAAAACCTGATCTTAATGGCTATAGCGGATCAGCCGCAGTCACCGTTGGCGATTACAGTCAGTTCATCGTCAAAGGCGACATAACCGGCCCCATATCAGACTCAGTTGCGTTCAGTCTGGCCGGCAGCTCACATACGCGCGATGGCTATTTCACAAATCTCGAAGATGGTTCGGACATCAATAACATTGAGCGCTTCGGTGTTCGTGGACAACTTCTGTTCCAGCCCGGTGACAATCTGGAAATGCGTTTAATCGCCGACTACGATGAACTTGACGAATTTTGCTGTGGCACGGTAAACGTCCAGGACGGACCGTCCAGTGGGGTCATTGCAGCGATTGGCGGACAAGTGCTAACAGAAGATCCGTTTCAGCGCGCACAGTATTACAACTATAATCCACCTAACAAACTTGAAAACGCCGGCGTATCGCTGCAGATAGACTACGATTTCAGTAACGTTACACTCACGTCAATCACCTCGCAACGGAGTCAGGATCGCGTCGAGGATGCCGACAGCGATTTCACCAGCGCCGATCTGCTCTCTACGGTAGCTAAGGACATTGAAATCGACACTTTTACACAGGAGTTACGTCTCGCGTCATCTGGCGATGGTGGCTTTGACTGGATGATTGGTGGGTATTATTACAACGACGAACTAACAAACGACAATAACTTGCTTTACGGAGAGGACTTCCGTGCTTATGGCGACTTTCTGTCAACGCCACCACCCAATTTCCCACCCCCCTCTGGTCTCGACGGTGCGGAGGCGGCATTAGGAGTTCCTCCTGGCAGCTTTGAGGCGGCCGGGACGGGTTTTGTAGAATCGTTTACGCAAGACAACACATCATTTTCGATTTTCGGTCAGCTTGATTTTCTAATTGGGGATCGGGTGACCCTGACACTCGGTGCGAATTACACCGAGGATGAAAAGGATGTCACAATGAATATTGTGAGTACGGATCTGTTTTCGTCGCTTGATTTCCGACAGATCGTCTATGCGCAGACTTTTGGACTTCTCACGGGGGGATTGCCTCCCACGCCAGCCAACATTGCAGCGAATCCGCTTGAAGACGGTACTGCAAACTTTGTCAGTACGACTAATTGCACAGCGGTTACTGCACCGAATTGCAATCCACTGCTTCCGCTGCAGCCGCTCCAGTTTCTGCCACCATTTATGAACTTTCCCAATGCGGTAGAACCCGGCTCAACCAAAGACGACGACACGACCTGGAGCGCGAAGCTGGCATTCGACTGGACGGACAGCATCAATGTATACGTCGGCGCTGCCACTGGCTTTAAAGCGAGTTCCTGGAACCTGACGCGTAACTCGCGGCCGTTCGCGGAAGATATGGAAGCACTTGGTGCAGGTCCAGATGATCGCATCGGCCCGCCCAACCTGGTTTCCGGTTCGCGCTATGCAGGTCCGGAATCAGCGACGGCCTACGAAATTGGTCTTAAGGGGCGATTCGATCGCGGTTCGGTAAACATTGCAGTATTTGACCAGGAAATCGAAGGCTTCCAAAGTGCCATCTTCATTGGTACAGGTTTTGTACTTTCCAATGCCGGTAAGCAGTCGACCACCGGCCTGGAGCTGGAGGCAAATTATTCGCCGATCGATTCACTGAGCTTTACATTTTCCGGAACCTGGATGGATCCTACATACGATTCGTTTGAGAACGCCGAGGGACCTGACGGGCCCACGGACCTGAGTGGACAGAAGGTAGCGGGCGTGAGTGAGTTCAGCGTGAATTTCTCCGGAATCTGGAGCTTCGACTTCGGCAGTACTGGTTCAGGCTTTATTCGCGCTGAGTATGTTTTCGACGACGAGGTCCAGGTCGTAGAAAACGTCTCTGCAGACATTCTTTCGCGTGAGGTCAGCACAATCAATGCCAGCGCCGGCCTTGCCTGGGAGAACGGATTCGAAGTCCTGCTCTGGGGCCGCAATATCAACGACGACGAATACCTGTCGAGTGGCTTTCCAACGACCGTCCAAACTGACAGAGTCAGCGCTTATCCGAACCAGCCGAGAACTTATGGCCTGACGCTGACCAAGCGTTTCAATTAATCGGGGTGACCGTTTGCCCGTTTAGTTGACGGGTTTAATGGCGCAGGACAGAGGGGAAATGGGCAGGTCTCATTTCCCCTTTTTCTATTTGAATGCGACGACGTTGTGCCCAATGCCGGTAGAAAATGTTGTGCGGTGGCCGACCATTCGCGGCTGAAGCCGCTCCCACAGGTCTTCGTATTACTGTGGGAGCGGCTTCAGCCGCGAATGGCTCAACCTTCTGCTTAACCCATTTAGCAGCGCCCGCTTAGTCAAACATAAGTTATCCTAAAACGCCTCTGTCAAAGTGAGCGTCATCAGGTTCGGATCAGCCAGAATCTCTTCTTCAGTAAACGGAAAATCAATCCACTCGCCGCGAGAATATGTTTCCGTGAGATCTGAATAGTGAGCGGATTCCGGTTCCTGAGATTGTGAGTAAGTCAGGATGCCACCTGGCTGAAGATTACCTTCCTTGTCCCACGAAATGACCTGGATATAACTATTGCCATGCAGGATTGGATTGTAGCCTTTGTCCTTTGCAAGATTGGCGACAATCATGCTGAACATGCCTGCCCAACCCTGTGCGCCGGGTATGGGTATCTTTTTGTCATTGCGCATTGCGTATTGAAGATCACCCCAGCGGGCGTCCATCGCGATACCGGCATCCTGTAAAACGACCTGGCCTTTCGCCAGCGCCTGCCGAACGGCGTCTCTTACTGCCGGTGTACCAACAGCAATGCCGCGCGGCGTATTCACCGGGTCATTCGCATCAAATGGCACGCTGTACAGGTCTTCGATCTTATTTGCGATGCGCCAGAATTCTGTCCATACATGCATACCGCGGCTGTCGATGTTGGCAGTTCTGTCCCAAGCCGCCAGAGACTTGCAGCTCGGTGCTATGTCTACGATTCTGTCTTCTTCGATGGCTACCTTGGTGTCATCTCCGCAAGCTTGCAACACATCGTCCAGTAGTAATTCGGCGCCATAGTTGCGTTGGCTGTACAAAATCGCACGCAAATCGTCGGCCGTTACCTTTTCGCCGCTCGCAAGCTGCTCGTTAACGAAGGTTAGCCCCGCACGAGTACGTAGAGTTCGCACCGTACGCTCCGGGCCGATGATTGGCGAGTAGCCTTCAAGCGGTGCCTGCGGATTCGCGAGCCAGTAGCTGTCGTTGGAATTGGTGACGTAGTCGTCGCGCCTGATTCGTGGCATTTCTTCTGCGGGCAATGTTCCGGCGACGCTGCTTCTCGCGTCCGTCTTCCACTCGCAGGCCTCACTCGCGCCGTTCAGTACTACTACATAGGCAGGGATCGAATCGACGCTTACCCGACACTCATCGAGCAGTTCTTTATCGACATTCGGTGTACCGCTGATGTCGGCGTAAAAGGCCGTGCCATGTCGGTCGGTAGCAATGGTATTGGTCCAGAACACGCCTTGCTTGCTGATTGCGGCCTCAATGTCATCCACCGATTTGGCAACACCAAGCGCCTGGTAAGTATCAACAGTATTCGTGTTGTCAATTACAGCATCGCGGATGGCGTACGCTTTGCTGGCAGTCCAGGGTAGTTGTTCGCTAACAATAACGGGTCCGTAGTGCGTTGAATAAACGGTCTGCTGTTGTGGTTGCACACTACCGTCCGCCTGGCTCACCTCGACCGTCAAGGTTTGTGCCTCTATGGTTCTATATTCCTCACCGTAACGATATTCCAGCGGGTTATCCGGATTTAGCTCGAGCTCGTATAACGTAAAACGTAAGGCCGTTGATACCGTGTGCGTCCAGGCGATATCTTTATTAAAACCAATTGCTATGGCATTGGTGGTATACAAACTAACGCCCATCGTATCGACGACGCCGGGAATGGTCGTATGAATCAGGTGGAAGCGAGACGAGCCACGCCATGGGTAATGTGGATTGCCAAGTAGAAGGCCGCGACCCGACTCGGTCACATCTTTACCGAATGCAACGGCATTGCTTCCCAGGCCAGCTGGCCATCCAAATTCCGTGTTGCCGGCCGCGACCGGCTCGCCCGGTGGCGCTGCTCGCGCAATATCATCCTTGAAGAATCCCAGTCCGTAGCGAATACCCAACCCTGTCATTAACCGGGGGACATCTTCTTCACGCATTGGCCGAACCCAGGATTCACCATTGCAGGATTCGGGCAGGCGACCTTCATGATCTTTAAGGTAGCGGTTGTAGCCGGCGACGTAGCCTTTGGCGAATTGCCTGCCATCCTCTGGCATAGCGAGCGCAAAGCGCTGCAGTCTTTCTTTAGTCAGTAATGAGCGGTGAAATATGTCACTTTCGAAATTACCGTTATCAGCGCCCAGATGTGTAGAAAGATTGCCGTTGACCATTGTGACATCGCGGGCGATGACGCAGACAGCATCTGTCGCAGTCGCATAGGCGAAGCCGTAGCCGAGGCTGGCAGAGTCGTTCGCCTTTACGTGCGGAATGCCGTAACTGGTCCAGCGGATTTCGGTCTCATAGCCGTCGGCGGTCGAATCCGCTGTTACGGTAGCCGGTGAGTCCTGACGTTCGGAACATCCCGAAAATGCAATTAGAGCTGGCAAAAGGGCGAAACAACGTAACATCATAAAATGCTCCCGAATATTTAGAGGTCGACATTAGCCGGCTGGCGATCCACCGCGGCAAGTGTGCAAATATACCACTGGCCTCAGGAAAACTCGCCAGTCAGGCGAGGCAGGTAAGGTACTTTACTGACAGACATTGTTATAGTCGTGCAACTCTCTGGACTGGCAGGGAATTGTGATTAATCAGGCTCACCTGAATCACGCCATGTACGAAAGTCGTTGGTTGGATGTGACGCGATTTTCACCATTGTTAGCGGAGGAACATTAGTGCGAGATCGCGTGCCAGGACTATTTCTAGCTATAACGGCAATTGTCGCTGCTGGTTGTTCGCCTGACAATTCAACGGACTCACACGCAACCGACAAGCCCATCGGTCAGGAGGACGTAACATTTTTCGGTGCTGGCAAGGTAGCTCGCTATGAGCAGCATAGCGATGGATCGCTGGAATCGATGGGGCCGCTTTTTTTCGCTGAGATATTTATAGCAGCCGGTGGCAAGGTTACCGATGCGAGTGTTAAATTTCCGGCGCCATTGGGTGATGTTCGGAAGTTACTGTACCGCCATTCTGATTCCGATGAAATCGGTGACGTCATGTATCTGAGTGGCCTGGCAGAAAGCATTGAGGCGCTTGATCGGAATTTTCCGCCGGGCGAATACACCTTTAGTTTCAAAACCGGAAGCGGCGATGTCGTATCACGTTCAGTAAGTTTCAATGATCGCCAGTTCGCAAAACAGCCCGTTATCATCTTTATGCAAAATGAGCAAAAAATCGCGATAGACCAGGTAGATCCGGCCGTTGATCTCGTCATTACGTGGCCAACTTTCGAAGAGGGGCGCGCCGATGATAATGGTGTACTGGATGACCTGATTTTTGTCGCTATAGACAGCTGCATTGTTGAAGACATTGTGCATAGCGGACGACCCTTCGAAAAAGACGATTACCTGACGTACCTGGCGACTGAATACGTCGTCGGATCCGATACGCTGCAACCAGGCCAGAAATACAGTATGTATGTTGAGCATGCGATATTGCCAGACACTCATAATGTATCCGGCATCCCGGCGTTCGCCACGCTGGCCGCATCAACCTATATGGATTTCAAAACGCTTGGTGAGGCTGACCCGAGCTACTGTAGTCAATAACAAAAAATATAAGAAGAAACCAGATCAGCATGGACAAATCAAAAAGCAGTGTTCAATACACGAAAGCAGGCGATGACTATTTCGCAAACAGGACCTTAAGAAAATACGCCGGCGTTTGGTCATTGTGGGCGCTGGGCGTAGGCGCTGTTATATCTGGCCACTATTCTGGCTGGAACCTGGGGCTGGCGTCGGGTGGCTGGGGCGGGATGTTCGTCGCAACAGTCATCATCGCGATCATGTTTATCGGGCTTACATTTTCTATCGCCGAAATGTCACCTGCGTTACCGCATACTGGTGCGGCTTACTCGTTCGCACGTACCGCAATGGGTCCGTGGGGAGGATTTATCACGGGATTATTCGAGAATGTCGAGTACATACTGACTCCCGCCGTGATTGTCTTTTTTATCGGTTCCTACCTGACCGGAATTTTCGGAACGAGTGAAGCGATCCAGCCGCTATGGTGGATCGGTGGTTACATCATATTCGTTGGGCTGAATGTCGTTGGTGTCGAATTGTCTTTCAAAGTGACTTTGGTAGTTACACTCGCGGCGCTCGCTGTTTTGCTGGTTTTTTGGACCATGGCTCTGCCTGAAGTAGATTTCTCTCGCTGGGCACTGAATATCGCTGCGGACGGGAGCCGTTTGGACGAAGGCCACGGAAAATTCCTGCCGATGGGAATCGGCGGTGCGCTTGCAGCGCTGCCATTCGCCGTGTGGCTGTTTCTTGCGATCGAACAACTGCCGCTGGCGGCAGAGGAATCTGTTGATCCGCAACGGGATATGCCCAAAGGCATCATCCTGGGTATGTTTACGTTAATCGTATCCGCGTTCCTTATCCTGTTTCTGAATCCCTCACTTCCGGGCGTGGGATCATACGCACTGGGTCAGTCCGGGGAGCCGTTGCTGGATGGATTCAAAGCACTGTTCGCCACCAGCACGGCCAAGATGCTGGCACTGGTGGCCATCGTCGGCCTGATATCGAGTTTTCATACGATCATTTTTGCCCAGGGTCGGCAAATCTATTCATTGTCACGCGCCGGTTATTTTCCGACTTTTCTGTCGGTAACTCATGGCACGCGTAAAACCCCGCATGTCGCGATGATATTTGGCGCCGTTATCGGTCTGTCGATCATGCTGATAATTTTCGTCTCCCTGGGTGCGGAGACGGGTTCGATAGTGATCGGCGGTACGCTTTTGAATATGGCGGTATTTGGGGCCATGTGTTCTTACATCGCTCAGGCCGTATCATTTATCCTGTTGCGTAATCATCATGCACATATTGAACGACCGTACCGAAGTCCATTTGGAAATCCCGGTGCATGGACGACGATCGTAATTGCGCTGGTGACGATTTACTATCAACTCAGCGATCCAACTTATCGTATGGGGCTGCTGGGCGTTGCCCTCTGGTTTGCTATCGCGATTTTGTATTTCGCGCTGATAGGACGACACAAACTGGTTTTGTCACCCGAAGAAGAATTTGCCATGCAGCATCGTAGTGAGGTCTGACTAATGATAGTAGAAGAATTCGAAAAAGCATGTGCCGCTGGTGATATCGATACTGTCCTGGTTTGCTTTGTGGATATGCAGGGACGATTGATCGGCAAACGATTTCAGGCAAAATTTTTCATCGCTTCAGGTTACGCAGAAACGCATGCTTGTGATTATCTGTTGGCTAACGATATCACCATGGAAACAGTGCCGGGCTACAAGTCCGCCAGTTGGGAAAAGGGATACGGTGATTTCGTACTGCAGCCGGACATGAGTACGTTGCGTCGCCTCCCGTGGTTGGAGGGCACCGCATTGGTGTTATGTGACGTACTTGATCACCACACACACACCGAGATTCCACACTCACCACGTGCAATGCTGCAAAAACAGGTACGAATAATTGAAGACCTTGGCATGCAGGCGTTTATGGCCTCGGAGCTCGAGTTTTATCTGTTCGATGAAACCTATAACTCCGCTCGTGACAAGTCTTATTCGGAGCTGACAACGGCGAGTCACTACTTTGAGGATTACCACATCTTCCAGACCACTAAGGAAGAGGATGTTATGCGTTCTATTCGCAATGGCCTGGAAGGTGCTGGAATTCCGGTAGAGAACTCGAAAGGCGAGTGGGGCCCGGGTCAGGAAGAGATAAATGTGCGTTACACCGATGCGCTGCAAATGGCAGACCGGCATGCGATTCTCAAAAATGGCTGCAAAGAAATCGCGTGGAAGAATGGCAAAGCCATAACGTTCATGGCCAAGTGGAATACAGAGTTCGCTGGTAGTTCTTCGCATATCCACCAGAGCCTTTGGGATAAAGACGGCAAGACGCCACTCTTTCTGGATAAGAACGCCGAGCATGGAATGTCGGAGTTGATGCAAAACTATATGGCCGGACAATTGGCATTCGCTCGCGAGATTACCTGGTTTCTGGCGCCATACGTCAATTCCTACAAGCGATTCCAGTCTGGCTCATTTGCGCCGACCAAGGCGATCTGGAGCTGCGACAATCGTTCGGCCGGGTTCCGGCTATGTGCCGAATCCAGCAAGGCGATCAGAGTTGAGTGTCGAGTGGGTGGTGCTGATCTTAATCCTTACCTGGCATTTGCTGCTTTGCTGGCGGCCGGTATCGAAGGTATTAAAAGAAAAATGCCGCTGGAGCCGGGCTATGTCGGTGATGCCTACCATGGCGAAGCGTTGCGTGAAATTCCAAAGACGTTGCGCGAAGCGGTTCAAACCATGCGAGAGTCGAAAATGTTACGCAATGCAATGGGCGATGACGTAGTAGATCACTATGTGCACACTGCACAGTGGGAGCAGTCTGAACACGATCGCGAGGTGACCGACCACGAACTTCGGCGCGGCTTCGAGCAATACTAAAAAGGTCACCGGAATGAGTCTTGCGGGAAACTGGTCCTACCCAACCAACATTCGGTTTGGTGCCGGGCGCATTAGCGAGTTGCCCGAAGTCTGCGTGTCGCTGGGTATAAAACGACCGCTACTGGTTACGGATGGCGGTTTGGCAGATTTGCCAATGTTGCGCGATGCGGTGAGCAAATGCGAGCAAGCCGGACTCGGGATTGATGTCTTTTCTGACATCAAAAGCAATCCGATTGATAAAAACGTCACAGACGGTGTCGCGGCACTACATGCTGGAAAGCACGATGGTGTCATCGCGTTCGGCGGTGGATCCGCCCTCGATGTTGGCAAAGTCATTGCATTTATGTCCGGACAGTCCAGGCCATTATGGGATTTCGAGGACGTCGGTGATTGGTGGACGCGGGCGGATCCCGACGGGATTCTGCCGATCATCGCAGTGCCGACCACGGCGGGTACCGGTTCCGAAGTGGGTCGTGCCGGCGTCATTGGTAACCAAAGCACGCACGCCAAGAAAGTCATATTTCATCCAAAGATCATGCCCGCCGTTGTAATCAGCGACCCGGAGCTTACGCTTGGATTACCGCCGAACCTGACAGCCTGGACGGGTATGGATGCGCTCGCACATTGCCTGGAGGCGTGGTGTGCGCCGGGTTTTCACCCGATGGCAGATGGTATCGCGTTGGAGGGTATGCGTTTGGTACGAAACTGCCTGCAGCGTGCGGTTACCGATGGCAGTGATATTGACGCACGTGCCGGCATGCTGGTTGCGGCGTCTATGGGTGCGACTGCGTTTCAAAAAGGCCTGGGTGCAATTCATGCATTGTCGCATCCGGTTGGGGCGCTTTATGACACGCATCATGGGCTGACTAATGCTGTATTTATGCCCTATGTCTTGGTGTTTAATCGATCGCGTATTGAAGCGTCAATGCTGCGACTTGCGAGCTATCTTGATTTACCAATTCCGTCTTTCGACGCCGTTCTCGACTGGGTGATGGATCTTCGCGTCGAATTTGAAATCCCGCACACTATCAGCGAGCTGGGCGTCGATGACTCTCGATTTGATGATCTGGCGGCAATGGCGGTGATTGATCCTACTGCGGCAGGTAATCCTGTTGAACTTAACGAGGCGGGGTGCAGATTGTTGCTGGAGAATAGTTATTCGGGGAAGTTGGGGATTTGAAGCAGGTGTTTGATGGACATTGGGCACGGCGTTGTGCTGTGCTTCGTTTGTGTCGGTGTAGTCGGTTGAATTTTGCAAACAATTAAAAACCGGGGTCGAACCGCGGTTTTCGATAAAAACCGGGGTCGAACCGAGGTTTTCTAGCACTTCATCTCAATTACCAAGAGATGTCGATCAAAAACCTCGGTTCGACCCCGGTTTATCTAATGGCATTAAAGATCAATCCGCGCCAACTAAGAGCCTATTTGTTCATCAATGCAGGCGGATTGGGGCGGGCTCCTACGTGGGTCGGCTACCGTTTTTGGTTGCCGAGTAAGGCGAATTCGTCGGAAAAAGTTAGTGCGTGATTCCGAACATTAGGCCAATTCTTTCGCCAGTACAGTCTCGCGGATGTCGTCAATTCTTGGTCTGAGTTTCGGCTTGGATTTGCCGAGGCAATTGTTTTCTCTGGGGCAGGTTGAGCTCCGTGGACAAATGATCGTGGCGTCTTTCGTTGCGCCTTCGGCAATCCAGCCGATGTTCAGAATCTTGCCGACGCTTTCCAGCTGGTGTCGGGCTTCTGCCGGAATCTCCGCAGATCCACCGCCGCGGTTGCAGCTTGCTTCAATTTGTTCAATCGTCTCTTGCGCATCGATATTCTGTGCTTGCAAAGCGGGGGCGAGATCAATGCCTGCACACAATACGTGCGGGTTTCCAGCCGCATCTTTGCTACGAACAGACTGGCAGCAATAAAGGCGCTTGTCTTCTCCGGCACGCAGGACGGAAATTTGCGCTGAGGGTTTCGTTGAACGCGTATTGAGCATCCTGAATACAGCCCAGTGCTGACAAGGATCCGAGATCATCGTCATGTTGCCCCAGGGGAGCGGGATTCCATTGCCACGATATACGGCGCGCAGATTGCCCGGCGGATAGGCATCAAAATAATGCCAGTGCGGATAAGGTGAGACGCTCGACATTCGCCGCATGACCAGTGTCGAGGTCAAATCAATTTTATGTCCGAGGTCGATAGCGTACGAATGACGCGCGAGGTATTGGCGGAAAGCCGTTTTGGGGCCGAGCAGGGCGGCAGCGAAGTAACTACACTCGAAGTCACGCCACGCATATAAAACGTCCTTGGCATCCATGTTCGGTGACTGTGCTTCGAGACGTCGATCAGACAACCGGTCACCGGATACCTGCGGTGTGCGGGCGCCGTCGCCTCCATGCAACACTTTATGTGCAATATGGTTAGCAAGATCGTACTTGAGCCTGGCTGGTGTTTTCTCGAGCCGGCGATTCAGGTACACAGTGTCAGGCGCGTCGAAGAAAGACCGAACCATCAATTCCAGTGGCAACTGTGTTTCACGCTTGTCCCGGAATGGGCCTTCATCAAACCATTTGATCTTCAATCCGACGTCCTTTGCCAGCTTGAAAACGTCGGGCAAGGTCAGTGGAAATTGCTTTTTGCCAACGGACTCCGCGGCTCTTTCAAGGTCGGGAAAGCGATTTTGGTTGGACTCCTGGTGTGCCCTGATAAGGAGGTGCGCGAACTGTCGACCCGTAGTGCCGGTTTGTGCAAGTAATTCAGGGATAGCCGACTGGAGCAGGTTGTCAGAGAACAAAAAGCCAGGTTCCAGTGGCATGCCCCTGACTGCGGCCATGGTCGGGGAGGGGTCAATCTCGGTCTCCTCCAGCGACTCATCAAAAAACCAGCTGACTTCCTTTTGAAAAATTTCTGCGACGATCTGTACGAGGCGCTCCGAGGGTACGCGTTTGCCGTTTTCAATCATCGACAGGTAGGAGATTGACGGTCCCGCTTCTGCGTCGATTTGTACACAGCGTACGGACAGGTCCTCAAGCGTCAAATGGTTGCGTTTACGCAGGGATTTGATCTTCGTGCCCAGAAAATGGGCCTTACGCAGGAGTCCTTGCTGGCTGGCCATCGCCGATTCCTTGTAAAATTGACACTGTGAAATTTTTATTGTGAAATTTTAGGGCGTTACGCCGTACTATACCCCCAAGTGCTGGATTATTCACTGTTTTTGAGCGTTCACGAGACGGAGAAAGGGAGATCGTAATGACGCGGGATGAGAAAATTTCACAACTGGAAGCGGATTGGAAGGACAGCCCGAGGTGGAAGGGTATAAAGCGCGAATATAGCGCTGCAGACCTGATGAAACTGCGGGGTTCTGTCGTCATTGAACATACTCTGGCGCGACTTGGTGCCGAGAAACTATGGCGTCTCGTGAACCAGGAAAAACCCTTGTGCGCGCTTGGGGCATTAACCGGAAATCAGGCCATTCAGGAAATCCAGGCCGGCTTGAAGGCGATCTACTGCTCCGGCTGGCAAGTCGCTGGTGATGGCAACAGTGCCGGTGAAATGTACCCGGACCAAAGCCTTTATCCGGTCGATTCGGTGCCAAAAATGGTCGAACGAATCAACAATGCTTTCCTGCGTACCGATGAAATCTACACTTTGAACGGCGACTCAAATGTTGATTGGCTGGCGCCGATCATCGCAGACGCGGAGGCCGGCTTCGGGGGCAATCTGAACGCATTCGAATTGATGAAGAGCATGATCAAAGCCGGCGCAGCTGGTGTGCACTTCGAAGACCAGTTGTCATCCGCCAAAAAATGCGGCCACATGGGCGGCAAGGTGCTCGTGCCGACCAGCGAGGCCGTTGGTAAACTCACCGCCGCACGTCTCGCGGCCGATGTTTTGGGCGTGCCAACTGTGCTACTTGCAAGGACCGATGCGGACGCTGCAAATCTGATTACGTCAAATACGGACGAACGTGATCTTCCATTCATCACTGGTGAAAGAACAGCCGAGGGCTTCTTCTGCACGAATCCTGGAATTGACCAGGCAATCTCACGTGGCCTTTCCTACGCGCCCTATGCCGACTTGTTGTGGTGTGAAACCTCGAAACCTGACCTCAAGCAGGCGCAGAAATTCGCAGATGCGATTCATGCTCAATTCCCAGGCAAGTTGCTCGCATACAATTGTTCGCCGTCATTTAACTGGAAAGCCAACCTGGATGACGAGACGATGAAGCACTTCCGCGAGGAATTGGGAGCCATGGGCTACAAATTCCAGTTCATTACCCTTGCTGGCTGGCATGCTCTTAACTCAAGTATGTTCAAGTTGAGCCGCGCTTATAAAGCCGAGGGAATGTACGCCTACTCGCAAATGCAGGAGCAGGAATTCGCTGACGAGAAGCATGGCTTCAGGGCTGCAAAGCACCAGTCGTTTGTTGGTGCCGGATATTTCGACGCGGTGCAGAATACGATCATGCAGGGACACTCATCAACGACTGCGATGGATGGCAGCACCGAGGAAGAGCAGTTCGTCGCCTGAAGCAGGGCAATAATAAAAACTAAAAGAAGTGCCGCGGGAGAGTAACCAATGTATGCATTGAATGTTGCGAATACCATTGTTCAAGACCGACGAACGATCGGCAGTCTGAGTGTTGATCCGGCTTTTTACTATTTTGTCGAGTACGAGTTGCTCCCGGCGATTCAATTTGATTCCGTGGAATTCTGGCGTGGATTGGAAGATATTGTTTGCGACCTGACGCCGGCCAACCGTCATCTGCTCAACATCAGGGATGAGTTGCAGCAGCAAATTGACGCGTGGCACCAGGCGCGGCAGGGCGACTCATGGAATCACGATGAGTATGTGAGTTTTCTACAAGAGATTGGCTATCTGAGTGAGCAAACTATGCAGTCGGAAATTTCGACTGCGAATGTAGACGCTGAGATCAAGACAATCGCCGGTCCACAGCTGGTGGTGCCGGTCAGCAACGCAAGGTTTGCGATCAATGCAGCTAATGCTCGCTGGGGGTCATTGTACGACGCGTTGTATGGCACGGACGTCATACCGGAAGGTAATAATGAGCCTCCTGCATCGGGTTACGACCCGCAACGCGGGAATGCCGTTATTGCCTATGCCACAGACTTTCTCGACCGTATTATCCCGCTGGATGGTGCGAGTCACGCGGAGGTCGTCAGCTACTCTGTGGAAATTCCAACACGCTATGCCAGCTGCTTCGCGACGCTCGCGGATGGCACAAAGGCCAGGCTGAAAGATTCCAGCAAGTTTATTGGCTGGTCCGGATGGGGAGACCGAAACTCGTACCTGTTTCGCGACAACGACTTGCATATCGAGCTGCAGACAGATCCGGATCACCCGGTTGGCAAGGATGCGCCCGGCAATCTCTGTGACATCATGCTCGAGTCGGCCGTGACGACAATCCAGGATTGTGAGGACTCAGTCTCGGCCGTTGACGCCGAAGATAAAGTCGGCGTTTACAGAAACTGGCTTGGCCTGATGCAAGGCACACTTGAGGCGACGTTCAGGAAAAATGGTAAGCCACAGACGCGTCGCCTGAATAGCGATCGCAAGTACATAGCTACAGACGGCAGCCAGGTTGTTTTGCCGGGCAGGAGCCTGATGCTGAATCGTAATGTCGGCCACCTGATGACGACCGATGCGGTGACTGATGGCGAAGGAAAGGAAGTTTTTGAAGGAATCCTCGATGCGGTAATTACCACAGCGTGTGCACTGAGTGACGATAGTTCGGCGAATAGCCGTACCGGCAGTATCTATATAGTAAAGCCGAAGATGCATGGTCCCGACGAAGTGTCCTTCGCCAATACACTGTTTGTTCGGGTTGAGGAACTTTTCGGCCTGGCGCCCGGGACGATCAAGATCGGTGTAATGGACGAAGAACGACGTACAACGATCAATCTTGTGCAATGCATTGACGCTGTTAAAGATCGGCTGGCATTCATCAATACCGGGTTTCTGGATCGGACTGGCGACGAGATTCGTACCTCGATGTATGCCGGTGCAGTAATGCCCAAAGAACAGATAAAGACTCAGCCGTGGATAAATGCCTACGAAGACTGGAACGTCGATATCGGAATTCGCTCTGGGCTGCCGGGGAAAGCTCAGATAGGCAAAGGCATGTGGTCGAAACCGGATGACATGCGCGAAATGATGGCTTCCAAGTCGGCACACCCGCAATCCGGTGCCAACTGCGCGTGGGTACCGTCACCAACAGCTGCGACACTGCATGCGATTCACTACCATGATGTGAGCGTCAGCGAGCACCAGGCGGCATGTTCATCCAGAAAGCTCGCAAATCTCGACGAAATACTGACGCCGCCCTTATGCGATGCCGCATCGCTGGATGAAACGACGATTCAATCAGAGCTGGATAATAATGCGCAAGGCATTCTCGGATACGTCGTGCGCTGGATCGATCAGGGTATCGGATGTTCCAAGGTGCCCGATATCAACAATGTTGGCCTGATGGAGGATCGCGCTACCTTGCGCATCTCCAGTCAGCATATCGCCAACTGGTTGCTGCATGGCGTTTGCAGTGAACGGCAGGTTCTCGAAACACTACGCCGTATGGCGCGTGTTGTTGATGCACAAAACACGGACGATACTGCGTACACCAACATGTCACCCTATTTCGACAGCAGTCTCGCGTTCCAGGCTGCTTGCGACCTGGTATTCAAGGCGATCGATCAACCAAACGGTTATACAGAGTTGCTTCTGCACAAGTATCGGAAACAAAGGAAAGAACAGCTTGCGATCAATAGTTAGTTTTACCGAGCAGTTGTTGTCATCGTTTCCTGCATTCGCTGCAGAACAATAACGCCGGACACAAACGTGAGCGCGGCTATGACCCAGATTGATGATGTCACGCCAAAGAGATCGGCGATAATTCCGGCAATTACTGCGCCAAACGCGTAACCAAGGTCGCGCCACAATCGGTATACGCCGACGGATGATGCCCGCCAGGACGGATGAGCGACGTCACCGATCGCAGCGAGCAAGGTTGGGTAAACCATCGCTGTGCCGGCACCGAGCATCACAGCGGCAACTGCAAACTGGTGAAATTCATTGAGCAAAGCGATCGCAACCAGGCCTAGCGCCTGCAACCACATCCCCAGAACAATAAGCACTTTACGACCGATACGATCAGATAGCGCGCCGGTGAAAAGCTGGCCAATTCCCCATACGCCGGGATAGATCGCAGCGAGCCAGCCAATTTGCGACAGTGACATGCCGGATAGTGCGAAATAGATGGGGAACAATCCCCATGCCATGCCGTCATTAAGATTATTGACCAGACCGGCCTGGCTGACGGACGACAAATTGCGATCCGTGAATGAAGTCTTATAAAAAATTTCCTTTTGCGTCGGCTGGTCTGCTGCAGCGACATGGGGATGCAAACTTGCTTCCAAATCGGCGTATTGTTTGGTTTCCCGGACCAGGAACACGGACAAGCTGAGCCCGATCGCCACAAACCCGACGCCTAAATAAAACGGTTCCGGACGCAATCCCCATGTGCTGGCTACATAGCCGGTTGCCAACGCGGCGCCGGCAACCGCAAAGTAGCCGGCGAATTCATTGAGCCCCATTGCTGTACCGCGTTTGTTCGGACCGGCAAGATCAATCTTCATGATGACGGTGGTTGACCATGTCAGGCCCTGGCTAATTCCGAGCAGGAGATTTGCTGCGATGATCCAACCCCAGGTAGGTGCCCACATGAGTAAAAACGGCACCGGTATGGCGATTATCCAGCCAGTGATCAATATCGCCTTTCGGCCATATACGTCGGAAAAACGACCCGCCAGGTAATTGGTAAGTGCCTTGCTGACGCCAAATACAGCAATAAAAGAGAGAATGGCTGTTCGCGCAGCGAGCATGAATTCCTGCTCTGCGATCGCCGGCAGGATACTGCGTTCCATACCAACCATCGCTCCAACGAACGCATTGACGACGATCAGGAGCGTGAACTGCGCGAGATTCGCTTTTAGCCCGAGGACTGGCTGCTTACTTTTATCAATTTTGGTTGACATTAGTCTTGCTTCAAATCCTAATATCGTCCGGGCAGCCTTTCTGCAGGCATGCACAGAATAAAGAGTTTGCAAATGAAATTACCACTCGAAGTTGATTATTATACGGACGTTCTTTGCGTTTGGGCGTGGATTGTCCAACACCGGATTGACGAAATTGAAAAGGAATGGGGTGAGCGGATCTGCATAAGACACCATTGCGTCAATGTCTTCGGTGACACGGTAAGCCGCATCGGCGAAAAGTGGTCTGATCGAGGCAGTTATGGCGGGTTCGCGGAGCACGTTGAGGAATCGGCGGCGCCTTATGAATTTGCTCTGATCAATTCGAAAATATGGCGGGATGTTCGTCCATTCACGTCAG
>CAYOHF010000069.1:16014-17227 GCA_964403695.1 uncultured Woeseiaceae bacterium | reverse complement strand
TTCAAATGCACAGCCCTTGTGGCTATGTGTCTGGCAAGCGCTGTTGCTTTTGCCAATGACGAGATGGCGCAGGACAAGCCTTCTATGTATGTAAGCGAATCAATGACAGTTAACGCAGTCGTTGAGACCATCAATCACGAAACACGCCAGGTTTCGCTCCGCAAAGGCAACGGTGAGTTGATCACATTTGTAGCCAGCGAAGATGCTCGCAATCTCGGCCAGGTAGAAGTTGGCGATATCGTCAATGCTAACTACACGCAGAGTGTTTCTATAGAAGTCATGGAAGACGATGGCAAAGGTCCAAGGATAGGTGAGCTTGGCGTTGCGGATCGTACTGACATGGGCGAGATGCCGGGCGGCGCAGTAATTAGCGCAACGGTCGTGGTCGCTTCCGTTGAGGAGATCAACCTGGAAGCCAATACCTTTAAGTTGCTCGGCCCGGACGGCAACGTTAATGAGTACACGGCCCGCAATCCGGATAATCTGAAACGCGCGTCAGTCGGAGACCTTGTAGTCATTACAGTCGCCGAGTCTATGGCAATTTCCGTCGAGGAAGCGCCGGCACAGTAATTCTGACTGCTGTAGAAACATGAAACGGGCCCATTCAATGGGCCCGTTTTTTTTGGAGTGGCATTCGGTAATCGCGGCGGGACGCCGCTCCCACGAATATCGCGACGGTTCCGTGGGAGCGGCGTCCCGCCGCGATTGCCGGGCGGTCAGCAGCGAGTTTTCTACACGGAAGCAGTCCGGTTCAAATGTTCAATTGGTAATTTCGGTTAGCTTGTTCTGTATTACTCGCTTAATCGGTGGAATCCGGTTGGCAAGCCGCAAAGCAATTGATCTCGCCAGCTTGGCTGGTGCACGGTCATCGGTAAAAAATTTCACAATCTCATTCGTGCCGTGAAACATTGGTCTGGTCGTTCGCATATGTTTGTCTTGATATCTTTGTAACAATGGCGTGGCACCAATATCTCTTTGCTGAGCTGCTGCGTTAATAATTTCATTGGCGAGAATTTCCTGGCCACTAAGCCCGAGATTGTAACCATGAGCCGTTACCGGGTGCATGCCTACCGCAGCATCGCCAATTAACGCGAACCGTTTCGCACAGAACTTCGATGCGTGTACACCGACCAGGGGATAGGAAAATCTCTTGCTGACGAGTTGCATATCCCCGTATCGATTAGCAAAACGATCCTGTATGTCGCTGCTGAAT
>CAYOHF010000069.1:0-15914 GCA_964403695.1 uncultured Woeseiaceae bacterium | reverse complement strand
GACAAATGCGTGAGTGCAATATCGCGTCCATCGAATTCGGGTGCTGCAAGCTGTTGTTTAGATTGTCTCTCGACCAGCAAAACCTGTAGTCCGGTTTCGGCGAGAGATCGTGCGAAACTCAGGCCTGCAGGACCCGCGCCGACAATAATGATGTCGTAATTCATTGGCTGCTCACATTCATGTTATTCAGATCCAGTCGAAGGCGGCTGTAAAATGCCGCAGGAATTGCGGTGCCTGCACGATGCGCATGCCGCGGATGTCGTTTCTTCTTTCCCAAACAAGATCAATACCCTCAACCACGTAGTCCATGTGGCTCTGCGTATAAACCCGGCGAGGAATGGCCAGGCGTACCAGGTCAAGGCGGGCGGCGTGCTCTTCACCGGTATGTGGATTGGCACCGAACATCACAGTACCTATTTCTACGCCACGCACGCCGGCTTCCAGGTATAGCTCAACTGCCAGGGATTGCCCGGGATACTGCAGAGGTTGTATGTGCGGCAGGAATCGACGGGCATCGAGATAGACTGCATGGCCGCCCGCCGGAGCGACCACAGGAATTCCCAGATCGCGCAGATGCTCGACGACATAGCGAGTCGAGAGTAATCTGTAGTCAAGATAGTCTTCGTCCAGAATTTCCCGCAGGCCAACGGAGATCGCTTCGAGATCACGTCCCGCCAGGCCACCATAAGTCGGAAATCCTTCCGTCAAAATCAGGATATTGCGTTCCCGATGTGCCAGGTCGGCATCGTTGGTGCACAGGAAACCGCCGATGTTAGCGAAGGCGTCTTTCTTGGCCGACATCGTGCAACCATCTGCGTAGCTGAACATCTCACGAGCAATATCAATGGACGACACATCTTCGAATTCCGGCTCGCGGTGCTTGATGAAGTGGCCGTTCTCTGCGAACCGACACGCGTCTATATAGAAAGGAATACCCGCACCGCGTGCGATTCGGCTGATTTCGCGAATGTTGGCCATCGAGACTGGCTGGCCACCAGCGGAGTTGTTGGTGACAGTGACCATTATCAGCGGAATTCGCTCCGGGCCTTCGTCGGCAACGACTTTTTCGAGAGCCGCGATATCCATGTTGCCCTTGAACGGAAAGTCGGATTCGAGGTCGCTGGCTTCGACGCATGGTAAGTCCAGCGCGGTACCGTGATTGAATTCGATGTTTGCCCTGGTGGTGTCGAAGTGAGTATTGTTCGGAATGATGGAGTCCGCATTCACCATCACGCCGAACAAAATGCTCTCAGCGGCTCTTCCCTGGTGGGTCGGGATGATCTGTTCGAAACCGAAAATATCCTTAACCGTGTCACGGAAACGATACCAGCTTCGGGCGCCAGCGTAGGACTCATCGCCGCGCATCATGGCTGCCCATGCTTCGGCGGACATTGCGCTCGTGCCCGAGTCGGTCAACAAGTCAATGATGACGTCTTCCGCGCGCAATAGAAATGGGTTGTAACTGGCAGCTTGCATGAACTCCTCACGTTGCTCGCGAGTGGTCAGCTTGATCGGCTCTACCATCTTGATTCTGAATGGCTCAATGATAGTTTTCATCGTTCCGGGGCTCATATTTTGCTGGTGTGATGTACCTGGAGTTACTGATTAGAGCAATCAGCAAATGCGCGGCAACGGATCGTCTTCCAGTTCTTCAAGAAAACGCTCACCGCCTAACTCGGTCTCAAGTACGACACGTTGACTATCTTTCGTGATACGACCGACGATAGCCGCGTCCCGACCTGTTGGAATGCTCCGCCATGCTTGCAGCGCTGCGTCCGCTTCCTCTGCAGCGACGACTGCGAGGACACGGCCTTCGCAGGCAAGGTAATAGGGGTCATAGCCCAGCATGTCGCAGACAGCCTGGACCTGATCCTTTACCGGAATCGTCGCATCAAAGCGGACGCCCATGCCGGTGGCACGAGCAATTTCGTGAGCAACCGACGCAATTCCGCCGCGCGTTGGGTCACGCATGAACCTGAGCCCGGTACTTGCCATCATTGCCTCCGTGAGTGGCAGAACGCTGTCTGCATCCGATAGCAGATCGCCGCGCAAACCGAAGTCTTCTCTTGCGAGCATCACGGCTGTTCCGTGATCTCCGACAGAACCGCTGATCAGGATGATGTCGCCCGCCTGAATGTTACTCATGGCTGGCCGCGTGCCAGGAATTCGTATGCCGACCCCGGTCGTTGCGAGATACAATCCTCCGCCTTCACCACGTTGCAGCACTTTGGTGTCGCCGGCTGCTACCTTCACACCGATTTCCCGTGCGGTTCTCGCAAGGCTTTGCACGATACGGTCAAGCTGGGCTATTTCCATTCCTTCTTCGATGAACGCATTGAGGGTCAGGTACAGGGGTCGTGCACCGGCTACCGCCAGATCGTTGGTTGTCCCGTGCACGGCCAATGAGCCAATATCTCCACCCGGAAACTCGAGTGGCTGAACCGTAAAGCCGTCAGTTGTTATCATCGGCTCGCCGCCATTGAGTGACAACGGTACTGCATCTGCCTCGGTATCCAGATCGGAATGAGCAAGATGGCGTGCAAACACCTCTTCGATTAGTTCGCGCATAAAGCGGCCGCCGTTGCCGTGTGCAAGCGTTATTCTGTCGTCTTCCATTAGCTTTTTGTGTCCTGTTCAAGCGCAGCAATTTCAGCTGCCTGACCGTAACCAAGGGCTGCGTCATTGCACGGCAGCTCGCTACTCAAATAAACATCAAAACCATCGGCCCGCAAAAGTTCGACGGCCTGCTCTGATAAAACTCTGTTTTGAAATACACCACCGGTAAGCCCGACCTGGTCAATCCGCTGGCTGTCACGCATTCGTCTTGCCTGCTCAAGTAGTGCCACAGCCATACTGGTGTGAAATGTTTCTGCACGGCGAGCGGGATCCTGGCGTTTGTCGCCTATCTCGACGAGCAAAGGTTCCCAGTCCGTACGCAAAATACCTTCCTGATCCACACTGAGTGGCAGCGCGATAGCCGCACCGACATCACTACACATTGACTCGAGTTGCATAGGGCCCTGGGCTTCGAAGCTGGTTTCGTGCATATCGCAGATGATTGCCGCGGCCGCGTCGAAAAGCCTGCCGGCGGCGCTGCTTTGCGGGCAATTCAATTGATGTTGCCACGCGGCTCTGGCCAACCCGCCTTCATCAGGACATTGCGGCCAGGGTCGACCAGTTTCCCAGTGTAAAGCGGCGGCGCTGCGCCATGGTTCACGGCCTGCACGTTCACCACCGGGCAGTCGAAATGGTCGCATGCTGCAAACCCGCCGCCAGCGGCCTGGTTTCCCGAGCAGCGTCTCGCCGCCCCACAATGACAAGTCTTCTCCAAGGCCAACGCCGTCCCAGGTAAACATCAGCCACGTACCCGGAGTTGCTATTTCTGCTGCCAGTGCAGATGCATGCGCGCGGTGGTGCCAGACGGTAGTAGCCGGTAATTGTTGTTCATGTGCCCAGCGATGCGTCGCATAGCCGGGATGCGCATCACAGACGATTCTCTTTGCACGCACGCCGTAAAGCGCCTGCAAATCCTCTGCAACCTGTTCAAATATTGCCAGGCTGCGTGGACTGCCCATCTCACCGATGTGTGGAGACACAATCGCGCGATCATTCCAGCTCAACGTGATGGTCGCCTTCATATGTCCGCCGACAGCCAATGTCGGTTGCTGTTGCGGCCACGGCAGGTTCAGCTCTGTCGGTGCAGAACCACGTCCCAGTCGCAACGGGCGCATTGTGCCACCAACCTGGCGATACAAAGGGTCGTCGGCGGGTCGTACAATCGGCCGGTCATGATGCAGGAAAGCATCCGCTACGCTGGCGAGCCGCCGCGATGCTTCGCTATTTTCCGTCAGCACCGGTTCGCCGCTGAGGTTTCCCGATGTTGCGACAAGTGGGCCACCGAACCCATCCAGCAGGAGTTGATGTAACGGACTGTATGGCAGGAATACGCCTAGTTCACGTAATCCTGGTGCGAGGTTCGCAGCAAGATTTGTAGCCACGGTTTTTTTCCGGGCGAGAACAATGGGCCTGATTGGCCCGCTGAGCAAATCGGCCTCAGTCGTGGTCAGGTTGACGGCGCTTTTCACCGCATCCAGCCCGGCAGATCCGGATACCGGAAACATAACAGCCAGTGGTTTGTCTGGTCGCTGTTTGCGCTGACGAAGTTTTTTGACGGCGAGGGCATTCGTCGCATCGCACATGAGGTGATAGCCACCTATGCCTTTTACAGCGAGTACGTCGCCACGGCGTAATCGCGTTAGCGCACTTTCAAGTGCTACTTCACTGCTTAGCACTTCCTGGCTATCTGGCAATGCCAGGCTTAGTTGTGGTCCGCAGGCGGGGCAGGCGACGGGTTCAGCATGAAACCTTCGGTCAGAGGGATTTTCATATTCGCTGGTGCACTGCGGGCATAGCGGAAATTCGGCCATGCTGGTATTCGGACGATCATAGGGCAGTGAACGGATCAGCGTATAACGCGGACCGCATTGCGTGCAGTTGATGAAAGGATAGCGGTAACGCCTGTCGTTCGGATCCTGCAACTCTCGCAGACAGTCCGGGCAAGTGAAATAATCAGGCGGAACGAAAATTTGCGCATCCGACTGATCTGAGCTTGCCAGGATCTGGAATGAGTCAATTTCTGCGGCACTGATGGCTTCGACCGATGTAATGTACGGACTTGATAAGAGCGGCGCCTTATCGATCAGATCTTTTTCGAACTCAATCAACGAACCGGCATTACCCTGCGCGGTCACTTCAACTTCACCGAGTTGATTTTGTACTGATCCACAAAGCTGGTGATGTTGGGCAAGTAGATAGACGAACGGGCGAAAGCCGACGCCCTGGACGTGCCCGGCCAACCTGATTGCGACTGTTTTCAATCTATCATTCGTACCAAGTGCAGATTGACTCAGGGTACCGGTTTCGGATTCGTGGACAAGCATCGCGCTTATTCAACCTGCTGCTCTGCGGGCCTTGCTGTGGTCGGACTCGTTGTCACGATGTCCGCTGGCCCACCAAATCCTGCACGCGCCCTCATCAGAAACCATGCATGGGCCGATCGGTTTACGCGGTGTGCAGGCAAGCCCGTAGAGGCGACATTGATTGGGGTATTTCTTGCCGAGGACGACGCTGGCACAATCGCAACCGGGTGGCATCTCACCGACGCGTTTGCGTGAGTCATCCGCATACGATGGCAATTGCACACGTGCGTCATGTTGTGCGTAGTCGCTCTTCAAACTGAAACCGGATTTGGGAATAACACCAATGCCACGCCAGTTCGCGTCCGACACCTGCATGACCTGTCGCAAACACGCTTTCGCCGTTTCGTTGCCACCTGGACGCACCACTTCCGGATAGCAGTTATCAAGAAAATGTCGACCGTCCTGTAATTGACGCAGAACCGAGTACATCGCGGCCAACAGTGTGTCCGGCCGAAAGCCCGCAATAGCAGTTGGAATATCATGTTTGTCGACGACAAACTGCCACTCCTCCGGCCCCATCACCGTTGCGACGTGGCCGGGAGCGATCAATGCATTGAAACCCGGCGCGCCGGAATCCAGCAGCATCGCGACTGCCGGCCAGGTTAGCCGTGCAGATAACAGCACCAACAGGTTTGCCGGCAACTTTTCCGCCAGCATAGCCGCGACGGGTGCAGTAGTGGTTTCAAAGCCCGCGGCAAAGAAAATGACGCGACGGTCTGGATTCTCGTCGGCAATACGCACCACTTCAGTCGGCGTCGCGACCGGCCGAATGTCACCACCGGCGGCCCGCGCTTGCTCGAGTGATCTCGGTTCCCTCTTTGGCGCATTAACAGGAACTCTGAGCATGTCGCCGAATGCTACAAGGATGACATCTTCGTGCAGCGCAATCTGAATCGCTTCGTAGACATCTTCTTCGGGGCAAATGCAAACCGGGCAACCCGGGCCCGGAACCAGTTCAATAGCGGCCGGGATTGCAGATCGCAAGCCCGCAAGCGATATCGAGCGCTCATGTCCGCCGCAGACATTCATAATGCGGACGGGTTGCGTGAGTTTCAGCTCATGCAGTTTCCCAAGCCAGTATTCCGCTGACTGAGTCACGTGGAATGCGAACTGTGCAGGGTCGCTCCGTCCGGCTGGATTGCCGGGTGGATTTTTTCTCCGCTGGCGACGCGCAGTCGACAGTCGGCCAGATGTTGTTGCACCCAGGTACACCACGCGTCCATGCCGACACCAGTGCGGGCCGATAAAGTTATCGCATGGGCCGGACTGGCGAGATCTCGTAAATGCTGCACGGCCTTGTCCGGATCGAAATCTCCGAGTACCTCGATGAGATCTGACTTCGACAGAAGCAAAAGGTCGGCCGCTCGAAACATGACCGGGTACTTCGCCGGTTTATCGTCACCCTCCGGAGACGACAGCAAAGTAACGTTGAGATGCTGGCCGAGGTCGAAGCTTGCCGGACATACAAGGTTTCCAACATTTTCAATGAACACGATATCGAGCCCATCGAGGTCCAGGCTATGTAATGCGTCGTGCACCATGTGTGCGTCCAGGTGACAGGCGCTGCCGGTACTGATCTGGATAGCTGGAATCCCCTTGGCGCGGATTCGCTCGGCGTCATTTTCTGTTTCGAGATCGCCCTCGACGACACCGATATTCAGCTCGTCGCCCAATCTGTCGATGGTCGCTTCAAGAAGCGAAGTCTTGCCAGAGCCAGGTGATGACATCAGGTTGATCGCCAGCACCGAATGTCGGTCGAAATGCTCCCGGTTGTGGGCCGCTTCGTGATCGTTTGCATCCAGCAAGCCTTTCAAAACAGCGACAGACTCTGCGCCGGATGCTGTCCTGGCCAGGTGTCCGCCGTCATGAAGAAGATGCTGGTTACCGGAGGTAACATTACAGCCACAGGTATCACACATCGTCGTCAGCCCTCCACGGCCATTTGATCGGCACGCGTCAGATCGCGTTGCCGGGTGTGTTCGTCTATTTCAAGTTCAACACTTTTCAGCAGCAATTCATCACCGCTGACCAGTCGGGTTTTCCAGGTGCCACATTGAGCACATAACAGACGATTGGCAGCCACTTCTGACTCAGTATCACAATCTTTGCAATGCACTCTTACCGGCAAGCTGTCTATGTGAAGTTCGGCACCATCAGCAACCGTGCCAGCTACCGCAATAGGAAAAGCATTTTGCAGTAGCGCTGACTCCACGCCAGATAACGGGCCAACAGAAATATAGATTTCGCTGACCGAGGTCGCGTTACGCGCTTGTGCCAGTTCTGTAACCTGGTCGATCAGCGCCTGACATATCGCGAGCTCATGCATTGCTGGCCAGTATTTCGTCGAATAGTTCCCACGATTCAGCAGCTTCGGTCTCTGTTACTTTCTGGATGGCATAACCGACATGCACCAGTACGAAATCGCCCGGCGCAACATCTTCCCCCTGCATCAGGAACAAACTGACCTCGCGCTCTACGCCGCGCGCCTCGCAGAGGCACTGAAAGTCAGTGATGGTCTTTATCTGCATTGGGACAGCTAGACACATAAGTTTTACTTCGCTCCGATTCCACATCCTGCCGTCGCTAAACACCAACGACACCACCATATTATTCGGATATCAGCGACGCTTGCTGTACGTAGTAACGCCTATTCTCTCCTTATATAGGTGCGTTTATCGTAATGCTCTGAGAAGAAACGCTAATCTTGGGTTGGTGCGTGCTTGTATCAGGTGTCGCTGAATACGTACGTGCGAGCCGCAAAAAGGCTGGTAAATGAGCGAAACTTTGATACTTGGTGTGGGCAATACACTGCTTTCCGATGAGGGCGCGGGCGTTCACGCAATGCACTATCTGCAACAGCATGCCCCCGATATCGGTGACGTTGAGTTTCTTGATGCTGGCACCTTAAGTTTTACGCTTGCCGACGATATCGCATCGGCAACAAATCTCATTATTTTCGATGCTGCGCAGCTCAATGCAGAAGCAGGAGCAGTGCGAGTATTTGAAAATGACGAGCTGGATGATTTCCTGCGTTTTGGCCAGCGTAGCGTGCACGAAGTTGGCTTTGCCGACCTCATGGATATCGCCCGATTGCAGGATTGCCTGCCACGTAACCGGGCGTTGATCGGTATTCAGCCCGGTAACCTGGGTTGGGGCGAGCACGCCGGTGCCGAGGTGCAGGCGGCGTTTCCCGTGGCAGCTGACTACGCGATATCCCTGATCAGGAAATGGTCACCGCAAAAGTCACCCGGGCCAGTACAAAACGCAGCGGCAGTAGCGCAATGACCGGCCTCGATAACATCGCAGTCAATGTCGAGTCATTTACCGGCAATGTCCAGCCATTGCTGCATGAAATCAGGCACGCACTGCAGCGGGTTGCCGAGGGCGATGACGGTACCGTTATCGATCTGCGCAGCCTGCCACTGGCGCCCGGAGAAGAACAACAGATCGAAACCGAGTTGGGGCGGGGCGAGATCCACGCCGAACTAAATGCTGAGGGAACCACTACGATTCGGGAAACATCCTACCCGGGCGTCTGGTGGGTGACACACGCTAATACCGCACAAGAGATTGTTAGCAAATTCATCGAGGTCACGCATTGTCCTGATCTTCTGAAATCACAGCAGGATGATATTGAGATCGGCCTCGAACGGCTCGACGCGTACCTCGCAAACGGTACTGAGAGCGGTGCCGAACTGTTTTCCGCAAACGAACGATAACGAACGAGATTCACTATGAACGAAAGAGTTGTAGTTGATCCTATTACCAGGATCGAAGGGCATCTTCGGGTTGAAGCGCAGATGGATGGCGACGTGATTGCAGACGCATGGTCTTCCGGCACCATGGTGCGTGGCATCGAGATTATCCTTCGCGGCAGAGACCCACGTGATGCGTGGGCATTTGCACAGCGAATATGCGGCGTTTGTACGCTGGTGCACGGTATTGCCTCAGTACGGGCTGTAGAAAATGCGCTGAACTATGAGATTCCGAAAAATGCACAGCTAATCCGCAACCTGATGATTTCGGCGCAGTATGTGCATGATCATGTTATGCACTTCTATCATCTGCACGCACTGGATTGGGTCGACGTTGTATCCGCACTGGAAGCAGATCCGAAGGCAACGTCGGAATTGGCACAAAGTATCAGTAGCTACCCGAAGAGCTCGCCTGGCTATTTCTCTGATATGAAGAAAAAGCTCAAAGACTTTGTGGAAGCGGGCCAGCTTGGAATCTTCGCCAAGGCCTACTGGGGCCACCCGGCTTACAAGTTGCCGCCCGAAGCGAACCTCATGGCGGTGTCGCACTATCTTGAGGCGCTGTCATGGCAACGCGAAGTTTCAAAGCTGCACACGATATTCGGCGGCAAAAACCCACACCCTAACTTCCTGGTTGGCGGAGTTCCCTGTGCCATTGATCTTGACTCCGATTCTGCAATCAATGCGGAGCGGTTATCGAAAGTGCAGGACATCATTACGCAAATGCAGATGTTCGTCGATCAGGTTTATGTCCCCGATACGCTGGCGATCGCCGGTTTCTACAAAGACTGGGGTGCTCAGGGCGAGGGCGTCGGTAACTTCCTGACCTTTGGTGATTTCCCGGAGACGGGCACAGATGACCCGTCTACCTTCCTGTTCCCGCGTGGTGCGATTCTCGGCCGCGACCTGTCAACGATTCATGAGGTCGACCTCAATGCGAAGGACGAGATTCAGGAGTACGTCGCACATTCCTGGTATGACTATGAAGGTGGCAAGAACAAAGGCCTGCACCCTTATGAGGGTGAGACCGAACTGAATTACGATGGACCAGCGCCACCCTACGACCATCTGGATGTAGAGCAAAACTACTCCTGGCTGAAGTCACCACGCTGGAAGGGTCACGCCATGGAGGTTGGCCCGCTGGCGCGTCTGCTGATGTTGTATGCATCTGGTCACGAGCAAACAAAAGAGCTGGTCCAGTCGACGCTCACCACGCTCGATGTGCCGATCGATGCATTGTTCTCGACTTTGGGGCGTACTGCTGCACGTACGCTGGAAAGCAAAATCGTCGCCGATACCATGCAGACCTGGTTTGACAACCTGGTGACCAATATCAAGGCAGGTGAAACGAAAACATTCAACGATACATTGTGGGAACCCTCTTCCTGGCCTCGCCAGGCACAGGGAGTCGGCTTCATGGAGGCGCCGCGTGGTGGTCTGGCGCACTGGATCGTTATTGAGAATGAAAAAATTGCGAACTACCAGGCCGTGGTTCCCAGCACCTGGAATGCCGGCCCGCGCGATCCGCAGGGCCAATTGGGCCCTTATGAGGCCGCGCTAATTGGGCACCACCTGCATGACGTGGAACAGCCTATCGAAATTCTTCGAACCATACATAGCTTCGATCCCTGTATCGCCTGCGCGGTACATGTGACAGATCCGAACGGCCAGGAACTGGTCAATGTGAAGATCAGGTGAAAAAAGGAAACGTGATGCGACAAACAATAGTAACTCTGCTTATGCTCGGACTGGCCAACATTGCGTCTGGTCATACGTTAGACAGTGAGCACCGCCTGGTTGAAACACTTTGGCACCAGATTTTTGGTGTCCACCACCTGCCTTATACCCTGGGCCTGCTAGTTGGGGGTGTAGTTTTGTTAGCAATATTTGGGCGGCGGATAGCAAGGCGTAGAACAAGATAGCGTGCTGTCCTCGATTCCTGATTGCTCTCGTAGGAGCGGCATCCTCTGCCGCGATAATCGTTAATCGCGGCAGGAATGCCGCTCCTACGATGTGCAGTCAATCATGGCTACACCTGTGCCATCGTCTCAAAGCTTTTGATAAATGGCCCTGTCATGCGGGGCTCTTTTAACATGGCGGCATAGTCACCCTGTTTGAATTGCAAGCGGCGCATCGTGTAGGCCAGGCCGATCTGCGTCAGGTTGGGAGGACTCTTCATCCACTGTTCCCAAAGATCGGCGCCCGCCCTGATATCCCAGTTCATGTCCTGGTTGTCATAGGCGCCACCGGAGGTGGCTTTGCCATTTTCGACCAGCAGCACGCCGCGTGGTTTGTCGTCGTCCAGTAACCCATAACCAATCGCTGTGGAAAAGCCGATTTCGCCCAAAGGCTCCGTTAGCTTGGGCTCATTATTCCAGGCATTTTTGTAGGCACCCATCCATTCGGGTGAAAATAAATCACTCACTCGTGTTACTCCTGTTTAATCCGGCAAATTCTCGCCAACCAGTGCGGCGATGCTGTCGACCTGAATGGTGTCACCTGTGTTCAGTTTTCCCGCTTCGAAATTGAGGCGGCAGCTGCCACAGGAAACCACCAGTGCCTCGGCACCGGTCTTGTTGACTTCCTTCATCTTGGTCTGAAACCCGAGTTTCCTGACCGGTGCGGCCGATTGCACCAGGAAGTTTCCGGCACCGCCACCACAGCAGAAATTCATTTCCCGATTCGACTCGGTCTCGTTCAACTTCAGGCCAAGTTCTTTCAAAATAGCGCGCGGTTCGTCAAATACGCCGCCATGGCGGCCGACCTTGCAGGGATCATGCAAAGTAACAACCTTATCGCCTGGAATTTTTTTGAGTTTCAGTTTGCCGTCCATAACCTGCCTGCCGAAATATTCGGAGACTGTCATCACTTCAAAGGGCAGCGGTTTGCCGGAGATTTCAGCGGCAGCCCAACGCATGGCGGGGTAGGTATGGCCGCATTCCGGGGTAAGAACTGTCTTGACGCCCATTTCAGTCGCGGCCTCGACGATTCTCATGGTTATGTGCTTTTGCGTCTTGTCGGAACCTGCAAGTAAACCGAAATTTGCGGCTTCAAACGCGTGACTGCACAGCGTCCATTTGACCTTCATGTGATCCAGCGCCTTGATGGTCCCCAACAACGCGTCAGTAAACAGATGTATGTCCAGGCCACTTGTCAGCATCATTACATCCGAGTCGGGCTTGTCGATATAGATGTCTACGCCGTGTTTTTCCTTAAGGTCATTCAGTCGGAAATTCAGCAGTTCTTCGTTTGCACCAAAAATCGTGCCTTCACCGTCCTGTTCCCGACACATGTAGTCTAGCTCGGAGGGCATCAGACCCGCTTCAACCATTGCTTCCCGGCTGACATGGACCATCTCGGCAATATCGATTCCCATTGGGCAAAGCATTGAGCAACGCCCGCACATCGTGCATTCGTCGAACACTTTCGGCTGGAACTCGCGCAGGTCATCCGCAGTAATGTCGCTCGTATGGAGTCGATGAAACCAGCGTAGCGGGCTTAGCTCGCGCCGGTAAACACGTTTCATCAGGTCGAGCTTGCCAATCGGCAGGTATTTTGGATCCTCACTGGCAACGTAGTACTGGCAGGCTTCCGCACACAGTCCGCAATGAACGCAGGCTTCCAGGTTGAGCGCCATGTCCCTGTTGATTTTGTTCAGGAATACCTGCTTGGCCTTGCTGACTCGCTCGTCATCACTCATCTCGACCGGTTCAACCATGCCCTTGAGGCTTTGTGACATTCCGTAGAACATCGCAAAGGAGTCTTGCATTTCCTTGTCCATGCTCATGCTTTGACTCCTTTGTAGCCCAGCTTCGCGCCAAGGCGTTTGCGTGAGGGTATGACCAGCACTATATGCATCAGTTTGCTGAATGGAATCCAGACAAGGAGAAGAGAAATGCTAAGCAAGTGCACAGCGAGCATTGTTTCGTAGCGCAAACCCACATGTGCCGAAGCCAAAAGGCCAGTAACCAGTGGCAGTGCGGTGACAATAAGGGTGGCGAAATCACCGCTGTCAGACAGGACTTTGAGTACCGGGTCAGTCAGTCGGCGAATAAATGCCAATACCAGGAAGATCAGGGTGATCCCGGCTACCGGCATCACGATGCTGTTGGCAACACCGGGCCAGGACAAGCCGAGCAAGCCTTCAAAAAATGCGATGTGTGGCTGAAAAAACACGAGCACAAAAACAAATCCCACGTGCCATATCGTGCCGGTGAAATATCTACTGCCTACCCGTTTGCGAAATACGGCATTCGGTAGTGCCCGGCTGAATATTGTCCTGTAGCCCGCTGCTGTGGCATTTCCCCGTGCGGGCGACAGCGGTTTTTTCCGGCCAAACATCAGTATGCCTATCAGTCGAAAAGACACGCCTGCGACGAAAATGATCAGGGCCCATTGCATCGCCGGGCCCCTGGCGAAATCGAGTAATGTCATGATGATTCTTCCGCGGACAGTTCCTCACGGACCTTTTTCTGTTTGGCCCGTGCCATAAGTGTTGCCCCGGCTCCTGCTGCGACCGCGGCAGCAGCCGCAATGCCCAGCTTTCCAGGGTCGCTAAACGTGGTTTGAGAAAGCGGTTGATAAAACCCGCCTTTATCCCAGAAATGCGGCTCTGAGCAGCCGATACAACCGTGTCCGGCCTGGATTGGAAAGCTCACTCCACCGTTCCATTTGGTGACGGCACAGGCGTTGTAGGTCACAGGGCCCTTGCAGCCCAGTTTATACAGACACCAGCCTTTGCGGGCGCCTTCGTCATCGAACGTTTTGGCAAAAAGGCCACGTTCGTAGAATGGCCTGCGGTAGCAGCGGTCATGGATATTCTGGCCATAAAACGCCATTGGCCGCCCCAGATGATCGAGCTCCGGAATACTGCCGAACGCCAGTATCTGCACCAGGACCCCGGTCATAACATCGCCTATCGGCGGACATCCCGGGACATTGATAATGGTTCTATCCGGTAACAGGTCCCCGACGGATGCTGCACCAGTCGGATTGGGATCTGCCATCGGCAAACCACCATAGGTCGCACAAGTGCCAACAGCAATAATCGCTTTTGCGCCAGCGGCAGCATCTTTGAGCATAGTCAGGTTGTCGATACCGGCAATGGTCGAATAGCCAGGATTACCGGTGGGTATCGAGCCGTCAACAATCAGGATGTACTCGCCGTAGTTCTCCTCCATCGCAGCTTCTTTTGCTGCTTCCGCTGCAGTACCGGAGGCCGCCTGCAAGGTATGGTGGTAGTCCAGAGAAACGGTGTCGAATATCAGGCTTTCAATGCTTGGAGAGGCTGATCTTGTCAGCGATTCTGTACAGCCGGTGCACTCCTGGAAGGATAGCCAGATTACCGATGGCCGCCTGAGATTTTCCAGGCTGGCTGCAACCGCCGATACCATGCCGGGCGGCAAGGCCATCATGGAAGCCGTCCCAGCACAAAATTTCAGAAGTGCTCGTCGTGAAATACCGTGCAGTTTCAAACGCTCACCTAACGATAATCTATCGCTCATGTGCAAACTCCTGATTCAGCGAAATCCGATATTTTTCCTAGGAAAGCATGAGGATACTAGTCTGCAGTTTGAAATTCGGTATGTAGTTGTACTTATTATTATGGGGTGACTGACGGCTCTTCAGGCCGGTCCGTAATGCGGTTGAGACAAATTTTGAGTAGCGGTGGTGTCATCAGCGTGGTGACGATAACCATCAATATCAGCGCGGAAAACAGGGCATCACTGAAAACGCCGAGGCTCTTGCCGATCGACGCAAATATCAACCCGACTTCGCCACGCGGCACCATTCCCATGCCAACTGCCAGTCGACTGCTGCCGCGTGCTGCTCCAAGGCCGGATAGTAACTTGCCAATTACGGCCGCAACGATGAGACCAAGCCCCATTACAATCACCTGCGGGTCAAGGAATGTTTCTAATTTTACCTGCACGCCCATGAGTACGAAAAAGATAGGTACAAGAATGACTTCAAGCGGTGAAATTAAGTCGCGGATCGAAAACTTGTGCTCACGAACATCGCCCCACTTTCGGAAATAGCCATCATGCAGGATTACGCCAGCTGCAAAAGCACCAACGATAGTTGCTAAACCCACCAGGTTTGCGAACCATGCAAGAACCATAACGAACAGGAAGGAAACGAACATCTTTGCTTCGACGATGTCGAGATGATCCAGTAATTTTATGGTCCTGTGCAGGAAGCGTGGGCCGAATGCGAAAGCCGTCACCAGGAACAAGGCGGCTAACGCGATGGTTTTCAGGGTGTTGGCTAGTTCAAAACCTCCCGAAATGATGATGCCGGAGACAATTGCAAGCATAACCAGACCAAGCACATCATCAATAACCGCCGCCCCCAATATGACGCGGCATTCATGGCAGTTTACCATTCCTAACTCATCGAGTACGCGTGCAGTAATGCCGATGCTGGTCGCGCCCAGGGTTGCAGCAACAAATAAATCGACACTGATCGACAACTCGGGCATTAGCACGCGTGCCATCATGAAGCCAAAAAAGAACGGCAATAACACGCCCAGAATGGCCACTCTGAATGATTCGGGGCCAACTTCCCGCATCTCTCTGACGCTGGTGCCAAGACCGACCAGGAAAAGGAGGAAAATCACGCCGTAGCGGGAGAAGATATCGACGGCATGGGCGATTTGGGTTAGCTCGGCACCACCCGGGCCTTGCAGGATGTTGAGAATTGTTATTGCGTTTTCCGCTCCAAGCGCACTAACCGCTGCCTGCTCGAGACTTGCGCCGGACAATGCGAGGTCAACCATTTCAAATATCGCCGGACCCTCACGCAACACAAGCAGGAAATCGACACTAAACAGATAGCCAATGGTGCCGAGGATAACGCCCATCAGTAGTTCGCCAAGCACGGAAGGCTGGCCCAGCTTACGCGCGCCGAAACGGCCCAGCACGGCGAAAAACAAAATGCCGGTAACGCCCAGAATAACGGGTGCTATAGGATCAGCAAGTCGGCCACTGCCAGCGGCAAGCGCAGCCGTGGTTGCAAGCGCCAAAAGTATAGTTACGAAGACTTTGGCTGGTGAATACATTGTTCTTATGACTCTATATTATTCCCGCTGGGCTTGCATGCGCGGCGCCCTTAGTGGATGAGCAAGTGAGCAAAGTATTGATTCCAATTTCGTCCTATGGATTCGATCCAACGGAGGTTG
>CAYOHF010000068.1:0-17360 GCA_964403695.1 uncultured Woeseiaceae bacterium | reverse complement strand
GAAAAACGGACAAGCGGTCTTTATGAAACTGTCCATTAAACCGGGGCAAAACCATCTGGCCGAAAGCGGACCCTCAATCATCCTGATTTTCCGACCTCTTAATGACCGCTTTCGGGAAAAGCGGACATTCATCTAAACCTGGTAATAAGGTCCGCTAATGACCCGTAGCGGACATTCGCAGGTATTATTTACGACGCATCTGCAATGCGACGCCGGTCCAGAAACGCAGGAAGTCGCCTTGCAGGGAACAGGGCGAAATACATGTATCCAGCAGATAGTACCCAAGCGTCCGGTAATGTGAGTGCCAGCAGAATTGACAACAATCCGAAGCTCGCAGCGAGCGCCCATACGTGCATTTCAATGCTGGTCTTTCGCCGTTCAATGGAATTCAGTCCCAGCGTAGTCGAGCTGCGCATTGCCAGACGATATAACTGGCTAACGAGCAGGGACATGGCAAGAAATCCGGCGGAATAGAATACGAACATCAAGCGCAGGTCATTGTAGGTCTCAATCTGATAGCTTGTAGACAGGTAACCGCCAGTGAGATTGGAGAACATTCCCTCGAAAAACATTCTTAGCGGGTACACATAAACCAGCATCACAAATATAAGTACCAGGCTATGCAGAATCGTTCTGTGATTCTCCAGACCATAGCGTCGACTCCACTTGCGATGTTGAAGCCAGAACACCATCAGCATAGCGAAGCTGGCGGCAAACCCCGGAATCCGTTTTACGGCCGCCAGCATTTCCGGAATATTCGATGGAATATCGTCGAACGATATAACGAGCAGCGTAAGTACAAATGCGAAAGCAGCGTCAACAAATGTGTCCAGGCGCGTTACTTCCAGGCCCCTCAGCCGAAATTGATTTTCGACCGTGAGGTCGTCCAGTTCCTTATCTGTCCACTGCTTTCCTGCGGCAGCATGAGTATTCATAGATGAGCCAGAACGGAATAATTATTAATTGTGTCAGGACCCGTTGTCAGAATCGACATTTATTAATGCTGAGGGTCGAATGGTTCAGACAAATTCAGGCGAACTTCCGCTTATGGCCGAAAGCGGACTCTCAAATTCCCGGAACTGCATTGATCTGAACGACCGCTTTCGGGAAAAGTGGACACTGCGCTACTGATTCCGTAGCAGCCCCTGGAACAGCAGATTTTTGCCTGCCCTGACGTCCGCTTTCCGCTCTAAAGCAGACATTAAGCTAAACTTGGCAATAAGGTCCGCCAATGGCCCAAAGCGGACGTCGGGCAACGCATGTGACGGACATATTTCCGACCAATAGCATGGAATGCATGGCTGTTCGATGCGGATTCTGGCGAGGAACGTAAATGATGAAGATATACATGATTTTGCTTGGGTTAGTTATTTGTGGTTGCGTCAGTCAGCCAACAGAGCTGACACAAGAAGAAAGAGATATTCAAGTCTTTTACGAGGAGCCAAAAATTGACTATGAAAATCTGGACCGCATTGACGCGACGAGTCGGGGCAACACTGCCATGGCTGCGCTAGACACGATTCTTAGGCGTGCCGTGGAACTAGGTGCCGACGGAATAATAGTTCACTCCATCAGCAACAAGGGAACAGTCGCGGGTGGACGTGACGCATACGGGACAGGTGGAGGTGGTGGAATTCAGGTATTTCAGATACAGGCAACAGCGATACGTTACGTCGAATGATCAATACCACGTGAATCAGTGCAAGATAGCTTCTGGATCAAGCTCAGGACGAAGATCCACAGATACACAGGCACTTTCGTTAAGGCACATTACGCCTGACAAGTGAGTGCCGATCGATTGCGGTTCGTCTGCTAATGACCCAATGCGAACGCTGGCAATTGGTCCCCCAAATGGTTGCTAGCACGAAATATTGGTGGACGTTATTCGATCTCCCGTAACTGAGCCACTGATTCTGCAATTTCGCACTATGGATTTTACGTACTGATCCAGACCTGGCATCGACTGGGGTCTGAACTGATGATCCCGCACAGACTGTTGAACCATGGCGCTCAAGCCGACAATGTCGGTAGCATGTATTACCGTGATTTCAGTTTGAGGGTCCTTCTTTACAGCCGAAATCTCCTGAGCGTAGCTGACAGAATTCATCTGTAGTGCAACCAACGACCAAATACCAGCCACGAGAGCCCCAATAAGGAAACGATCCAATTGCCTCATTTCTTCTTTCCTCGTCTTTGTTGGGATTTTGCGGGGCAGCTTGACTAATTGTCGTCAGCGCCCGGCAACACCAGGTAATAAAACTGTCCCCGAGATACTTTGCTGTATCCGCTAGGAAAGCCGCCAACGCCCTCGCAGCATTGTCGCGCGGCATTCTTCTTCCAGATGGATCAGGTGAGCCAGGAGTGAGTGTTCGGCGAGTTCGTGAAATTTCTCGTCAACGTCTGCGTAAACCTGCTCCACCAGTTCTCGTGAGGTTGAATCCGGACTGCCTTCCAATGCCGCGACAACTTTCGCCTCTCGTTCCAGACGGTGATCAATATGCCAATCGATCACAGCACGTGGTTCCCTGATCAGGTCGCCATGTCCGGGGGCAATGGTGTCGATCTCGATCTCTCGCAATCGATCAAGTGAGCGCAGGTAATCACCCATGTTGCCATCCGGCGGATCGATGACGACGGTTGAACCATTGATAATGTGATCACCGGTGAACAACCAGTTCAGCCCTGTATGCAAGTAACAAAGGTGATTCGATGCATGGCCCGGCGTATGCACTATCTGCAAACTGAATTCCGCGGCCTCGAAGACGTCACCATCCCACGGAATACGGTCAGGTTCGAATGTCAGGTCCTGGTGTCGGCCGTGCGGTGGTGCATGGCCAATTAGCTCGGCACCGGTTGCAGATGCGAGCCTGGCCGCAGCTGGCGAGTGATCGGGATGTGTGTGTGTGACAAGTATCCATGCGATCTGACCACCGGCTACTTCCTGAATCCTCTCGATATGTTCGTCAATATCGGGACCCGGATCCACTACAGCAATTTCATCATCACCCAGCAAATAGGTATTGGTGCCGGGGCCGGTCATCATTGAGGGATTGGGTGCAATAAGGCGTCGCACGCCGGGCGCAAGTTCAGTAACCACCCCTGTCTCAAGTACGGCTTCAGAGTCCTGTAGCGAGACTTTATCGTTGCTCATTGCGACGCAGGCTCATCCGGGCTGCCGGTCTCAACAAATGATTTCAATCTCGTCATTGCCTCGATCAGTACACCATCCACAGCGCTTGCAATGCTGTCGAGTCCGCCAGGCATGTAGCCGCCTACCGCATAATTCGAAGTTACTGTTGTGCCCTCTTCGCTATCGTCAAATTCCCAGGTCATGTTGCCTGCCACACCCATCAGACCTAACGGGCCAAGCCCGCCAGTTAATCGCATCATCACGCCGGGATTTACGAACGTGACTGTCATGTGTACAAGACCTGCTCCCTGCCCCAGCGATTCGCAGAAACATCCCTGCAAGCTGACATCAAAATACAGGTTAGCGGCGTTGCCTGACACTGTGTTATCGCTACTCCACCATGCACCGACATTTTCAATCGCGGCCTTGTAAACGGCCATTCGGTCCGCAGAAATAGAAGTCTTGTGCGCAACGGTGAAACCGTTGGCGTCCGCATCGAGAACCGTTGCCAGGGTGGTCGTTGAAAAAACTGAAATAATGCAGATTATGCAGGTCACAAATATGTTTTTGATTTTGTTGTGCCACATACACATACCTGAATCAGCGTCCGTGGGAAAGAAGCTTAACTCAAACCCGCATGCAGGATGTATGTCAGAATAATTGTATTGGCAGAAATGCTTCCAGCAGGAACAGCGTGCAGAGGACTGCAGAGCTGAAATAGCATCTCTTTAAAGTTTTCACGTCAGGCTCCATACGTTTCAATGTCGATGGGAGTCATTGTCGGCGCTACCAACTGAACATAACCTGAAGGTCTTATGATGATTTTCAACATATTGATTTTAAAGAGTTATTATTATTTCGATGTCTGAAACTGCTGCTACAAATCTGTCCGGTTTCATTCGCGAACATCCGCGGCTGACGATTCTCAGTGGAGCCGGCTGCAGCACGGCTTCCGGAATTCCTGACTATCGGGATGACCTCGGCAAATGGAAACACCGGCAACCCATGCAATTCTCTGATTTCGTCTCTGACGCGGGCAAGCGGCGCCGTTATTGGGCACAAAGTTTTGCCGGCTGGTCAAGGATAGCCAGCGCAAAGCCCAACCGTGCACACCTGGCAATTGCGCGACTCGAACAGCTGGGATTTGTCACCGGCGTCGTTACCCAGAATGTTGACGACCTGCACAAGACAGCCGGCAGCCAGCGCGTTATTGATTTGCATGGGATACTGCGCAAGATTCGTTGCCTGAAATGCGATTCGACGGAACCAAGGAAGAAATTTCAGCAAAAACTTCGCGACGCAAATCCAGATTGGGATGCAAAACTCTCTACCGTTGCACCAGATGGTGATGCAAAGCTTTCCCGGGAGGATTTTTCGTCTTTCAATGTTCCGGATTGCACACTGTGCGGCGGCATTCTCAAACCGGACGTCGTGTTCTTTGGCGAACCAGTGCCGGCAGAAAGAGTCGCAAATGCACAGCAGTATTTACAACAGTCTGACGCGCTACTGGTCGTTGGCTCCTCGTTGATGGTGTTTTCCGGTTATCGATTTGCCCGCAGTGCAGACGAGAACGGAAAACCGATTGCTATTGTTAATCGCGGCACAACTCGTGCCGATGATTTGGCAACTTACAAAATGACTGGCGACTGTGCCGATGTCCTGTCGCAGACCGTTGACATTCTCGCTGCCTGAATATCTGGAGACTCAAGATCATTCCCGACGGCTGGCAATTTGTTTTCGAAAGTAGCTCTAAACGCGAGTGTTCCGACAGGGCGCTGGTGCTGCACGCCGTCAGCATTCCTTGCGAGATAATCTCCAACGAAAATAACTGCGCGCTGATCGTGCCCGAGAATATGGCGGAGAAAGCCAAGTACGAGTTGTGGCAATACGATACAGAAAACCACCCGCCGGCACGGCGCAGTGCGGCATTGATACCAAAGTATCAAAACGGCACCTGGGGCGTCGCGGTTTACGTTATCGTGATTTCTATCGTCGCCTGGCTCGCCGCTGAGGCAACATTCAATCGCGACTGGTTTGCAGCGGGGCGTATTGATGGTGCTTTAATTCGTGACGGTGAGTGGTGGCGTTCCGTCACCGCATTGACATTACACTCTGGCCTGCGACATCTGATGGGCAATATCGGCTTTGGCATTTTGTTCGGTCTTATGGCAGGCGCGCTCGTTGGCCCGGGTATCGCCTGGCTAGCCATTGTTTTGTCCAGCAGTGCTGCCAATATTCTCAACACTGTGCTGCTCGAGTCATCCCATCGCTCAATCGGGGCATCGACTGCGGTTTTCGCAGCACTGGGGCTGGTAGCCGGATATTCCTGGCGCGCGAAGCTTATGGCTCAGGATAGCTGGCCAAGGCGATTGGGACCTATCATTGGTGGCATCGCACTACTCGCCTATACCGGTACAGGCGATGAGAATACAGACATCGGAGCGCATCTTGCCGGATTTGCGTGCGGGTTTTTCTCCGGAGTATTCGTGACAAAGATTCATTACTACCTGCCACAACGGAACATTCAACGTGCTGCGGGTGTAGCCGCTGTGTCGTTGATTGTGTTCGCCTGGGCTGCGGCGCTAAAGCTTTGGGTTTGAGGCACCGCTGCCCATATACTCAAAATCTGCCGTGACACCAAAATATTCGCGGCTGAAGCCGCTCCCACAGATTGCGGCCAACTGTGGGAGCGGCTTCAACCGCGAATGCTTCTATCTGGCATCGATTACAGGAATACCCGGTTTACGCCTCAAAACTGGGCCTCAAGGTTGTAGTAGCTGTAGAATCCGCGTGTCATGTCACCGCGCGGGGAGCGCCCGACACTTTTGAGAAATTTCCTTCTATTCCTGCTGGCACTAGCAATTGTCGTGGTCGCAACGCTGCGTGTTCGGTATGGCGGTGGTGACCCGTATCAGGATTTGTCGACGACACCACTACTCGACGACAGTCAACTCGAGCAAGTGCTGAGTTACAAGGAACCGATTGGCAACGTAGCCGTCAGTCGACAAGGACGATTGTTTTTTACTGTGCATCCCGAGTCCAGGCCGCGGGGAAACAAGTTGCTTGAGTGGGTTGACGGTGCCGCCATCCCGTACCCGAACGGCACCGTGCAACCACATCTTTTCCAGACCGTGCTTGGCCTGGTCATTGATCGCCAGGATCGATTGTGGACCATTGATCACGGCAATCACGGTTTCGGCACAGCGCGCTTGCTGGCCTTCGACCTTGCAAGCGGAAATATTGTGCACGATCACGAATTTCGTTCCGACATCGCACCGGCTGGTTCGCTACTGCAGGATCTTCAGGTAAGCGCTGACGGTGACACTGTTTTTATTGCCGATGCCAGTCTCTGGCGTAAACGGGCGGCTATCATTGTTTATGACATCGCGACACGTGATGCTCGTCGCGTACTGGAATCACACGTTTCTGTGTCGGCGCAAAACTATCTCATTCGCAACCCAATTCGGGATATGTCATTTCTTAATGGCCTGGTCAATCTCAGGACGGGTGTTGACGGACTTGCTCTCGATGTCGAAAACAAATGGCTTTATTTTGCAGCGATGAATCATGGCGGTCTTTTCCGGGTGCCGGTCCGTGATCTCAAAAACCCGGTCCTCGCCTCGCGGCAACTAGCAAATGTAGTTGAACGATATAGCGACAAACCAATCAGTGACGGTCTGAGTGCGGATCTGAGCGGCAACATCTACATTACGGATGTCGAACACGGCGCTGTATTGCTGGCCGACCGGCAAAGCGCCTTGCATACGATGGTTAAATCGACGCGAATCCGCTGGGCAGACGGCTTGTCGTTTGGGCCGGATGGCTGGCTTTATCTGGCTGACAGCGCGTTACCCGAGCAGATCCTGCAATCAAAGGGACACATCGGTGCTGCCGGCCCGTACTTTATATTTCGATTTCAACCAGGTTTTAGCGGCATCCCAGGCCAATAGCGTAAAAGGAAATCATGCATGCAGGTTGCCATCCTGTACGCGATCGTTGTGCTGATCTGGGGAACGACCTGGATCGCAATTACCTTTCAGATCGGTGTAGTCGCCGAAGAAGTATCTGTGGCGTACCGGTTTGCGCTGGGATCTGCGTCGCTATTCATTTATGCCGCCTTGTCGGGGCGAAAAGTCTACATCCCCTGGAAGTCATACGGTTTCGTGATGCTTATGGGCGCGTTGCTGTTCTCCGTCAGCTACCTGTTCGTGTACCACGGCGCCGCCTACATCCCATCGGGCCTGGTCGCGGTCATTTTCAGCCTGATCGTCGTCTTGAATGCGCTATTCGAACGAATTTTCTTCAAGACATTGTTTGAAGGGCGCCTGTTGTTTGCCGCCTTGCTTGGCGTAATTGGTGTCGCTTTAATTTTCTGGCCGGAAATATCGAAATTCAGTATGCAGGATCAGGCGATTGTCGGCGTTTTACTGGTCGCAGCGAGTGTAGTTATTGCGGCACTCGGCAACATGTCGGCAATCGTCAATACCAGGCGCGGCCTGCCAGTGGTCGCCGTTAACGCACATGCCATGGCATGGGGGGCATTGCTATCCGCTACCGTTGCAATTTTATTAGAACGACCGTTCAATTTTTTATTCGAATTCGAGTACATCGCTTCCCTGGCATACCTTTCTGTTTTCGGTTCCGCGATTGCGTTCGGTTGTTACCTCGCGCTGCTACGAACAATAGGCTCTACACGTGCCTCATATAGTTCTGTATTATTCCCGATCGTCGCATTATTGATCTCGACCTTCGTCGAAGGTTATCAATGGTCAACTATGGCTGTTGCCGGAATTGGTTTCATCATTGCCGGCAACTGGCTCGCACTTACTGGAAAGAAAAGGAAATAGAAAATGAATGATTCGAAAATCGCCGGCATAGCAAATTTCGACTGGATGGGTCTCTGGCAACAGATCCAGACCGCAGGAATGGGGTTCGGTCTGAAAGCGCTGGTCGCTATCATCATTTTTTATGTCGGGCGCATGATCGCTCGATTGATTACCAAAGGAATGCGCAACCTGATGCAGGCCCGGGAAGTAGACAAGATTCTCGAGACCTTTGTTTGCAACCTGGTTTACTGGATGTTGATGATCTTCATCATCATCGCCGCCATGAGCCAGATTGGCATACAAACGACATCATTGATTGCTGTTATAGGTGCCGCTGGTCTCGCAATCGGACTCGCACTGCAGGGTGCGCTGGGGAATTTCGCAGCCGGCGTGTTGATCGTGATGTTCAGGCCCTATCGGGTCGGCGATTATGTCGAGGCAGCCGGTATTGCCGGATCTGTTTTACAGGTACAGATACTGACAACCATGCTAAAGACCGCAGACAACAAACTTATCGTCGTCCCTAACGGGCAAATCATGAGTGGCATTATCACCAACTATTCGGCGCACGAAACGCGCCGCGTGGATATGGTGATTGGCGTTAGCTACGAAGACGATATCGACAAAGTCCGCAAAACGATTCAGGAACTTATTGATGCCGATGATCGTATTCTCAAAGATCCCGAATGCCTGATCGCCGTTTCTGAACTTGCTGACAGCAGCGTTAATTTCACAGTCAGGCCGTGGGTGAACAGCGCGGACTACTGGGGTGTCAAGTTTGACCTGACCGAAGCGATCAAGAAGCGATTCGACAAAGACGGAATTTCATTCCCGTTCCCGCAGCAGGATGTGCATCTATATAACAACGCGTAATCTTTCTGTTCGGTAGGTTCCGTACTGGTATCTGTATTGCAGCTATTGGGGCATTCGCGGCTGAAGCCGCTCCCACGAGAATTGCGCTAATTTTGTGGGAGCGGCTTCAGCCGCGAATGCTCCATACCTAATCTTCGACGTCCGGCTCCATAAAACACCATTTGAGTTTCGGAATATCCGCCTTGAGGTTACGCTCCAGTCGGTTTATATCGGCGATTGCGGTTTCGATGTCGATCCCTGACTTGAGTTTGATTTTCGCGGCCAGGAGCGTATCCGGTCCGAACTGCATGGTAATCGTATTAAAGACTTTCTCAATGTGATCATCATCAGCAATTATTTTCGCGATCGCATCCTGAATCATCGGGTCCGCCGAACGCCCGACCAGCAATGAACGCACGCGCATGGTAAGAAAGACCGAGACGACGATCAATACAACACCGATGCAGATTGATCCAAGTGCGTCATACACCGGATTGCCCGTAATGGCTGCAAGCGATATGAAAATTAGCGCCAGACAAAGGCCCAGCAAAGCCGCGAGGTCTTCACCGAGCACAACAACCAGTTCGGACTGGCGTGTTTCCTTAAGCCAGTCCATAAACGGCCGTTCACCACGAATATTGCCAATCTCGCGAATGCATCCCAGCAGAGAGAAAGTCTCCAATACGATGGCAATGAGCAAAACCACGACGGCGATCCAGACCTGGGAGAGCGGCTCAGGATGCAGGAATTTGTGAGTGCCCTCATAGATTGAGAACAAACCGCCGACGCTGAACAGCAACAGGGCGACTACAAAGCTCCAGAAATAACTGAGCTTGCCATAGCCCAGCGGATGCTCTGCATCGGGCGCTCTGGTCGATTGGCGCAGGCCGAGATAGAGCAAAACCTGGTTACTGGCATCCGCATATGAGTGAATAGCCTCAGCGAGCATACTGCCGGAACCGGTCATCCACGCTGCCCATGTCTTGGCTATGGCGATACCAGCATTTGCCAGAAACGCATAAAGAATGGCGCGGGCCGTTGAGCCATGTGTTGAATTCGTCATAAATAATCAAATATCGGTCAACGGTTCGTCCGTTATCGCGTTATGAATATGGGTTGCTATCAAGCTTACCCGCGACTGTGCCTGATAACCAAGTGCGCGGGCCTGCCCACGTCAGATATTCAGCGGGATTTCAGTCGCACCGCGTATAATTTTGTTGTCGGAGCGGGCCGCCAGAGGAGTTTTAGTGAGCAAGAAATCACCAATAGGTGTCCTTACAATAATGATTATCGTCAGCGGATGTGCAGCGCATCCCGACCCGATTATCGATATGAAGGGCGTCAATGAAAGCGCAATGCAGCTCGACTGGGTCGAGTGTGAGGGTTATTCCGAACAGGTCATCATTGCCAAGGGCACTACCAAAGGCGCCGCAGGCGGTGCGGTATCCGGCGCAGCGGCCGGTGCCATCAGTGGCGATGCTGGTCGTGGCGCCGGATATGGGGCGGTCTGGGGTGCTACCCGTTCGACCATCGATGCTGACCGCGACAAACAAATGGTTTTCAAGCGCTGCATGCGGGGACGTGGCTACCGGGTACTCAACTAACGCCAAATCGTGGCCCGCGGCCGAACACTCCAGAAGCTGAGTATTTTTATCTAACTACTTGATCAATAACCATTTTATCAATATCTGACGCCAGTATAGATGCATCGTTCATTACCTGCGCCAGACTCTGATCCAGCCGCCAGCCTATCACCCCGGCCAATCACAATTGGCGCTCGACTTTGCTTGATATTGTATAGTTAGGCTATCAAGCCCCAAACGAAATAAATGGCTGAACACGATGGTCCTGGTGTGTAGGTTTTCGCCTGAATTGAGTGCCCCACAAGAACCAATTCCGCGGCAGCAGGTCTGAAATAAGGATTTAGAAATAGCAGATTTGACCATGAAACTCCCGGAATACAACACGTTTGCCCGACCGCTCGCCCTGATAGTGGCAGTCTGCGCCTGTGGCGCGGCAATCGCACAGACAGAAGAGGCAGACCAGGATCTGCAAGAAATCACCCTCGAAAATCAGTACGGTGAGCAAAATATTGAGGCGGATGAGCAAGATCAGGGTTATCGCCTGATTGAAGACGATGATGTAGACGACTGGGAAGAACCCCTGCCGCAGGCCGAATCAGAGATCGATGAATTGCGGCGACTGTACGGCCTGTATCGGGACGCTTTGGATAGTTCGGCGTATCTTGAAGCGGACACGCTTGCGAAACGTATTGTGGAGCTCTCAATCCGGATTAATGGAATAGACAGCCACGACTCGGCCAGGGCGATTACCAATCTCGGGATCGCGCAACACCACAATCGGGATTTTGAATCGGCGCAGCGAAATTTTGTTGCATCAATCGACATCATCGAACGTATCGACGACAGGTTAAGTGAGGCATTGATTAATCCGTTGCGCGGACTCGCTGCAACCCAGGTTGCTACAGGACGGCCCGATCAGGCGAAGCAATCATTTCAGCGCGCAATTCATGTCAGCCATGTTAATGACGGACCGCATAATCAGGGCCAGGTCGCGACGCTTGAAGCCATGAGCGAGCTATTTATTTCAATGGGAGATATCGACGACGCGATCGATATTCAGGAACATGTTTACGCGATTCAGGCGCGAAATATTGATCCAGTTAGCATCGAGATGTTACCGGCGCTTGAAAAACAGGCAATTTGGCAACATCGTTTGCAGATGTATCAAAGGGAACGGATGAGCTGGCGGCAAATCATTAGCATCATCGAAAAAAATCGCGGCAAAGAAGACTTGCTCCTTATCCCGCCTTTAACCAACCTGGGAAAATCGTATTTGTTCGTAACGCCAGCTGAATTCGAATTCCAACCTGAAGCATCGGCAGGGTCAGGTGAAACTTACCTGCGCCGGGCGAATCGAATAGCAGACGTCAATCCGGACTCGAATTGGGAAACCGTTGAAAAAACGTTGCTGGCATTGGGTGACTATTACATATTATCCGGACGGCCTAATCGTGCTGCAAAAATCTATAAGGAAGCCTGGGCTGTCCTTTCAGAGGAAGATGAACAGCAACGCAAATATCGGCGTGAAAATCTGGAGTACCCAAATGTGCTGCAAAACATTTATCTGCCGAAGTATTACAACACCGAACGAGAAGAAGGAGCACAAATCGCACCGGAAAATTTTTTGTCCGGTTCAGTTAGTTTTAGCTACACGGTTTTAGCGACCGGCAGACTAACGAGTATCAAACATCTTGAGACTCAGCCGCCACAACTTGTCGATATTACGGGTTTGGTTGCCCGGAAGTTGCGACACATGATTTATCGTCCACGCATCACTAGTGGGACTTTGGTTGGCAGAGCGGACGTGGTTTACACGCACGAGTTTTTCTACAAGTTATCGGACATACCCGTCGAAGTGGAAGAAGAAGAGGTCGCTGCCGAGCAGGCGACCAGGTAAAAAGCATTCGGTCACCCAACCACAGAAGGAAGGTTATGCAGAGTACCGCAAATTGCAGGAAGACGGTCTTCAAATCGATCCCACCCGTGATCGCGTTATTGTTTTTTCAAAATGCCGCCTGGGCTGATTGCGCCGATGACTGGCTCGATGTTGATGAGGTCCGCGAGGGCGGCAATATTGAATTGCGCGCGACAAACCTCAGAGAGTTTCCCATCACGTACACGATGCGTGTGCGAACCAACGGTCTTATCGCTGACGGACCAAAGACCGTTACCGGGACGCTGGACGGCGAACAATCGCAACTGGTAATGGTCCTCCGAGACGCGCAAAACCAGCAAAGCGGCGGGTACCGCGTATTTTGTGAGTGGACGATTGGCGACAAAGATGCAAATCACGATGACGAGCTTTTGTATCGGTTTCCCTATGCGGATGAAAAGAGTTATCGAGTGCTACAGGGATACGGATCGCGCTTCAGCCATACAGGGCTTGAGAAATATGCGATCGATTTCAAAATGGACGTGGGGACACCGGTACATGCTGCCCGTTCCGGAGTGGTCGCCCGCGTAGTGGAGTCCAATGAGAAAGGCTGCTGGGAGGACGGTTGTGGAAAATTCGCCAACTACGTGGTTGTGCTGCATGACGATGGCACAACAGGGGAGTACTACCACCTGAAAAAAGACGGCGCTTTGATCGATGTTGGAGAACGGGTAGTTGCCGGGCAAAAAATTGCCCTGTCCGGCAATACGGGTCATACCACGATGCCACATCTGCATTTCGCCGTTTACCGCGCTGCGTCATGGGGCAATACGCAATCTATTCCGGTTCGATTTATGAGTTCCGACGGCGTTGTAAGTGCACCGCGTAGTGGGCGACGCTATGCGGCAACCGCAGCCGACGAGAGGCGTGAGAAGACATGAGCATGCAATCAACGAGAAACAGCTCAGCGATGGCTGTGCCTGAATTTCACTATGTCAACGGCAACCGGTTGACAGCGCCATTCCCGTCGGGGCTGGAACAAGCGGTCTTTGGCATGGGATGTTTCTGGGGTGCGGAACGAATCTTCTGGGAAACTGCCGGTGTTTACAGCACTACCGTTGGTTATGCCGGTGGCGCAGCGTCAGATGCTACCTACACCCAGGTTTGTAGTGGAGAAACAGGGCATGCAGAGATTGTGCTGGTCGTTTTTGATCCGGCGAAGATTAGTTATGAAGCGCTGCTGGCGATCTTTTGGGAAAATCACGATCCAACCCAGGGCATGCGCCAGGGCAACGACATGGGTAGCCAGTACCGCTCGGCGATTTATACGACCAGCGATGGTCAGGAAGCTGCCGCCAATGCATCCCGTGAGTCCTACCAGGTCGGCCTCTCCGCAGCAGGGTTTGGCACCATTACGACAGAAATTGCGCCACACACGGAGCTGTATTACGCCGAGGAATACCACCAGCAATACCTCGCAAAGAATCCGCAGGGTTATTGCGGCATTGGTGGAACGGGTGTTGGTTGTCCGATCGGGCCGGCACAGGTGGCGCGCAGCCAGACATAGCGCGAATTTTGCTGTCTTCCATTTAGATAGCCCTGCACCGACGGATCATGGTGACGACTGCCTATTGGCAGAAAATCTCACGGCGCAGAACAATCCACTCGAAATGCTGTAGGCGCAGATACATTGTCGGTAGTATCAGTGCTGGATAAAATGAAAAAGGCGCAATACCTTGGCGAAAAAAGTGAAAAAAGGACCAATCCCAAAAAGGCGCAAGACCTTGGCGAAAAAAACAAAAAAAAAGCTAATCCCGAAACGGCCGAGCCGCAAACAGGCGGAGGAAGCTGTCGAAAGACTTTTGTTATGGGTTGGCGAGGATCCGCGACGCGAAGGACTTATCGATACGCCCAAGCGCGTAGTGGATGCTTACCTGGACTGGTTTAGCGGCTACAAAGACGATCCGGTTACATTTTTGCAGCGGACCTTTCAGGAGGTCGAGGGCTACGACGAAATGATCGTACTGCGGGACATTTCTTTCGAGTCGCACTGTGAACACCACATAGCACCCATTATCGGCGTCGCGCATGTGGGTTACCTACCCAACAACAAGGTCGTCGGCATCAGCAAACTGGCACGTGTTGTCGACACATTCGCAAGACGATTTCAGGTACAGGAAAAAATGACCGCACAGATTGCCAACTGTATTCAGGATGTCCTCAAGCCCAAAGGGGTCGGCGTCGTCATCGATGCAACTCATCAATGTATGACGACCCGCGGTGTTCACAAATCCGGTGTATCAATGGTAACCAGCCGCATGCTCGGCACTTTTCGCAAAGACGCACGCACACGCGCGGAATTCCTGCGCATGATCGGCAAAAATAGCTGAGCGCATGGGTCGGTTGTACTCCAGGAGCGGATTATTTGCGGGAATAATCGTCCTGATATTGATGTATTTGCTCTTCTGGCCGGTGCCAATCGATCCGCTTGCATGGGATGCACCACAGAATGCTGGCCTTGTCGATCCATTCGCACCTAACGACCGTTTAAGAAAAGCGCGGCTCATCGATCTTGGTGGGCACGAAGGACCGGAAGATGTAAGCGCTGATCGCAACGGCCTGATTTATACCGCCACCGTAGACGGATTCATCATTCGCATGCAGGCCGATGGCAGCAACATCGAAATATTTTCTGAGCCAGGCGGCCGCCCGCTCGGCATCGAATTCGACACAGCTGGAAACCTGTTCGTCGCGAATTCATATCTCGGTTTGCAAAAGATTAGACCCGATGGCAGTGTCGAAATTCTCGTGGATAGCTATGACGAGCAACCCATCACTTACGCCGACGATGTCGCCGTAGCCGCGAATGGCATGATTTACTTCTCCGATGCCAGTTCAAAATTTGGCGCAAAGAAGTCGGGCGGCTCTTACCGGGCCAGCCTGCTGGACATACTCGAGCACGGGGGTCACGGGCGCGTGTATCGCTACGAGCCGAATAAAGATGAGACGACCATCGTGATGGATGGACTTAACTTCGCGAACGGAGTTGCCATAAGCGAGGACCAGAGTTACTTATTGATCAATGAAACCGCAAACTATCGGGTCTGGAGACACTGGCTCAGCGGACCCGACGCCGGCAAGAACGAGGTCATCATCGATAACCTGCCTGGCTTCCCGGACAACATTAACAATGGCCGCAATGGCAATTACTGGATCGGCCTGATTGCGCCACGTAACCAATTGCTGGACGCCCTTGCCGGCCTGCCGTGGATGCGCAAAGTAGTGCAGCGTCTGCCGGCATCGTTGCGTCCCGAAGCGGAGCCATCCTCACATGTAATCAGCATATCCGGTGACGGCGAAGTTCTGATGAACCTGCAGGATACGGCCGCGACAGTACCCTCATTGACTGGCGTCTATGAAACCAGGGACACATTGTGGCTAACGAGCTTGTTCGGCAACCAGCTTGCCCGCCTGGACAAAACCGAGCTACGTAACTAGGAATTCGACATCGAGCCGTACTTCATTAATGCCACATCAAAATTGGCGCCCATCGTGAATTTGACCGGCTCGCATCGGGAAACAGAAAAGCAAATCATGACAGTGGAGAAAGTATAATGCTTTTCAACAAAGACGAACTTGCGGAAGCCGCGCAACTGGTACATCAGTATATTCCGCCGACCCCACAATATGTCTGGCCACAGATCTGCGAAAGGGTGGATACGACCGTATGGGTAAAGCACGAAAACCATACGCCGACCGGTGCATTCAAGATTCGTGGCGGCATAACGTTTATTGACTGGTTAAAGCGTACCGAGCCGACCGCGCAGGGCATCATCACTGCAACACGTGGTAATCACGGTCAAAGTCAGGCACGCGCCGCTGCGGCAGCTGGCATGCAGGCGAAGATCATAGTACCGCGCGGCAATTCAGTGGAAAAAAATGCGGCGATGCGGGCGTTCGGCGGAGATGTTATCGAATTTGGTGACGATTTCGATGCCGCACGAATCGAAGCAGGACGACTGGCAGAAGAAGAGAATCTCGTCATGGTGCCGCCGTTTCACACCGAGCTGCTGCGTGGCGTCGCGACCTACGCGCTTGAATTGTTCAATGCCGCACCTGATCTGGACACGGTATATGTTCCGATCGGCTGTGGTTCGGGAATTTGTAGCGTTATTGCAGTGCGCGACGCCCTGGACCTCAGGACGAAAGTCGTGGGTGTCGTTTCCACCCAGGCACAAACAGCAAAACTATCTTTCGAATCCGGCAACATGATCGAAACAGAATCTGCAAATACCTTTGCCGACGGCATGGCAGTGCGCGTCCCCGTTAAAGAAGCGTTTGAAATTTACTCCAGGGGTGCAGACAGAATCGTTTCGGTCAGCGACGACGAAGTCGCCGAAGCCATGCGAATTTACTTTCATGACACGCATAATGTCGTCGAAGGCGCAGGCGCAGCATCCCTTGCAGCGATTTTACAAGAACGCGAAGTCGTGCATGGCAAGGCGGTCGGCGCGATTCTGACTGGCGGAAATATCGATGCAGGCGTGTTCGCGAGCGTACTACAGGGCGAAACACCGAAATTTGGGTAGCAAAATTCCAGGTCTCTTTTTTGGCAAGTCCCAGGACTGTATTTCTATTATCTCAATAAAAATAAAAGGAATTTTGCGGGTCGGGCAACAGTACATGTTTTGAATAGGAGTCGTGTAATGGACTCCGACTGATAAGGGCTCCGGATGAATCATGCATAAGTTAAGCGGTGGGTGTAGTTGTGGCGCGGTCAGATACGTGGTCAATGGCGATGTTAGAAGCATCGTCAACTGCCATTGTAGTATGTGCAGAAAAATGAATGGCAGTGCTTTCTCAACTTACGTAGCAGTGTCCGATAATAATTTTGAAATCTTAATCGGCGATTTGGAAAAATATAAAGTATCCGAAAATGCTGAGAAGAACTTCTGCGGCAAGTGTGGCACACCGGTATTCAACGCTAGTCTGAATTATGTCGGCCTGACAATATTGCACCTGGGCACAATAGACGATGAACTAAATCTTGAGCCGCAGGTGAGCATCTATTGTGAGTCCCGACTCAATTGGCTTGG
>CAYOHF010000067.1:0-17911 GCA_964403695.1 uncultured Woeseiaceae bacterium | reverse complement strand
GCGGGAGCGAATTCAGCCGGAGATACACAAAAATCTGCGAAGAGCATATCGCAGAGCTAAACAAAAAATGTCGCCCGCAACCTGCTCTGTACGCGGTGCAAAGCCAGTAGTTAAGCCTACTGTTGTCCCACTAACTCAAAATCGGTGCTTGGAAGAAGCATCAAGTCGACTTGAGTAGCCCGCAATCGCGCTGGGCGTTGTTTATTCGCCCGCCCAGCGGGCGATGCCCCAAATCCGCGAAGATACCGGAACATCGCGCCAACGCTTCAGCCCACCGCCAGGAAACTCGTCTTTATGAGACAGCAGTGAACTAAACCCGGAATTACTTGGGCTGCATCCTGATAGCGCCGTCCAGGCGGATGACTTCACCGTTGATCATGCAGTTGCCATAGATACTTCCGACCAGGTCTGCGTACTCTTCAGGCCGTCCGAGGCGTGGCGGGAACGGTACCTGGGCTCCGAGCGACTGCTGCAATTCGTCCGACATGCCGGCTACCATTGGCGTCATAAAGATTCCTGGCGCTATGGTGTTTACACGTACGCCAATGCGCGCAAATTCTCTGGCCAGTGGCAGCGCCATACTGATAACTCCGCCCTTGGACGCCGAGTACGCGGCCTGACCGATCTGGCCTTCGAATGCGGCGACTGACGCGGTGCTGATGATTACGCCGCGCTCACCATCATCATTGGGTTCGTTATTTTGCATGACGTTGGCCGTTTCCTTGGCGACCATGAAAGAACCAACCAGGTTGATCGAAATAGTCTTGGCGAAAAATTCTCCCGGCATGGTCCCTTCACGACCCAGCGCACGAGCAGCACCGACGACACCGGCGCAATTAACAGCCAGCGTTATGCCATCCATAAACGCATGCGCGCCGTTGACCGCTGCCTTGACCTGCTCTTCAACGGATACGTCCGCGTGGATGTAAGTTGCCCGCTCGCCAAGTTCGGCTGCACTCTTTGCGCCTTGTTCATCGTTGACGTCGAGCAGCGCAACCTGGCCGCCGGCAGCAATGATATTTTTTGCTGTTGCAAAACCAAGGCCTGATGCGCCACCACTGATTACTGCTTTCGCTGAAGCGAGTTTCATTTCATTCTCCGCCTGTTGAATTGTTAATACTGATTTGGTTCGTTAAGCGACTTCAACGCCAATTGCGACTGCCTCGCCGCCACCTATGCACAGTGAGGCGATACCTTTGCCACCACCTTTTTCACGCAATGCGTGCAACAGCGTAACCAGGATTCTCGCACCCGATGCACCGATGGGGTGACCAAGCGCGCAGGCGCCGCCGTTAACGTTCACTTTTCCAGGATCGATGCCGACATCTCTAATAGCCGCCATCGTCACGCAGGCAAACGCTTCATTGATTTCATATAAATCTACCGAATCGGGATTCCAGTCCAGCTGTTTATGCAGTGCTTCGATCGCAAATACCGGTGAGGTTGTGAACCACTCCGGTTCTTGTGCAAATCCACAATGGCCGGTGATTCTGGCCAGCACTGCAACTCCCTCGTCGCGCGCCTGACTTTCGCGCATCAAAATCAGGCTGGCGGCGCCGTCGGAAATCGACGATGAGCTGGCGGCCGTTACCGTGCCGTCTTTCTTAAATGCCGGGCGCAGGTTAGGTATTTTCTCGATATCAACTTTGCCGGGGCTTTCATCCGCAATGACTACTTGCTCGCCTTTGCGACTCCTGACCGTCACTGGTGCGATTTCATGGTTGAATCGACCTTGTGTCATCGCATCTCTGGCACGCGTGACCGACTGAATTGCAAATGCATCCTGATCATCACGTGAAAATCCATATTTTTCCGCTGTAATCTCTGCAAAGTGACCCATCATGTTGCCATCGTAGGGATTTTGCAGGCCGTCGAAAAACATGTGATCGAGAACTTCCTGGTGTCCCATGCGATAGCCGGACCTGGCTTTGGGCATCAGGTAGGGTGCGTTGCTCATCGACTCCATGCCACCAGTCAGTACGATCCCCGCACTCCCGGCTCTTATCAGGTCGTGACCCAGCATGGTGGTCTTCATCCCGGAACCACATACCTTGTTGACGGTTGTGCAGGGAACGCCAACAGGAATGCCTGCTGCGAGCGCTGCCTGACGCGCTGGCGCTTGCCCAAGGCCAGCCGGCAATACGCAGCCGAGCAGGACTTCGTCGAGCTGTGCCGGATCAAGGCCGGCATCTTCTATCGCCGCAAGACTGGCTGCAGCAGAGAGGTCGGTCGCGCTGGCCGGGCTGAGCACGCCCTGAAAAGCGCCCATTGGCGTTCGGCGTGCCGCGACGATGACGACAGGGTCATTGTTCATTAGTGTGGTTATTCCGCTGGTCGGGCAAAAATTGAGTGCTACTTTCCCGTATCCGGGGCCAACGTGCAATGCCAATAATGCGGAACTTTACCGTCCACTCATTTCGCCAGCAGGTCGGGTTCGTCCAGGACCTCCAGGATGCGTTGTCGAGACAGCTCGGCCAGTTCCTTGCTGTTCTCGAATGCACGATGTGACGGCTCGACCGGATTGAGGATATCTATACGCAGATGGCCGTGTCGGGGCAGGCGGGTGTGGGCAACAAGGACGCGTCGCGATCCGGATATAGCGAGCGGCACTATGGGTACTGACGCCTTGATTGCGGCCGCAAATGCGCCTGCGCGAAACCGGCTAAGGCCGGGCTCGCTGATTACGGTCCCTTCGGCAAAAAACGTCAGTGATTCTCCACCACTCGCTGCACGCAACAAATCCCGTGCATCCCGGGCACTGCCGGATGCGTCGAATCGCTCGACAAACCTTGAGCCAACTCGGCGCAGGAGAAAACTGACGGCGGGAACGCGTTGCATTTCACCTTTTATTACGAACGAAAAACGTGGCGGCAGGAACCCCTGTAACAGCACGCCGTCAAGAATGCTGGCGTGATTGGAAACCACAATGCAGTGTCCGGAGGGCAGGTTTTCATAGCCTCGAACCTTGACGTGGACCCCGGCAAGCGTGAAAACCATTCGCGAGGATGCCCCAACCCAGCGTCTTCTGCGCTCGAGTCCCGGGACCAGCAAGGCGAACAGGATGGAAAAAAAGATACACACAACAAAAACCAGCCAGCAATAAATGCCGTATAAATAGCTAATGAGGCCCCTGTCGGCCGATTGCGTCGAGGCATTCACGGGCTGGTCCGAAGATTTCCCGGGTAGCGGCGCCTGGAGGGGCTTGAGATCACTATTGTGACTGTGATGCAGGTCACTTTATGTTAATGCCCTGAAGAATTTGTGACAGCGGTCACGCCCGTGTCGACTGTGGCTGATCATACTCAATTCCTTGGAAAAACCGTTGCTTGGCGATCGGGATTGTCAGGATTTGCGACGTTGATAGGGCGCACTGGGGCGCTGCAGCGTCAATAGTGCATGCTAACAGTCAAACATCGCAAAAGTACGGTCAGAATTTACCGGGCAAACCAGGGACGGTCTGCAAAATGATGGACACTATGACGACAGGTCAGAATGACATAAACGACAAGCCGCAAGCCAATCTGGAAGCACTGATTGACCGCTTCCTCGATGCGATCTGGACCGAACGCGGCCTGTCTCCCAATACACTGGGCGCGTATCGTGCTGACCTGATGACGTTGGCGCGTGGCCTTGCAGAAAAAAACATCTCGATTGAAAACGCCGAGAAAGCAGACTTGCTGGAGTTCATTGCCGGTCGTGTCGAAAGTGGCGCGAAACCGCGTTCCACAGCCAGGCAGCTTTCCAGTTTTCGCAGATTCTATCGCTACATTATGCGCGAGGGCTTGCGCGACACTGATCCAACAGCGGACATAGCAATGCCACGCATTGGCCGTTCACTGCCGAAGACACTCAGCGAAGAGGAAGTCGACGGGTTGCTGCAGGCGCCGAATACCGATGAGTCGCTGGGCCATCGAGATCGCACCATGCTCGAGTTGCTGTACGCAACCGGGTTGCGGGTTTCTGAATTAATCAACCTCAAGCAGTCGCAAGTCAATTTTAACCAGGGCGTTTTGCGCATCGTCGGCAAAGGCGATGTTGAGCGGTTGATACCGATTGGTGACGAATCGCAGCGCTGGCTAAGGGATTTTATTGACGGCCCACGGATGGAAATACTGCTCGAGCGCCAAACTGACTACCTGTTTCCGACACGACGCGGTGATCGTATGACGCGTCAGGCCTTTTGGCACATCATCAAGCGTTACGCGCAAAAGGCGGGTATCGACAAGGACCTGTCGCCGCACAGCCTGCGGCATGCTTTCGCAACACACCTCCTGAATCGTGGCGCAGATCTGCGCGTTGTACAGCTTCTGTTAGGGCACAGTGACCTTTCCACGACACAGATATATACACATGTGGCGCGGGAACGGCTCAAAGACCTGCACGGTGAGCATCACCCGCGAGGCTGAACGCCAGCCCCGAAATCACATGGCGTAACAATTGACCAATACTTGCGGTCTACTTTGTTACAATCGCGACGCATTTTGCCGCGGGCAAACGCATATTCCAGTTGGAACCGACTATCAGGATGACGGTCCAATCTCGTTACACCATGTGGCATGCCGGTGAGCTGGCATTGCAAAAGGAATCCTTAATGAAAAACATCTTTCTGCGAATTAGCATAACGCTGTCAGCGGCCCTGCTTTTTATTGTTGCACCGGCAACGGCAGATGAAGTTTCGGCAGAACTGCAGCACGTTCGGGACACAGTCTCGGAAATGTTCTCGGGCGTCGAACCGGAACATGTGTTTGCGAGTCCGATTGCTGGCTGGTACGAAGTCCGGCGGGGCGCGATTGTTGCCTATATTTCGGGCGATGGTCGTTTTCTGATGCAAGGCGACATAATTGATCTCGATCAGCAGGTGAACCTGTCCGAGAACAGCCGTAATGAAGCTCGCGTCGATATGATGTCGTCTGTACCTGACGATGACCTGATTGTTTTTACCCCCGATGAAATCAAGTACACGATTTCAGTGTTTACCGATGTTGACTGTACCTACTGTCGCCGGCTACACAGCCAGATGGACGAGTACCTGGCCGAGGGAATTAAGGTGCGCTATTTCCTGTACCCGCGTAGTGGTCCGGCTACGGCGTCATGGAGTAAAGCAGAGCAGGTTTGGTGTGCGGATGATCGCCAGGAAGCAATTACGCAAGCTAAGCTCGAAAAGTCCTTTGACTCGGATAGTTGTGACGCATCGATCATCAACGCCCATTTTGCATTGGGTAAGGATATCGGTTTGCGTGGCACGCCAGCGATCGTGGCGGAGGATGGAACTTTGTTCAGCGGCTACCTGCCGCCGGCGCAGCTAACCGAGGCACTCGCCTCGCTCGAAATGGAAAACCTGGATAACACCGCTGCAAGCCAGTAATCGAAGGGTTTCTCATAGACTGCAAGCCCGAATAATTCACGGGTACCGGCTTCCAACCCTGAAAATGGTAGATGAATCAAACGGATCAGTTTCGATTGGCTCGTACCGTCGCGTTTCAGTCGAAGCCTGCCGGGTTGTCACTTCCTGTGCCAGCACATCGCGTCCGATCCTGCTCTACACGTAGTCCCTGCTGCGTCTCTCGCACGATCGAACGCGCTGCACGCGAGACAGAAACCGACAATCCCGCCCACTCATGAAATATTCGGGCTAGTTACGACCTTTGCGGAAGCTGATTTCGTGCAGATGCACGCCGTTATTCTCGCCCGCATCCTCCAGGTACTTTTTTAATGCAAAGGTGCCACTGCGAAATGCTATTTCATCCCAGGGTATTTCGTCTTTAGCAAACATCTGTACGTCGAGAGATTCTTCTCCTGCAGCGAAATCACTCATCAATGCTGCCGTAAAAAACAGGTGTACCTGACCTGCCTCAACGACATCAACAGAGGCGAACAGATGGCCAATTCTGACTTCGGCGCAGGCTTCCTCGAGTGTTTCCCGTGTTGCGCCCTGCGCAATGGTTTCACCCAACTCCATAAAACCAGCCGGCACTGTCCAGAATCCGTGCCGGGGTTCTATTGCGCGTTTGCACAACAGAATTTTGCCATCGCGTTCCGGCACGCAGCCAACAACCATTTTCGGATTCTGGTAATGCACAATTGTGCAGGCATCGCACACCCAGCGATCCCTGGTATCCCCGGCAGGGATTTTTAGGATGACTGGTACGCCACAGTTTGAGCAAAATTTCATGGTTGATATCGTTGACTTTGGGATCGAATAATCAGAGCTGTCTGATAAGTGGTGCCGGGAGGGGGAATCGAACCCCCACTTCCGTAAAGAAACCGGATTTTGAATCCGGCGCGTCTACCAGTTCCGCCATCCCGGCAACCAAGGGATTCCGGCCAGGAGGCTTGCCCTGGCCGAAAGGCCGCTAGTATATGCGCGCCACCGTGGTGCTGCCAAACTATAATGCAAATATTCTGCGACTCTTTACAGGCAAGGCGCATCCTAAGATACGAGACATGAGCAAGTTTGCAGACATCGAGATCGATCCGGCGATTGTGCGGCGGGCGTCCAAAGGCGACGCGAAGGCGCACGAGATTATCTATCGCGCCTATTCAGCCCCTGTGTACTCCGTTTGCCTGCGATTTACGCGAGTACCGGCTACTGCTGAAGATTTGCTGCAGGAGACCTTCATACAGGTCATGCGCAGCATAGCCGGGTTTCGCGGCGAAGCGCCGCTGGGTATGTGGATTCGGCGCATCGCGATTTCCAAGGCACTCATGTTCCTGCGTTCGGCCTGGCACAGCAGGGGTCAGAGCCTGGACGACGACTGGGAAGACGCGGCGCCTGCAGGTACTTACCAGCAAGGCAACCCCGCCCAACCGGAGCAGGCAATGGATCTTGATGCGGCGCTGGGAAACTTGCCGCCGGTTAGTCGCGCTGTAGTCTGGTTACACGATGTAGAGGGTTTTACGCATAAAGAAATCGCCGGGTTGATGGGCAAGACTGAAAGTTTCTCAAAGTCTCAACTATCGCGGGCATACCTTCGGCTACGGCCCATGCTTGATGTGCAAATTGAGCGGGAAAATTCGGATGCGACCATGCAGGGATCTGTGCTGGGCAGTTGCTGAGACAGGAATGTGAGTGAAGAGAAGATGACTGAGAGTAATGAGCAACAGGACGAGATGATGAATAGCGGTTTAAGCGTTGCTGAACGCGAAATTTTGCAAACGTCGCTGGGCGCACTTGAGGACACGATGCCGCCGCGTGCAGTGTGGCAGCGGATAGAGGAACAGGCGCGTGCCGAGGGCTTATTCAAGTCCAGGTCGGTTGAGCGCCGGACCTGGTTTTTAGGCGTCGGCATGGCAGCAGCAGTAGTACTGGCGGTGCTCATTATCCCTGTGACACCGGTGACTGACAGCGGTGAGCAGAGCTTTCCGACAGTGCCATCAAACGAGGTATTGGCGGGCAACACAAACGGGGCGGGTCTGAGTGCATTGATGGTGCAGTCGCAACAAATTGAGCGAAATCTGCGTGCATTGCCGGGACAGCCAAGTCTCGTGCGGGCCAGCACAGCAGCGACGATCTCCGATCTCGAGGAACATATTGCCGCAATTGATTACCTGCTGAATCACCCGGAGGCACAGCTGAGTCCCGAGCAAGTAGAAATTTACTGGCGTGAACGGGTCCGGCTGATGAACTCGCTCCTGAGTTTGCGTACGGCGCAAGCACAGCGGATGTCATTTTGATTGGAATTTAATTTACGGGTTTGCAGCAAGCGTGTGACGCTGATGCGGCAATACCAGGAGTGGCTGGATGAGAACTTGCAGTAAAATTTTGTCGGCGACGATGTTGGCACTCTTTTGTGTACCAGCGTTGGCACAAGATGAATCTGATGAACTGAACAGCGCAAGGCGCGAGGCCGAGCAGATGCGTGCGCAGGAGGTTGAAGAGGTGCGCGAAATACGTAAGCAGGTAGCTCGGGAAAGAGTGCGCGAGATGGAGAGTCGATCGGTGGAGGTCGAGGTGCGTATGCGTCAGGCAGAAAGGGCGCTCGAAATCGCAGCGCAGGAAGTTGCCGAGCTCTCGATACGGCAGTTGCCACGGACCGCGACCATTGAGCGCATTGTGCGTAACAGCGGCGGCCCGGTGCTTGGTGTGACGATTTCCGGACAGGATAACGATGAACCTGTCGAGGGTGTAGCGGTGAATGGCGTGTCCCCCGGCGGGGCCGCTGCGGACGCCGGATTACGTGCCGGTGATGTTATCACTGCAATTAACGGCGAGTTATTTACGTCAGAAAACAGCCAGGTGGCCAGTGAAAAATTACTGAATTTCATGACCGGTGTCGAAAATGGCGATGAACTCAGTGTTGATTTTCTGCGCAATGGCAAAAGCCAGTCTGTTGAATTAATTCCGCAACAGGCACACGTTCGCGCGTTTACAATCGATTTTGATGGCGACTTTGATTTTGCAAGCGACGGTGTTGTGCCGCCAAACATTCACGTCGCACCTCCTGGCAGTGTATTCGCCCGATCTATCTGGATGGCGAACAGCAGCAGCTTTGGCGACATGGAAATTATTAAGCTAACGGAGCGGCTTGGAAGTTACTTCGGCACAACCGAAGGATTGCTAATTGTGCGTGCACCGGAAAACGATGAGCTGCAACTTCAGGACGGCGATGTGATCCGGGAAATTGATGGCCGCGTGCCAACCTCGGTATCGCATGCGATGCGTATCCTCGGTTCCTATGAAAGTGGTGAGACGGTGAAGATCGATATTATGCGTGATAAGCGCAAGAAAACGGTCAGCATAGAGATGCCTGATGATCGCCAAAGTCGAGTACCGCAAGGCATTGCGCCAAATGTTCATGTTCTGCCACAGGGCAATGTAATCGTGCCGAGGCGCGTTACTCAATAATCTGAACTGGTTTTTCCTATCTGCGCGCACCTGGCCTGCTAACATGCGCGGCCATGAAATTAAGTGATTTCGATTACGAGTTGCCGGCGGAACTGATCGCCAGGCATCCGGCGAGTGAACGCCGGGCAAGCCGCATGCTGGTGGTCGATACCAGTCACGGGCTCGAATTAAAAGACGGCGACTTCGCCGATTTGCCGCTGTGTTTGCGAGCGGGTGATTTGCTGGTGTTCAACGATACCCGTGTAATTCGGGCGCGCCTGCACGGCCACAAAGACTCCGGTGGACGGGTTGAAATCCTGATAGAGCGCGCGCTCCAGGACAACCAGGCAATTGCACAGATTCGTGCAAGCAAATCGCCAAGACCTGGAATCACGATTGAGCTTGCCGGCGGCTGCCAGGCCACAGTGCTCGGTCGTGACAACGACATGTTTACCTTGCAGTTCTCCGTGCCTCTGGAGCCTTTTTTGCAGCAATATGGTGATGTGCCTCTGCCACCGTATCTGGACCGCCACGCCGAATCTGCTGATAGCGAGCGTTACCAGACCGTTTATGCGCGTTCACCGGGCGCGGTAGCTGCGCCTACAGCAGGATTGCATTTTGACGAACAGATGTTTGTTGAGACGGCAGAACGTGGAATTCGCCATGCTTACGTTACGTTGCACGTTGGCGCGGGAACCTTTCAATCGTTACGTGAAGAGCAAGTCCGGATGAATCGCCTGCACGCGGAGCGATTACAGGTAGGGGAGGATGTTTGCGCAGCGGTTCGTGAAACCAGGGCGGCAGGCGGCCGTGTCATTGCCGTGGGTACAACTTCAGTCAGAGCCCTGGAAGCTGCATCGGCAGACGGTGTCTTGAGCCCCTTTTCCGGCGAAACCGACCTGTTCATTTTTCCGGGCTACAAATTCAGATCAGTCGACGCCATGCTGACCAATTTCCATTTGCCGCAATCATCCCTGCTCATGCTGGTAGCAGCTTTTGCCGGCAGCGATCATATGCTGGACGCCTATCGTCATGCCGTAGCAAATCGTTACCGCTTTTTCAGTTATGGTGACGCAATGTTGATAATGCCACCGACGACATGAATTTTACTGTCCTGAAAACGTCTGCTGCCGCACGCACCGGCGAGTTGAAGTTCCGTCGCGGTGTCGTTCGAACGCCCGCATTCATGCCGGTGGGTACGTATGGCTCGGTCAAAAGCGTAACACCGGAAGAAGTCAGGGAAAGCGGTGCCGACATTATTTTGGGCAATACCTTTCACCTTATGCTGCGACCGGGAACAGACATCGTGCGAAAACACGGCGGCTTGCATGAGTTCATGAACTGGAGCGGACCAATCCTGACGGACTCCGGTGGATTCCAGGTATTTTCTCTCGCGGCAATGCGCAAGTTGAGTGAAGAGGGCGTCAGGTTTCGCTCGCCGGTGAATGGCGACGAAGTTTTCCTCACGCCCGAAAAATCCATGCAGGTGCAGCACGACCTCAACGCTGACGTGACGATGATTTTCGACGAGTGCACGCCTTATCCAGCCAGTGAAAAAGATGCGCGGGAATCCATGCAATTGTCACTTCGTTGGGCAAGTCGCAGCCGACATCATTTCGATATGCTGAAAGAACGCGATCCGGGCCGCGGTGAAGCGATCTTCGGCATTGTGCAGGGCGGCGTCTACGATCATTTGCGCCAGGAGTCTTTGCAGGCGCTTTGTGACATCGGCTTTGACGGCTATGCGATTGGTGGCCTCGCCGTTGGCGAACCGGAAGAGGAACGGCTGGCCGTAATGGATGCGCTTATGCCGGCCATGCCGGCAGCGCTGCCACGCTATCTGATGGGAGTGGGTACACCGGTTGATATCGCCGAGGCGGTCAGTCGCGGCGTTGACATGTTCGATTGTGTCATGCCGACACGACACGCCCGCACCGGACATCTGTTCACATCACAGGGCGTGGTCAAGATTCGTAATGCTCGCTACGCCGATGACACCGGCCCGCTGGACCCGGCCTGCGATTGCTACACCTGCAGGAATTACAGCCTGTCCTACCTCCGACACCTGGAAAAGTGCTCGGAAATGCTCGGCGGACGGCTAGGGACGATCCATAATCTTCATTATTATCAAAAACTTATGAAAGATCTTCGCGCGGCAATTGAAAATGACACCCTGACGGAATTTGTCCGTGAAATTCAGGACAAATACGCTCAGGCTGATGCTGGCAGCGCAGTAACGTAGGAGCCCGCCCAGCGGGCGATTTCGCTTTTGTCGGCTATGGCACTAAAGATCAATCCGCGCCGGTCAATGGCGTGTTTATTCGTCATCACAGGCGGATTGCCCGCTGGGCGGGCTCCTGCATTATTTCCACCCCATCTTGAATCTTCATCGCACATCCCAATGTCCCTCGAACGTGTGCCATAATAGCGCGCCGTTTTTGCAGCTCTGATCTTAAGCGATTTAGGGGCGCCATTTTAACAACGAGAAAGAAAAATAATGATGGATTTTTTAATTAGTCCGGCCCATGCACAGGGCGCAGCTCAGAGCGATCCGTTCGGTTTTTTCCTGCCGATGATCGTCATATTCGTAGCTTTCTATTTTCTGTTGATTCGCCCACAGCAAAAGAAGCAAAAAGCGCATACTGAACTTATCGGCGCGCTTGCAACCGGCGATGAAGTACTGACTGCCGGCGGCATTCTTGGCAAGGTAACCGCGGTGACTGATCATTACGCAACACTGAAGATCGCCGACAACGTAGAAATCAAAATCCAGAAATCGACTGTGTCCGCAATTGTGCCGAAAGGCACCATTGACGCCGCCTGAGTTAACTCTATCTTATGAATCGTTACCCAACATGGCTGAACGTGCTGGTGCTTGGCATCCTCTTGCTTGGCATATTGCTCGCTTTGCCGAATATCTATGGCAGTGTAAGTGCTATTCAGCTTGCGGAGATCGACGGCAAGCCGTTCGATGACGCACGCATTGAACGTGTTGTGCAGGTCCTCGATAGTGAGGGCATCACTACTGACGATGCCTATCTGCAGGATGGTCGCGTTGTCGTCACGTTTGCCGCAGTGGAAGATCAGCTGGTCGCTGGTGAATTGCTGAGGGAACGGTTTGCCAGTGATTCGAATGTAGCGATCACGCTGGCGCCAAGACTGCCGGCGTGGGTGCGTGATCTGGGTTTGAGTCCGATGAGTCTCGGTCTGGATTTGCGTGGCGGTGTGTATTTCCTGCTTGAAGTTGATATGGATACGGCTATAGAAAGTCGTCTGGCGACCTATGAGCAGGATTTTAGCGAGTTGCTTCGGGATGCGGGTTTGCGGCGGCAGGTGCGGGTCAACGGTACGATTATTACCGTTCGCTTACAAAGCGCTGCAGACATGGAGGCAGCCCGCGACATTATTAACAATGCTGATCCGGAATTGATCATTACAGATGGTGCCGATGGGCTGTCGCTACGCGTATCGATGAGTGATATTCAAATTCGGGCTCGTCAGGATTTTGCCATTGAACAGAACATTACGACACTCAGAAGTCGTGTGGATCAACTCGGTGTCGCCGAGCCGTTGGTGCAGCGACAGGGCGTAAACCGAATTGTCGTACAACTGCCTGGTGTACAGGATCCGAATCAGCTCGACGAATTACTAACCGCGACCGCGACGCTTGAATTTCGTATGGTCGATACGACTGGCGATAGTCCGGGTTCACGGAATTACCGGGGACGCCCCGGGATTGCCAGTCAGAAACTAAAGCGTGAGGTCATCGCATCAGGAGACCAGATTGTGAACGCCTCGTCCGGTTTCAGCGAGGGCCAGCCTGCCGTATTTATTACGCTTGACGCCGTCGGCGGCGACAGCATGCTCAAAAACACACAGGCCAACCTGAACAAACCGATGGCAACCGTGTTTATCGAAACACAACGTGAATCGACAGTCCTGCCTGATGGCGGCGTAGAGCATCGCACGATCAAGACTGAGGAAATAATTAACACCGCAACCATTCGCGGAGTTTTCAAAAACAGTTTTCAAACCACCGGGCTGACGCCCGGTGAGGCACATGATCTCGCGCTGTTGTTGCGCGCCGGAGCGCTGGCAGCACCTGTATACAAGGTTGAAGAACGCACGATCGGGCCAACGACAGGTAAACAAAATATTGAGCGCGGATTTAACGCGGTGAAAATCGGCTTTCTGGCCGTCGTCGTGTTTATGGCAATTTATTATCGTGGCTTCGGCATGATCGCGAACCTGGCGCTGTTCTCAAATCTTGTATTCATTGTCGCACTGCTGTCACTTTTGCAGGCTTCGCTAACGTTGCCGGGTATCGCCGGTATCGTATTGACTGTGGGTATGGCGGTTGATGCCAACGTACTTATATTCGAAAGAATCAGGGAAGAGCTGGCGAGCGGCAGCGGGATTCAGGCCAGCATTAACTCGGGCTACGAGAAAGCGCTGTCATCGATCGTGGACGCCAACATCACGACGCTGATTGCAGCGATCGTCCTGTTCGCATTTGGTACCGGTCCGGTTAAAGGATTCGCGATTACCTTATCGCTTGGCATCATTACCTCGCTGTTTACAGCAATCGTTGGTACCCGCACCGTCGTCAACCTGGTATTTGGCGGCCGCAAACTAAAATCATTGCCAATTTGATGGATTACTGATGCGCCTCTTTAAAGAAAAAACAAATATTGATTTCCTAAGCAAGAAAAAACGCGTCGTTGCCGTCAGTTTTTCTGTTTTGCTCGTGTTTATTTCCATCGTGTCGCTGTCAACCCGCACCCTGAATTTCGGCATTGATTTTACGGGTGGTGTGTTGCTCGAGGTCGGCTACCCGGAGGCTGCAGATATTGCCAATATCCGGCAGATACTCGGCGATGCTGGCTTTGCGAATATGCAGGTAAACACCTTTGGCCCGCTAACGGATGTGCAGATTCGCCTGCCGCCGCAGCCAGGTGAAGACGCCGATGCTATCCGGGATTCCATGCGCAGTATTCTTGCTGCTGATAACCCCGAGGTCGATCTACGCGGCGTGGCCATTGTCAGTTCCCAGGTTGGCGAGGAACTGACGGAGCAGGGGGGGCTGGCGATGATTTTTGCCCTGCTGATGATCTTTGCCTACGTAATGTTTCGTTTTCAGTGGAAGTTTGCCGCCGGTGCGGTTGCAGCTCTTGCGCATGATGTCATTGTGACCGTTGGTTTCTTTTCCGTATTTGGCTTCACTTTCGATTTGACCGTTGTGGCCGCTGTACTGGCAGTTATCGGTTATTCGCTGAACGATACCGTGGTCGCGTTTGATCGGATTCGTGAAAACTTCATCGCATTGCGCGGTGTATCAGCGGAAGAGGCGATGAATATCTCGATCAACGAAATGCTGGCACGTACGATCATTACCGGGGTCACGACACTTCTCGTGCTGGTTGCACTACTCGTGCTGGGTGGTGAGACGGTCCGTCCGTTCTCGATCGCGTTGATCGTCGGTATTGTTGTCGGTACTTATTCGTCGATCTGGACAGCCAGCGCGACGGCGCTGATGCTTGACGTCAGTGCGCAGGATTTGATGCCGCCCGAGGCCGATCCGGATATGCTTGACGATTTGCCTTAGCTTGGTAATGACGCTGATCGAAACGTAGGAGCCCGCCCAGCGGGCGAGTTCGCTGAACATTGCAGCCGCGCGAATTATCAGTCCGCGTAAATCATGAGCGTAATTTTTGAGCGGGTTCGGTGGGTTGATGTTTTGCAAACAATTAATGGCATGTTGAAAACATGCCATTAATTGTTTGTCGCCCGCACGGCGGGCTCCAACGAGACCGTGCTACAGTTTTTGGGCTTCGAATACCATGACATTGCTACATTTTTTGAGTGCGCAATTTTCTGGATTAGCGCTGTCCTACGAATTTTCTGCAAACATCTTTTTGATGTCCGGACCGAATAATTTCGCCAGCTCGCGATAGATTCTGGGTGTGCCGGTGAGTATGTGACCGGTTTCAAGAAAGTCCTCGCTGCCATCAAGGCCGGTGATAATTCCTCCAGCTTCGCGAATGATCAGCGCACCGGCAGCAATGTCCCATGAGCTAAGGCCGGTTTCCCAGAATGCGTCGAGACGACCCGCGGCAACGTAACACAGGTCGAGTGCGGCTGAGCCCGCGCGCCGGATTCCGGCCGTTTCCTTTATCGCGTTGACCAACATGTTGAGGTAAGGCTCGAGGGCCATATTCGAATCGCGATACGGAAATCCTGTACCGAGGAGCGCACGTTCAAGATCTATTCGGCCGGTTACCCTGATTTTCCGACCGTCGAGTTGCGCACCCTGGCCGCGCGACGCGGTAAACAATTCCTGGCGCATGGGGTCATAAACGGCGCCGTGTTCCAGGCGACCGTTATGCGTAAGCCCGACAGACACGGCAAAGACCGGAAAGCCGTGCAGGTAATTGGTGGTGCCATCCAGCGGGTCGATTATCCACACATATTCGGAATCGCCGTGCTGGCCGGATTCTTCTGCAAGAATGGCGTGGTCCGGGTAATGTTTGAGGATGGTGTTGATGACCGCTTTCTCTGCCATGCGGTCTGCGTCGCTGACGAAATCGTTGCGGCCTTTTTGCTCAACTTTAAGTTTGTCGAGTTTGTTGAGGTTGCGGATGAGGGTGTCTCCTCCGCGTTGTGCAGCCATGACTGCCACATTTAATAATGCGTGCATGCGATGATTCCGTCAGGTTGAGTAAAGAACAGTTTGTACAATGGCGGACCGATCCGCCGCGGGGCGGTAGAATACCAGACCTTTTAGCAGCGGGACCGCATTTTAGTGACAATTCGTATCATCCTCGTCGGCACGACACATCCGGGAAATATCGGTGCTGTGGCGCGCGCGATGAAAAATATGGGTTTGTCGGACCTGGCGCTGGTCCAGCCACGATATTTTCCGCACGCTGAGGCGTCCGCACGTGCATCTGGTGCGGAGGACGTGCTGGAGGCGGCCCGAGTGGTCGATAGTCTTGAAGAGGCGATAAGCGACTGCACCTGGGTCGCTGGCGCCAGTGCGCGTTCGCGGTCGATTGGTTGGCCAAGTATGGCGGCGAGGGAATGTGCCGCACGACTGGCAGAGGAAAGCGCACACAACACGGTAGCGGCTGTATTTGGACCGGAGAAGTCCGGTTTGACCAATGAACATCTTGATCTGTGCAATTCACTGCTGAGTATTCCCACGAATCCGGACTTCAGTTCACTCAACCTGGCCATGGCCGTGCAGATACTCACCTATGAGTTGCGACTTGCTGCCTTGGAGGCGCCACCCGAAGTGCAGCCTGAGCCGGACTCTCCACCGGCAACCGCAGAGGAACTGGAGTTTTTCTACGAGCACCTCGAACAGGTACTACAGGCGAGCGGCTTTCTTGACCCGGACAACCCGCGGCTGCTTATGCGCAGGTTAAGACGTCTGTACGTGAAAGCGGAGCCGGATAAAAACGAGATCAATATTCTGCGCGGCATACTGACCGCCCTGAGCCCGGTAAAACCGGGCGGGCCAGACGAGTGAACCGCGATCCGGTCTATCTGGACTATGCGGCAACTACGCCGCTGGATCACCGCGTCGCAGAGGCGATGCAAGCCTGCATGGCAGAGGAGGGTACGTTCGCCAATCCCTCTTCAATACATATTGCGGGCAGGGCGTCAGCGGCACTGGTAGCAAGGGCGCGTATGCGGCTGGCCGACCTGCTCGGTACAGACGCAGACCGCATCACGTGGACCTCCGGGGCGACCGAGGCCAATAACCTGGCCATTACCGGTGCTGCGAAATTCCGTGCTCACCGTGGTAAGCACCTTGTGACCGTGATGACGGAGCACAAAGCGGTCACTGCAACTTTTGCGGCACTGGAAAAGGAAGGTTTTGCAGTTACCTGGCTGCGACCGGACGCGGCGGGTCTGCTGTCAGCCGAAGTATTGCAGTCGGCACTTCGCGAGGACACGCAGCTGGTCTCTGTAATGCACGTCAACAACGAAACCGGGGTAATCCAGGATATCCGGCAGCTCGGCAATATCTGTCGCGAGAATGGCGTCTTGTTTCACACCGATGCTGCACAATCTGTCGGCAAATTGCCGCTTGAACTGGACGACTTGCCGGTCGATCTGCTGTCGCTAACGGCGCACAAGTTCTACGGACCACAGGGCATAGGTGCGTTATATGTCGCCGCGCGACCGGGCTGCCATGTGCTGCCGCAGACTTTTGGTGGTGGCCAGGAGCGCGGTTTGCGGCCGGGAACGTTGCCCGTGCATCTCATTGAAGGCGCAGGACTCGCGGCATTAGTCGCCGCAGAGCAGATGCAGGAAGACCTGGCACAGGTCACCAGGCTACGTGAGCAGCTTGTGGGCGGTCTTGGCGGCATCTCCGGATTGGTCCGCAATGGTGCGCCAGAGGATACCTACCCAGGAATCCTTAATGTCAGTGCGAAGGGTGTCGAGGGTGAGAGCCTGATGCTCGGGCTGGAGCCCGTTTGTGCCGCAAGCGGTTCGGCCTGTAACTCGACCAGTGGCGAGTCTTCCTATGTATTGCGGGCGCATGGCCTGGACGATTTGCTGGCACAAAGTGCTGTGCGCTTCAGTTTCGGCAGGATGACGAGCGCCGCGGATATCGAAATTGCAATCGAGCGCTATCGATGGGCAGTAGAGCATCTGCGCGCAATTGCACCCAATTCTGATGAGCGCCCTTGAAATGTTGCTGTCCGAGCCATACAACAAGACAGTCCGCGAGTACTTTCACAGTGCCGCACATGCGGGAGACTTAAGTCGTGATTACCCGCAGATACTCGATTCTGTGGCCGCCGAATCCGGCCAGGGAGCCCGTATAGCGCTATCGGTCGGGGTCGAAGACGGGTTCGTGGGTGAAATGCGCTTCAGAGCATGGGGTTGTCCACATCTCATAGCGGCCGCCGAATGGCTGTGCGAGCAGCGCGAATCGGGGCCGGTATCAGCGCTAAAAGATTTTCCGTTAGCGGAAATAATGCGACAGATGTCTGTACCTGTAGAGAAAACCGGCCGTATACTGTTACTCGAAGATGCGCTGAAATCGCTTGTGGCGCTGGATTCAAGCGCCGA